>NZ_JBNPVS010000021.1:0-155429 GCF_050434225.1 Paraburkholderia sp. GAS32 | reverse complement strand
CGCTTCAAATTCATCGATCTCTTCTGTCATTGCGATCGCCCGCAGTCTCTATTACTTCATACTACCAGGTATCGCTTTTTATTGACACAGTAAGACTAGGGGTTCCCTTTGATTATGCGTTTTACGGGAGTAGCACGATCTTGGTCTCATGCCGATGCGCTCGTGGAAACCGGCGTTTTGCCCTGTTCCCTTCATTTCGGAAAACGTGGCGTTACCCGTCGATTGGTACGTCGAACCGCGTCCGACAACCTGGGCATTTGAATGGCTCGAAGTTACCTTGCGCCGGCAATGCTGCGAGCGGCTGCTCCTCGCCGGCGAGGTAGCAGACTGGGCATGGAAACGCTTCGTGCGATCGAAGTCGGTGCCACCGATCGACAAACCGCTGAATATCGATAGGCTGGGTGCCGTTCGCTTCGAGGTGGTCGAGAAGCACGTGGAACAGAGCGGGGCTTTGCATTGAGACCTCTGCGGCAATTTCCAGCCATCGTAGCATCCGCCACCCATGCGCGGCCCGCGCTCAAGCAGTTCCGCGCGCAAGCCACCGTGGATGTTCAGTGCTAGTGTAGTCGTGGGGATTTTCCCCAGTCACCGGGAGAACGCGATGCCGTCAGACCCCGCCACAAAATCCGCCGAGCCACCTTCGCCGCGAGACAAGCCGCTTCCTGCCGCGGCGCCGCAGGCCGAGTCATCTGCACGGGACGCAGATAAAGACGAGCCGGTACCGCATGAGCGCCCGCCAGTCCGATCAGACGACAACTGACTTTCCGCCGCGCCCTCGGTTTAACGGAAGGGTTCGTGTGTGCGGAGGTCAGAGGTCTCTCGACAGGTAGTAGCTACGCACCAGTGAAATCTGAGAGCGACTCGACTGCCTATCTCGGCCGGACTTTCGAAGGTCCGTTCTGCTCAGTTAGCTGCCCTTGCCCTGCTCGAGGGACGCTGCGGCGGTTTCGTCCATGACGTTGGTCACGCGCTGCACCGATTGCGTGTTCTCATCCATCGCAGCGCCGGACGCTCGACGAACTCGGCGCCGGCTCGCACGCCCCCCTCGAAGTCCTGGATAGTCAGTGTTGTCGCCTCCTCCGGAGCGTCGGCGGCGAAATGGCATTTCGGTCGCGCGGAAGATCTACTGATCGATCTTTCGTGTGACGCTCGATTGCGGTTCGCTGTATGCCAACCTCCTTCGCCTCTGTGCAAACATTTGTGCGCGCTGGAACAAGTATGCGGAATTTCGTCTATCTACCCTTGCACTGGTGCGATGCAACAAGGCGTACATGGTGTGGGCCATTGCCATCTGCCGCTCAGGGAGTTCCGGGATGTATATCAATCTTGTCGATCACGGGCATGGAGTGCTGCGCGCAGGCGGTCTTGCCCGCCGCTGGCGCGAGCTGGTTCTTGGCGCCGTCAGTCTGCTGGCGCTGCTGATCTCGAGTCACGCACAAGCTGCCGCGCCGGCGCCTGCCGAATGCGCGGCGCTGCAGGCGAAATACCCGCAATTCAAGGGCAAGACGCTAATCAACGCGATCAACCCACACACGCCGGGCTATGAAGCGCTGGACCCGAACGACCCGAGTAAATACATCGGCTTCGACATCGACCTCGGCGAAGCGATCGGCAACTGTCTTGGCTTCAAGATGGCGTACAAGCCTGTCTCGTTCGCGGCGCTGCTGACCACGCTGCAAAGCGGCCAGGCCGACATCGTAATCTCCGACATCTATGCGACCGAAGAGCGCGCGAAGGCGGCGGACTTCATCACCTATTCGAAAGTGTTCGACGGCGTGCTCGTCGCGAAGGGAAATCCGAAGAAGATCAGCGGCATCAACCCGACAATGTGCGGCACGACTGCCGCAGAGAACACCGGCTACGTTGAAGTGCCGCTGATCCAGAATCTTGCGCCGGCCTGCAAGGCGGCGAACAAGTCGGAAGCGGCCGTGCAGCTGTATGACAACAACGCGAACGCGATCCAGGCGATTCTCTCGGGCCGCGCGGACACGTACATCAACGATGTGAACACGGTGGACCAGGCGGTCAAGGCGTATCCGAACCAACTCGAAAAAGCTAGTGCAGTGACACTGCCGTATTCGATCGGTATCGGCGTTCCGAAAACTAATCCGGCAATGCGCGCAGCCGTGATGGCAGCGCTTGTCGCGATCCAGAAGGCCGGCATCCAGACTGACTTGCTGAAGAAGTGGTCGCTCGGTGTTGAAAACCTCGAAACCCCCAAGCTGATTGCCTCGAACTGATGAATCTGTTTCTGCACTATCTCGGCCTGCCGTATCTGCTGAGCGGCATCGGTTTTACGATCGCAGTCACGGCCCTCGGGCTCGCGGGCGGTCTGATCGTGGGACTGGTGCTCGCGAGCATGCAACTGAGCAAGGTGGGGCCGCTCGCCGCGATCGCGCGCGGCTACACAGTGATTTTTCGCGGCACGCCGCTGATCCTGCAACTCGTGTTCGCGTACGACGCGCTGCCGCACATCGGGCTGAAGTTGAGCGCGATGGGCGCAGCGGGTCTCGCGCTCGCGGCGAACGAGGGGCCGTTCATCGCGGAGATCCTGCGCGCTGGCGTGCTCGGCATCGACCGCGGGCAACTGCTCGCGGGGCAGGCGCTCGGCATGACGCCGACCGTGCTGCTGCGCCGTGTGATCGCGCCGCAGGCCATCCGCACGATGATCCCGGCGCTCGGGAACGAGTCGGTCAGCGCGTTGAAAAACTCGTCGCTGGCCTCCGTGATCGCGGTCGACGAACTGACCTTGCGCAGCACCCAGCTCGCGTCGTCGACGTTCGATTTCTTTTCGATCTTCTTCGCGTCCGGGCTGGTGTATCTCGTGCTGACAGGCGTGATCGCCGCGATCCAGTTGTTCGCCGAAACCGCGCTCGATCTCGATCGTAGCCCGTCCGGGCGCTTCGCAGGGCTGCTGCCGTGGCGCCGCGCCGGGATTGCGGCGAACTCGACCGGCGCAGCCCCGACGCTACCCGTCGATGCGCCGTTCGGACCGACGCCGTCGCCCATGCCCAACGCGGATGACCTTCACGCAGAGCGCGCGCAGCGCTACACGGCGCTCCAAAAGCAGAGCGCGACCGTGCAGGTGAAGGGTCTGCGCAAGCGTTACGGCGGGCAGACGGTACTCGACGGTTTCGACCTCACAGTCCGCTTCGGCGAGGTTATTGCGCTGCTCGGGCCAAGCGGATCGGGCAAAAGCACGCTGCTGCGCTGTATCAATCACCTGGAGCAGTGGGATTCGGGGGAAATCCGCATCGCCGGCAAGCGCCTCGGTTTTCGGGTCGATGGTCAGCAGATGACCCAGGGCGATATCGCCAACGAGCGTGCGAGTGCCGGTGTCGGCATGGTGTTCCAGCATTTCAACCTGTTCAGTCATCTGACGGCGTGCGAGAACATCGCGGGGCCGTTGCGCTGGGTGCACGGCATGGCGCCCGCCGATGCCGAGCGCCGCGCGCGCGAACTGCTCGAACGCGTCGGCCTCAGTCATCGCGCCGATGCGTTGCCGCGCCATCTGTCCGGTGGCCAACAGCAGCGCGTCGCGATCGCCCGCGCGCTTGCGCCCAATCCTCGCGTGCTGTTGCTCGACGAACCGACGTCCGCGCTCGACCCCGAACTCGTCGGCGAAGTACTCGACGTAATCCAGCGGCTCGTGAACGAAGGCGGTCTGACGATGATCATCTCAACGCACCAGTTACGCTTCGCCGATCAGGTCGCGGATCGCGTCGTGTTCATGAGCGGCGGCGCGGTGGTCGAACAGGGGCCTGCGCACGAAGTGCTCACACACCCACGCCATCCTTTGACGGCGCGATTCTTGAGCGTGATGGGCGCCGACGACCGACTCAAAGTCGCGTCGTGACGGCACGCGCCATTCAGCATCGCCCGGCCCTTTGCGCCCGGCGCCTTACGAGGTTCGAACAAACATGAAGCACCATACTCTCCCCGTGTCGCCCGAAACGGTTCATTGGGGTTACTTCAGCAAAAAAGTCGAGCCGGCGTTGACGGTGCGCTCCGGCGACCGGATCACGATCGAGACGCTGACACACCATGCAAACGACGATCACGAACGCATGGTCGCGGGCGACCCCGGCGCCGAAAGCATCTTTCACTGGACCCGGGAGCACAAGGCCATGCCGCGCCGCGGCGCGGGGCCAACCGACGGACCCTTTACGCTAGGTTCGGGCGAAGGTGTCGGCGTGCATCTGCTGACCGGGCCGGTCGCGATTGAAGGGGCCGAGCCCGGCGACGTGCTCGAAGTGCGGATTCTCGACGTACGGCCGAGGCCGAGCTGCAATGCGTGTTATCGCGGCCGTTGTTTCGGTTCGAACGTCGCCGCATCCTGGGGCTTCCACTATCGCGATCTGATCGAGGAGCCGAAGCCGCGTGAAGTCGTGACGATCTTCGAGCTCGATACCTCCGGCGAGCCGTTCGCACGTGCGGTCTACAACTACGTGTGGACGCCGCAGACCGATCCGGACGGCGTCGTTCATGCGATGATCGATTATCCGGGCGTGAAGGTCGATCATTCGCTGGTTCGCAAGCGAGAGAACATCCTGTCGAACGTGAAGGTGCCGGCCAGGCTGCATTTCGGCACGATGGGGCTGGCGCCGACGGAGGCCGACTACGTCAGCTCCAATCCACCCAGCTACACCGGCGGCAATATCGACGACTGGCGTGTCGGCAAGGGGGCACGGATGTATTACCCGGTCGCCGTCGAAGGCGCATTCTTTTCGGTCGGCGATCCGCATGCGGCTCAGGGCGACAGCGAGCTCGGCGGTACCGCGATCGAGACCTCGTTGACGGGGGACTTCGAATTCGTGCTGCACAAAAAGAACGACCTGGGCGGCACGATCCTCGAAGGCCTCACGCACCCGATGCTGGAAACCGACGACCAATGGTCGGTGTACGGCTTCACCTTCCCGAACTACCTGGCGGCACTCGGCCCGGCCGGACAGATCGAGGTGGCACAGCACTCCAGCCTCGACAAGGCGATGCGCGACGCGTTTCGCAAGCTGCGCCGCTTCCTGATGACCGTACACAGGCTGAGCGAGGACGAGGCCATCGCGCTGATGTCGGTCGCCGCGGATTTCGGCGTCACGCAAGTTGTCGACGGCAACTGGGGCGTGCATGGCTCGATTCGCAAGAATGTCTTCGTCGACGGCGCGGGGGACTGAGCGTTCCCGTGTGGGCCGCGAGGCGATGCGGAGCCCACAAGGGCTGGCGTGCCGGATGCATCGGCACGGTGCATATGCGCGCTGCTGGTGCGGTCTCGCGCACGACTGTGGCGGCCTCGCGCGCGCTGCCGCTCAGGGCCGGCCGGGCATCATCGATGCAGTCGACGTGCGATGGCGCGAATATTGCTCTTCTGCGATGACCCGTCCGGCTCCCCGAATCCATCCAAGGGTAGCGGGCGCCCTGCCACGCGCTCGCGCCGCAGGCATCGGCCCTGGAGTCCACTTGGATCTGCTGCGCTTTACTACCGAATCCTATCCGGAAGTCGAACGGCTGCGCGCCTGGCGGGAAGCGCTCGACAGGATGGGATGGCGTAGCGGCGCGATACCTCCGGCACGAGCGTTGCACGGGACGATCCAGACGCAGCGGTCGGTCGGGGGCTTCGATCTGAGCCTGCTGGCGTCCGTTGCGCAGACGCTCGAGCCGAATGCTGCCGGCGGCGACAGCGTGCTGATCATGCTGCACCTTGACGGCGTGGCGACGCTGCTCGCCGACGGCCGACGCCAGCCCCTGACGTTGAACGACCTCGTCTATCTGCCGTCACGCGAGGGTTGCTCGCTGGTTTTCGCCACGGATTTCCGCGCCTTTGTCGTGCGTATACCGCGTGCGGCGATCAGAGGGCGGCTGCTTGCGCCGTCGTCGATGTGTGCCGGGCGGATCGCCGGAGATGCCGGCATCGGACATGTGTTTTCCGGTTTTCTGGCGTCGCTGGCGGAAAGCGTGGACACGTTGTCGGCCAACGAGTTGCGTCCGCTTGAACTCGCGCTGATTGAGTTCCTGGTAGCGATTCTCGCAGTGCATCAGCGCGAAACGCCGATCAGCGGGCTGACATCGTCGCAGGCGGCCATCTTCTCGCGCGTTTGCCGCAGTATCGATGAGCGGCTCAGCGACCCGAAAATCAGTCTCGCGCTTCTCGCCACAGAAGAGCGCGTCTCGCAGCGCTACCTGCAAAAGCTGTTCGAAACCGCTGGCCAGAGCTTCTCCACCTATTTGCGGCTGCGCCGCCTCGAACGTTGCAGGGCCGAACTAGTCGATCCGCTACACGAAAAGATGTCGATCTCGGATATCTGCTTCCGTTGGGGTTTCAACGATCCCGCGCATTTCAGCCGTGCGTTTCGCGACCAGTATCACACCTCGCCGCGTGCCTTCCGTAACGAAGCGAGCTTGGATCTGGCCCGGCATCTGGTGCAGCGCATTTCGCGCGGACTGCCGTTCAACACGGAAGCGCTGCTGCTCCATGCGCAAGCCGCGGCGCAGGCCAGCGCGCAAGCGCGGCCGCGGGAAGCAACGCTCGACGATGCGGGTACGGTCGTGGCCAGCCCCACCGTCGAGACGCGGACCGAGTCCACAAGGGGCGTCGCCCGCCGGCCGGGCAAGCCGCGCCACCACCTGTTGCGTGCGACGGCAAACACGGTGCACTGGGGCTATTTTTCGCACGACCTGAAGCCGGTGCTCGAAGTCGACAGCGGCGATACCGTGACGATAGAGACGCTGACGCAGCATGCATCGGACGACTGGGCGCGCATGGTTGCCGGTGACCCAGGCGCCGAAAGCGTGTTCCACTGGACCGCAGAGCGCAAGAACGTGAACCGGCGCGGTGCCGGACCGATCGATGCATCGATCTACGGACGCGGCGCCGGCGAAGGGTTCGGGGTGCATATCTGCACTGGTCCGATCGCGGTGCGCGGCGCCGAACCGGGCGACGTATTGGAAGTCAGGATTCTCGATGTACATCCGCGGCGCTGCGCGAATCCGCAATTCAGCGGGCGCGCGTTCGGCAGCAATGCGGCCGCGTGGTGGGGCTTCCATTACCGCGAGCTGTTGACCGAGCCTAAACCGCGCGAAGTTGTCACGATTTATGAACTCGACGCCGAGCCGCAGCCGCACGACGGTCCGCCATATGCACGTGCGGTCTACAACTACCGCTGGACGCCGCAGCGCGATCCGTTCGGTGTGGTGCATGCAACGATCGATTATCCGGGCGTGCCCGTCGACCATTCGACGGTCGAGGAGAATCACGGGATCCTGAAGGGTGTCAAGATTCCCGTGCGCCCGCATTTCGGCCTGATCGCGGTCGCGCCGCAACAGGACGGCCTCATCGATTCGATCCCGCCGTCCGCGTTCGGCGGCAACCTGGACAACTGGCGCGTCGCGCAGGGCGCAAGCGTCTATCTGCCGATTGGCGTTCCCGGCGCGTTGCTGTCAGTCGGGGATCCGCACGCGTCGCAGGGCGATTCGGAGCTGTGTGGGACCGCCATCGAATGCTCGCTGACCGGCGACTTCCAACTGGTGTTGCACAAGAGAGCGACACTTGCCGGTCAACCGTATGCGGACCTCACGTATCCGCTCGTCGAAACCCCCGAAGAGTGGGTGCTGCACGGCTTCAGCCATGCAAACTATCTGACTGAATTCGGCACGCACGCGCAGAGCAAGGTCTACGAAAAGTCGACGCTAGACCTCGCGATGCGCGACGCGTTCATCAAGACGCGCCGCTTTCTGATGACGACCAAGGGTCTCACCGAAGATGAAGCAATCTCGTTGATGTCGGTTGCGGTCGACTTCGGCGTGACACAGGTTGTCGACGGCAACTGGGGGATGCACGCGATTATCCGCAAGGCCTTGTTCGCGGATTAATTATTGTGTGACGTTCGCTATGGCGCTGCCAGGCGTCGTACGCGTACGACGCTTTTCTTTGTTCATGGAGTTACGGTAGATGGATTTATCGACGAGATTCTGGATGGTTGAGGATGCGCCTACGCCAGTCGGTCCCTTTTCTCATGCCACCGAGCAGCACGGCTGGGTGTTTCTCACTGGCCAGATGCCGACATCGCCTGACGATGACAACGCCCCGCTTCCCGAAGGTGTTGCCGCACAGACAACCCGGGTGATGGACAATCTGGTTCTCGTGTTAAAGGGGATCGGGCTTGGGCTCGAAGATGTCGTCTCCGCGCGGATCTTTCTAACCGAGTTCAAACGCGATTACGCGACGATGAACGCGGTCTATGCTGCCTATTTCCCGCCTGCGAAATTGCCGGCGCGGACTTGCATCGGCGTGACTGGATTGGCGCGTGACGCGCTCGTCGAAATTGACTTTATTGCACATAGGCAGACTTCAGCAGCCGCTTGATATCGGTGGGCGGATGTTGACCATTCCGGTGCCGGATTCATGACTGTCAGCAGCGGGTCGGCCGTTCTTCTTGCCTGGGCCGTCTGGATGAGTCGGGAGCACTCATTCGTGCCCCACGCCCGACTACCTGGAAATCTTCTCCAGCTCGAGCCCCTTCGTCCGCGGCCCCATCAAGCCGATCGCCAGCATCACAATCAGCATTGCCCCGGCGATGAACACAAACACACCAGTCGTCCCGAAGTGCTTCAACACGGCCGCGATCAGAAAGGCCGTGAAAATCGCCGAGAAGCGGCTCCACGAATAGACGAAACCCACCGCCCGCGCGCGGATACTGGTCGGAAAAAGCTCGGTCTGATACGCATGGTAGCTGTACGAAATGATGTTGCCCGCGAGCGTCAGACACACACCAAGGCTCACCAGCAACACCGCACCAGACGCCTGGCTGAACCACAAACCGCACACGATATTCACCGCCGCCATTACCACGATCACCGTCTTGCGCTCGAAGCGGTCTCCGATGAAAAGTCCGATCACCGGACCGATAGGCGCGGCCAACGCGATCACGCTCGAGTACATCAGGCTCGTGGTGATCGTAATGCCCTGCTTGATCAGCAGCGTCGGCACCCAGTTCGCAAAGCCGTAAAAACCGACAGTCTGGAAGATATTGAAGATCGTCATCATCAGCGTGCGGCTGCGGTACGGCGGCACCCACATATCGCGGAAGCTGCCGCGCGGCGCGACCGGCGCGGGCGGCGCCGGCGGCGGCAGTTCACGGCCGTATTCGCTGCGTACTTTCGCTTCGAGTTCGCTCATCACGCGATCGGCTTCGGCGAGACGCCCTTGTTGCGCAAGCCAACGCGGGCTTTCCGGCAACGCGCGCCGGATCCACCAGACAAACAGCGCACCGTGTGCGCCGATCAGCACCACCCAGCGCCAGCCGTCGAGGCCGAACAGCGTGCGCGGCACCAATAGATAAGAGAGAAAAGCCACCACCGGGACGGCCGTAAAACCAACGGCCTGCTCGCATGCGAAAGCGCGGCCACGAATCTGCTTGGGCACCAGCTCCGAGATATATGTGCCGATCGTCACGAGTTCGACGCCGATACCGACGCCCGCCACGAAGCGCCAGAAGTTCAAACCCGTCGCCGTTTCCTGAAACGCCATTACGACGTTGGCCGCCGTGTACCACAGCAGCGAATACGTGAACACGGCGCGGCGGCCGAAGCGATCCGCCAGAAAGCCGCACGCGATCGTGCCGATGAACAGCCCGCTGAACAACGCGGCGATGAAACTCGCAACGCCAGTCGAGCCGAACAGGCCGTGCGTCGTTGCGGTCAGCAGGCCGCTTTTGACGAGACCAGGCGCAACGTAGCCCGAGTACAGAAGGTCGTACAGTTCGAAGAAGAAGCCGAGGCTCAGCAGCACCACCAGCTTCCACACGGAACGCGTGGCGGGCAGCCGGTCGAGGCGCGCGGAGATGCTGCCGGCGTCGAGCGTGGTGGATGCAGCGGACGCCGCAGCAGTTGCGCTTGCGGAAGACGCCGCGCCGCCGGCGCTGCGCGCGACGGACCCGGCGTGATCGAGGGATGCCATATTGTTTGTCTCCTGGTGATGCAGGTCATTCAGGCGATGCACGATGATGCTCGCCGCGGCCGGTCTTGTGTCGGCCTTGGGTACTTTCGTATGTCACACGCACCGCGATGCCGGGCCGCAAGGTCCGGCCAGCATTCTAGCGGCGCGCGTGCTTCAATTGTTCGAAGGTGGTGATTTTTCCGGCCAGCGCGCTCGCCGCAACGGTGTACGGGCTCGCGAGCCACACGTTGCCCGGCCCCGAGCGGCCGGGGAAATTGCGGTTGATCGCGCTGATCGTCACCTCGTTCGCATCGGCCGACTGACCTGGTCCGCAGTTCGCGCACGAACCGCAGCCCGGCATCACGAGCGTCACGCCCGCGCGCTCGAAAACCGGCAAATAGCCCTGGTTCTCGCAGTAGGCGCGCACGGCCATGGTGCCGAATTGCAGGAAGAGACGCGTGCCCTCGGGCACATGCATGCCCTGCTCCACGCCCCAGCGCAATACCTCGTGATAGAAGTCGAAGTCTTCGCGCTTGCCCGCCGTACACGAGCCGCCATACGCGATATCGATCGCCACGTCCTGCTCCAGTTGCGGCGCCGGCACGCCATTGCCCGGGTCGCCCGGACGCGCGAGCATCGGTTCGATGGCGGTGGCGTCGATGCGGATCGTGTCGCGATACGTGGCGCCCGCATCGCTTTTCATCCAGTTTTCAAGGGCGAAATCGACACCGCGACGCTCCTTCAGGAACGCCACGGTGCGTTCGTCCGGTTCCACGATGCCCGTGAATCCGCCCAGTTCCGCGACCATGTTGGTGAGCGTGGCGCGTTCGTCGATCGACAT
Source organism: Paraburkholderia sp. GAS32 (assembly GCF_050434225.1). Lineage (NCBI taxonomy): Bacteria > Pseudomonadati > Pseudomonadota > Betaproteobacteria > Burkholderiales > Burkholderiaceae > Paraburkholderia > Paraburkholderia sp. GAS32. Next base: position 144,660 of record NZ_JBNPVS010000021.1, on the reverse strand, counting down.
CGCGCGCACCGCGGCGCCGCCATACTCGAACACGAGGCCAATCGCGCCGCCCGAGCGGATCGCGTCCATCTGCAACAGGTGCAGCACGAGGTCCTTCGCAGTGACGCCGTCGCGCAACGTGCCGTCGATTTCAATGCGCAAGGTCTCGGGCACCTTGCAACGCACGTAGCCCGTCACCCAGCTATTGGCGATTTCCGTTGCGCCCGCACCGAATGCAAGGCAGCCGAGCGCGCCGGAATGCGGCGTATGCGAGTCGGTGCCGCATGCAACCTGTCCTGGCAATGCGTACTGCTCGGCCATCAACGCATGACAGATGCCTTCCGAACCCGGCGAGTTGTCGAGCGCGCCGTGCGAGCGCACCGGATAGTCGCGCGAGAACGACGTGTGCCCTTCCATCAGATTGGCAACGCCCGGCAGCAATCCGTCGCGCACGTGCGGAATGCTTTGCGAAGCGAGCACCAGGTGATCCTGGAACGCGATGATGTGATCCGGCGCATGCAGCGGCGCGGGCTTGCCGAACGCGCGATGCATGAGATGCGCGCACATGCCGGTGAAGTAGTCGTGGCTGAAGCGCCAGTCGGCGGCGATGAACACGCCGTCGCCGCGCTGCGCGCTTTCAATGCCGGGATGAAGATGGCGCTCGATGATCTTCTCGACCAGCGTCTTCGGTTCGGCGGTGCTTGCCGCATTCGCTGCGTTGGCCGCGTTTGCCGGGTTTGCCATCTCCCGCACACGCGGCGCCGGCCAGTTCGCGAACTTGCTGTACGCAAGCAAGCCACCGCTGCGAATGATCTGCTGCGTGAGCGCATCGCGGCCTTTGAGAAACTCGTCGATCGGCACCGTCTCCCCTGCGATCAGACGATCGAGCACGGAGAAATCGGTGGTCGTGAGAATGCCGATGTTGTCGCAGTTCTGCTGATAGATACGCTCGAAACTCTCCGCGACGATCAGGCGAATACCCGCTGACAACTCCGCCAACGGGCTCGATTCGCGCGACGACCCCTTGCCGTAGCGCTTGCCCGCCACCGTCACCTGGAAGCCACCGTTCTTGACCGCATGGCGGCCGATCGGCATGCGCTCGCAGGCCTTGAAGCCGACGTACGGATATTGGCCGAGGCGTTCGTCATAGGTGAGCATGACGGTGACCGGTGTGATTTCGTCGGTGGACACGTTATCGCGCAGCGCACCGGCAGTGGCGCGCGTGAAATTTTCGCCGGCGAGTTGCGCCTCGATCACCGCGGGGTCCTGTGACAGGTACAGCACGCGGCCGTCCAGACGAATCGTATCGCTCATGAGCATTCTCCTTGCGCCCACTATACGGCGCGCGCAGGCAATGCCGAAGTGCCGGTCCAGCAACACAGACGTCTCGTTTGGAGAATGGTGCGAGGCGCCCTGCGGGCTAGGGCTTGCTGCCGAGGAACCCCACCAGTGCCGCCGCGCTGGCGCTTAACTGATCTCGCGACTTGAAGATCATGATGAGATGCCGCACCGCCCAGGCGTCGCTCAAGGACAGCAGGCGCACGTCGAGCGCGTTCACATAGAGCAGCCCCACCTGCTCGGGCACGATTGCGATGCCAAGGCCGGCATGGACCATCCGGCACAGCGCATCGAGGCTGCTGACGCGGATCTTGACGTCGATCTGCCGCCCTGCGCTGGCCGCCTGCTGTGCGAGAAGTTTGGTCAGCGCACTCTCGCTGCGCAGGCCGACGAAGCTGTCGTCGAGCAACTCGTCGAAGGCCACGCGCGAAGCGGAGGCCAGACGATGGCCGCCCGGCACCAGCACCGCCAGTCGGTCTTCCCGATACGCCACCTGCTCGAAGGCTTCACTGCCCGCCACCGGATTGCAGATGCCAAAGTCGGCGCCGTGTTCGTCGACGATACGCAGCACGTCGGCGCTGTTCTCCTCCTCCAGTTCGATCGACACCTCCGGAAACGCGCGCCCGAAAGCCGCCACGTCCTCCGGCAAAAACTGCACGATCGACGAGAGATTCGCCACCACCCGCACCCGCCCCTTCGCCCCCGACGAAAAGCGCGACAACTCCGCGCTCATCTGTTCGATGTTGCCGATGATCGCCAGCGCATAGCGCAGCACGGTCTCGCCGACCGGCGTCACCGTAATGCCGCGCGACTGGCGCTGAATCACCGGCAAGCCGATCAGCGCCTCGATTTCGGCAATGCGCCGACTCACTGCGGACGAGGCGATGAACTCACGCTCAGCCGCGCGCGCGATGTTCTGCTCCTGGCAGACGGCGACGAACAGGCGCAGCGAGGTGAGGTCGAGCTTTTTGAGGAGGTTTTCCATGGTGCTGCGTTTTACATTTGAGAGTGCAAAGGCATTGCCTTTTCCTACATTTGAATAAAGCGGTGACCGCTCCGCGAGCAAAGTCCCCGCCTTTTTAACGCCCGATTTGCCTCTATCCTACCCGTCGGCGTGTCTCGCCCCTGAAGCGGCTGCTTCGAACAATAGGTGAGGTTTGCTATGAGCATCAATGAACGTTGTTACCTACGTCGGTATTGCTCCTGCCATCGTCGTGATCAGCGAGCAGTCCATCCATACGCCTAAGGCAGTGCGATCAGTTTGATTCGAACGCTAGATCGCCTATCGCGCTTCACTCACGTTCGGGTCGGCGCTTTTCTCGCGCTCCACCGCAAGCCATCGCTGACCAGACGCGGGAGTGATCTGCAACAGTATCGAGGCGCTGGCACAGACGAGCCCAACGCCGCAAACACCCGACCAATGCCATACGCTCCACGCATAGTTGCCAAGCGTTGCGCCGATCGCACCGCCCGCAAAGCGGATCGTCATATAAAGCGTGTTGGCGCGGCTCATCGCAGTGCTCCGAACCGCAAGGTTGCGCGCCATGTTCGAGACATGCGCGCTTTGCAGGCCGAGATCGAGCAGGACCACGCCGACGATTAGCCCGCCGATGCTAGCGCCTTTCCAGGCAAGTAGCGCATACGAGGCGACGAAGACGAGGCTGGCGGCGAGAATGACACGACGCGGATCGCGCGCATCGGCCAGCTTTCCCGCGGCATAGGACGCGCTCGCGCCGGCGACGCCGACGAGCCCGAACAATCCGGCTGTCTCGCTGCCGTAACGGGCGTCGAGGCCATGCAGCTGAAACGCGAGCGTCGTCCAGAAGGCGCTGAATGCGGCGAATTGCAACGCGGCGATCGAAGCGGTCTGCCGTACCACGGGTTCCTCGCGCAGCAGCGTAAGCAGCGAACGCATCAACGCGCCATAGCTGCCCGAGAAGGTCGGCTCGACGCGTGGCAGCACGCGCGCAAGCATGGCGGCAACGGCCACCGTCGCGACTGCCGCGAAGGCGTAGACGGTACGCCATCCGAAATGTGCGGCGATCGTGCCCGATACAGTGCGAGAGACGAGGATGCCGCAAAGCAGGCCGAACATCACGATTCCAACGGCCTTGCCGCGGCCTTGGGGACCTGCAATCTGCGCCGCATAAGGCGTGAGCAGTTGCGGTGCCACACTCGCCATGCTCGCGACAAAGCTGGCTGCCACGGCCCAAGGCAGCGTGGGTGCCGCCGCCATCGCGACGAGCGCGACGACGGCCGCCGCCAACGTGAGCGCGAAGAGCTTGCGAAGCTCAACCTTGTCGCCCAGCGGAATGAACAGGAGCAGGCCGAGCGCATAACCAGCCTGCGCGGCGATTGAAACCGCGCCGGCCTGAGGTTCGGTAGCCCTGAACGTGTGCGCGAAATCGACCAGCAGCGGCTGGTTGTAATAGTTGTTGGCGACGACGAGCCCGGCTGCGAGTGCCATGACCCAGTAGATCGACTGTTTCATCTGCGTCCATCCTTTGCCGGAAATGTTCGAAGTGCTCGCGCGCTCGATCCAAGGCGCGGCGCGAGGGCTTTTGCGGTTTGCTCAAAGGGGAATCTAGACTATTTCTAAAATCGGGAGTAGCGTCATCCAGCGGCAATGACTCTTGCGATTTAAGGAAGGGTGACCGATGGACCGATTCGACGCGATGAACGTGTTTGTCCGAGTGGTGGAAACCGGCAGTCTGTCTGCAGCCGCCCGTGCGATTCCGATGTCGCTGACTTCGGTGAGTCGCCACTTGTCGGCGCTCGAGAAGCAATTCGGCATGCAGCTGCTGCGTCGCACGACACGGCACATTGCGCTGACAAACGAGGGGCGCCTCTTTTTCGAGCGCGCGAAGTCGATCCTTGCCGAGCTGGACGAAGTGGGCACGTTGCTCAGCGCGGGCCAGAGCGAGCCGGCGGGCCGTTTGCGCATCGCTGTGCCCACGCTGCTCGGCCGAACCGTCATCGCGCCGCTCTTGCCGTGCTTCCTTGCGCGCCACACCGCAGTTTCGGTCGAGCTGCTGCTGATCGACCGCGCCGTGAATCTCATCGAGGAGGACATCCACCTCGCGATTCGTGTGGGCCGCCTGCCCGATTCGGCGCTCGTGGCACGCAAGCTCGGTGACGTGCGCATGGTCGTTTGCGCCGCGCCGTCTTATATCGAACGCCGCGGCGCGCCTTGCTCGCCTGACGAGCTGCGCCGGCACGACTGCCTCGTTTTCTCCGACCAGCCTGGCCCCGTTGATTGGCGCTTCAAGTCCGCAGGCACCCGTCATTCCGCCCGCATTACAGGTCGCCTCTGGGCCAACGCGCTCGACGTGCTCGCGGCCGCGGCGATCGACGGTGCGGGCATCGTGCGCGCCCCGTCGTGGCAAGTGGCAGCCGACATCGAGTGCGGCCGGCTGCGGCGTATCCTGCAGGACTACGAGACTATGCCTGCACCTGTGAATGTGCTCTTCGAACGCGCGCGACGCACGTCACCCTCTGTGCGGGCCTTCCTAGACTACCTGGTCGAATCGACGGAAACGGGCCCGCTCGCGGGCATGTCCCGCTTCGGCGAAGCGCTCGGCGCGGCAAACGGGTGATACCGCATTACGCCGGGCGCCTATGCGACATGTTCGTTCGTGAGTCTTAGCTCCCACGCCTTGGCGCCCTGAGCGCGCGCCAGCGTCAACGCTTGCTGCAAAATCAACGCCCGTGGCGCTCGCCGAGATGACGTCTTCTCCGATAGCGTCCGAGACTTGACTCTCATCAGTTCCGGGGCGTTCCAAAACTGTCCAGTAGCGTCGCCTGCCAGCCGGGCATTAATGAGGCTGACTGCTTCTCGCATACGGCCCTGTTCCAGCATTGCGCTCGCAAAGTCGGATAAGAAAACGGAATAAGCCGGATCAAATCCACGGGCTTGCAGCGTCTCCAGTGTCGATCGAAGCTCGACGAAAGAGACAGCGTTCGGATCCTGGAATACTTTCGCCCAAAGTGAAAAAGCCGAACCATAGAGTCCCCAAAAGTCCAGACCGTGAGTTCCTGCCACCTGGATAAGCTGCTGGGACGCACGCTTGACGCCTTCTACGTCTCCCGAAAGTGCTCCCACGTTACAGCTTCCCTCCGCAAGGGCACAGCATAGGGTGCAGGCGTGATCCAATGCCATCGCCTCGTCAATCGCTATCTGGGCAGCCCGTCGCGCTTTTGCCGTGTTTCCCATTACCCACAGAATGCGCGAAAGAAAGGCCCAACCTGCCACGCGCTGGTCCATTCCAAATCTTAAATGGGAGCCATGACGTTCGTCGCGCGTATAACTGTCGAGCATGCACTCAATTTCAGACAAAGCTTCAGTGTGATTTCCCAGAAAATGATGAGATGTCCCAATCAAACGACGTGCCGTCAGAAGTGCCGCTTGATCGCGATGACTCGCGGCTAGATCTGCCATGTTTTTCCCGTGCTGGAGGGCCTGTGCGTAGTAACCGCTGCGGAGATGATAAAGCCATAGACCGTATTCAGCCTGCAGTTGCGTTTCCGCGTCGTCCAGCCGGAGCGCGAGATCGCTGGCCCTGCTCCAGGCCCGCCCATTAGCCGGAACGGGTCCACGTGACCAGGTCAGCGAAGTGGCCAGTGCGGTCTGGATCATCATCTCCTGGCGCTCTTCAACGGGAGGAATTTTCGTTTCTTCCAGTACGTTCGTAATCCGCAGGCGACACTCGTCGTAGAGTGATAGTTGTATCCAGAATGGGGCGGAGTTCGCGAGAATGAGCAGACCCGAGGCACGGCGCTTACTATCTGACAATGACCAGTCAAGAGCGGCCCTGATATCGTCAATGTGGTGTTCGTATTGTCGCTTCCATTGCGTCGTGGGTAGCGACGTCCAATCCCGTTGGGCTTGAGAAGTCAATTGCTCAACGAAGCGAGCATGCTTTTCAGTCATGGCCGCCGTGCGGTTCGCAAGCTGCTCCAGGGCGTATGCCCGCAGCATGGTTAGATAGCGATAGCGAATCGGCGGGGTTCCGGCCTGCAACGTGATCAGCGACTTGTCAACGAGGCTGCAAAGCACATCAACCAGTCGGGTGGGCTTTTCCAGATTGGTGGATACGATACGTTCTGCGGCAGCAACGGTGAAATCGGCAGGGAAAATGGCCAGCTCCTGGAACACCGCTTGTTCCACGGAGTCGAGTAATTGGTAACTCCACTGCAGCGCGTCACCAAGCGTCCGATGGCGACCTGGGGTCTGGCGTTTCTGAGCGGCAAGCAATCCGGACGAAAGGGCTAAATCTTCGGTGACCGCTGCGAGACCCAACGATGGCACGCGAGCTGCAGCGATTTCCAATGCCAGTGGAACCCCATCGAGCGCCCTGCATAACGTCGTAACCTGCTCTACGTTCGTTTCCGTAAGCTCGAAGTGATAGTCCGCGGAAGTTACACGGCGGACAAACAGTTCAACCGCACTATAGCTTCTTGCGTTTGCTGCGTTGATGGTGCGCGGAGGTAACGTGAGAGGACTGAGCCGGTAGACCTGCTCACCGTCCAGCCCCAATGGGGTCTGGCTGGTGAGCAGCACGCTCAGTTGCGGATCAGATTCCAGAACCCGCTCAAGGGCCGCTGCACAGGCCGACGTAACGTGTTCGCAGTTATCAACGACCAGTAGTGCCCTTCCCGGGTGAGACGCCAACTGTTGTGTGCTTGTCCCAGCAAGCCCCGCCAACGCGCTCGAAATAGCTGGCGATACTGAGGCTGCGCTTAGTTGCGACAAGTCGGCGAAGTAAACCCCGTCGGGAAAACAGGGGCTGGATTCTGACGCGGCCTCTATCGCCAGGCGGGTCTTACCTATGCCGGCAGGGCCTGTGAGCGTACATAGCGTTTGGGTAGCCAGCAGCCGGTTTAATTCCAATAGCTCCTCGACGCGGCCGATCAAAGGAGACCGTGGGCTCGGCAGGCCAACTCGTGGTTGAGGTGCGCCTATGGACGACGTGACAGCCCGATGCGCCTGCACTGAACCTGTAAAACGATAGCCTCGACCGAATTCCGTCGCGATAAGGTCCCGATCATCCCCCAGTATTTTTCGCAACGACGAGATCTGCGCCTGCAAGCTGTTTTCCTCGATGACCTCCTTCGACCATATCCGGGAAAGAAGCGAATCTTTGGATACGACCTGGCCTGCCGTACTGACAAGCTGGACTAACACGTCCAGCGCACGCTCACCTACGTCCAGTCGTACACCGTCTCTTAACAATAGCCGCAAACGTGGGAACAACTGGTAGCTGCCGAAAGCAACCATATCGTCGTCGCGGGAGTCCGGGCCCTTCGACGGCCTTTCATGGCGAGTCTTTGTACCTGTAGGCATTTGTCAATGTCACACGGCGAGATTTCGGGGATCAACAGGGATTTCAGACGTCTGAAATTGTAGGCCAAAGACTTCTTGTGTGCGCTGCATCACGATGAAGGTCCCTGTACTACGTCGTGAGTCTGGACATGTCACCCAATACAGTTGGTAGCGAATCTCCGGCGCAGTCCGCCGCCCCTGAAGAGCCCGGGTTAACACATCACCTGGACAGTTCATTGCTGATGGTGATGGCGGTTGCCTGCGGTGTCTTCGTCGCTAATATTTACTACAACCAGCCGATCCTGGAACTATTGCAGCAGGCTTTCCCACGATCGGTTGGCCTCGTCAATCTGGTTCCGACGGCGACACAACTGGGTTTCGCCTGTGGTCTGTTTTTTCTGGTACCTCTGGGAGACCGGATTGATCGGAGAAAATTGATTCTCGGGCAAACGGCAGTGTTAGTCGTGGCGTTGGTATGCCTTGCTGCAGCCCCGAATGCCTGGTTGCTGGTAGTCGCTTCAGCAGTAGTAGGTATTTCAGGATCTGTTGCCCAACAAGTCGTACCGTTCGCGGCAGAACTAGCCGGATCCAATCGCCGTGGCCAGGTCGTCGGTACCGTGATGAGCGGCCTGCTTTGCGGCATTCTGCTGGGACGGGCCGTCGGCGGATTTACTGCCGATCATTGGGGCTGGCGTGCCACGTTTTGGCTAGGGGCCGCGATGACCGCCATTATCTGGGTCATGTTGCTAGTCAAACTCCCACACAGTGAACCCAAGACAAGTCACAGCTACTTTCGTCTCATGAAGTCACTCATCGAGTTGTGGCGAGAAGAACCGTCACTGCGCCGTGCAACGTGTATTCAAGCCGCGATGTTCGGCTCCTTTATTGGGCTATGGACGATTCTGGCATTGCGTCTGCATGAAGCCTTCGGCTTGGGGGCTGATGTCGCAGGCCTCATGGGGATCGTTGGTGCGGCCGGTATTCTGATTGCCCCACTTGCCGGCCGTGTCGCCGATCGTCGTGGACCTCATGCCGTTATCGGGCTTGGTTGTCTGATCATGCTGCTGTCATACGCGGTTCTCGGCCTTTGGGGCAGCCTCGTTGGCCTGATCGTCGGCATCATCCTGTTGGACTTCGGTGAGCAGTCGGCTCTCATCTCCAACCAACATGTGGTGTACGCACTTCGCCCGGAGGCAAGAAGCCGACTCAACACGCTATTCATGAGCGGCATGTTCGTAGGCGGTGCCGCGGGTTCCTGGGGAGCAAGTCTCAGTTGGCGACTAGGTGGATGGCACACAGCGTGCATATTCGGCGGCGCATTGGCATTGCTCGGGTTTGTTCTTCATTTCTCCGGGAGGCTGGCTGCTTATGGCACCACCAGGAGTTGAAACGTCGACAGTGGCTGAAAGCAACCGGGAATGGAATCGATGCCTCCCCCTGTAAGGGCCGACGGACGTAGCAGCTCGAAGGAATCAGGAAACTTTCGTACTCGACTCAATGTGAACGTAGAAAAGAGAGCGGGACGCAAGCGTCCCGCTCTCTTCTCACCTTGTGCTTTTGCTTACGCGTCCAGATAAGCCACTTCGCCATGCAACTCGGTATCGAGCCCGTGCTGCGCGGCGGCTTCACCGACCTTAACGGGTGTCACGCGGTTGATCAGCCACAACATGCCCCACGTGAACACGAACGCCCAGACGCCGGACACACATACCGCCACGCATTGCTTGACGAAGAAAGCGCCGCCACCTAACAGCAGGCCATCCGCGCCATTCGGATTCCACGCTTTCGACGCGAACACGCCGAGCAGAACGGTACCGACAAGACCTCCCACGCCATGCACGCCCCACACGTCGAGCGCGTCGTCGAGGCCAAGCCGGTTTTTCAGCGCAACAGCGTAATAACAGATCACACCGGCAGAAATGCCGATTATCGCGGCGGTGCTCAACGACACATAGCCGGCCGCGGGCGTGATGGTCGCAAGGCCGGCGACCGAGCCGGTCAGCAAGCCGATGAATTTCGGCTGCCGTGCGTTGGCCCATTCGATCAGCAGCCACGCAATGGCAGCGAACGAAGCGGCGACGTCGGTGTTAAGGAAAGACGAGGCCGTGATGGCGTCGACGCGCAGCTCGGAGCCGGCGTTAAAACCATACCAGCCGAACCACAGCAGACCCGTGCCGAGCGCGATCAACGGCACGTTGTGCGGCTTGTGCGTGAGGGTCTGACGGCGTCCCACATACAACACCGACGCTAGCGCGGCGAATCCGGCGGTGTTGTGGACCACAATGCCGCCCGCGTAATCGAGCACACCCCACTTCGCGAACAGTCCATCCGGACTCCAGACCATGTGCACGAACGGGAAATACACCAGCACCAGCCAGCCGGTCAGAAACAGGAAGTACGCCTTGAACGTCACGCGGTTGGTGAACGCACCTGTGATCAGCGCCGGCGTGATGATCGCAAACATCATCTGATAGGCGACGTGGACCACCAGCGGAATGCCCGCGTCATTGCCCGTGTACATCGTTTGCAGCGTAATGCCGCGCAGGAACGCATAGTAGGTCGGGTCACCAATGATGCCGTGCCAGCTTGGGCCGAAGCACATCGAGTAGCCGAACGCGAACCACAGCACGGTTGTCCACGCGAGCGAGATGAAGCTCTGCATCATGATCGCCAGCACGTTCTTGCGTTCGACTAGGCCGCCGTAGAAAAACGCGAGACCCGGCGTCATCAGCATGACGAGGCTCGCGCACAGCAGCATGAAAGCGGTATTGCCAACGTTGATCGGCATGGTTGCGGGAAGCACAGCTTGTCTCCTTGATGGTCGTCGTGATGTGTGCCCCAGGCAGCGCGAGGCACGGGCGTCGAAAAGAGCCCTTCAGCGCGGAATTTCTTTCAATTTGTAGGCTTCGTCTGTTTTCGCGCGTTTGCGGCAGGCGAAAAGTATTCCCGCGCCGGAGCCGGCGCAATAGGGCTGGAAGATATAGCGGGATTCACGTGCCCCGTATGGCCGTCTCAGGCCCGACCGGCGACCGCTCGCCATCGTCAGCGTGCTGTAAGCGCGGGTAAACCACGTCCACTCGAACGGCCGCTCATAGCCATGCCTGTGCGAAAACGTCGCTTTTTCGCGTCAGTTTCACATCGCTCCGCCTGGGCCGCCCAGAGGCCACACAGGCTAAAAAACACCTATGATTTGAAAGACATATTTCCTTCAAGAGGACATTTAATCACTTCATGAAACAGCTTATTGTAAAAAAGTAGAGACACTTTGGAACCGGTTCCATTTACTATGGCGCCGAAATCCGACGACCGCCCGTGTGCAGCACGGCGCGCTCCCATCTCGCGATAAAGAACAATATGGCTCACTCTCCTCTTACCTCCCGCCGCGGCTTCTTACGCACGGCCGTTGCGCTGGTTCCCGCCGGGACCCTCGCCGGCTGTGAAGTCAAGCAATCCGCCACGACTGCTCAGGGCGCGAGCGGCACCGCCTCCGCGGGCCAGCCCTCCGGCGCCGACTACAAGCCGCATTTCTTCGACGCGAAGGAATGGGCGTTCATCCACGCGGCGGTCGATCGCCTGATTCCATCGGACAGCGAAGGCCCGGGCGCGGTCGAAGCCGGCGTGCCCGAGTTCATCGACCGGCAGATGGACACGCCGTATGCGCACGGCGCGCTCTGGTACATGCAGGGCCCATTCACGCAAGGCGCGCCGGAACTCGGCTATCAGTTGAAGCTCGTGCCACGCGATCTGTACCGGCTCGGCATCGCGGCGGTCAACGCTTACTGCACGAAGACCTACGCGCATCCGTTCGACGCCCTCGACGCACCCACACGCGACACCGTGCTCACCGCGCTGGAGACAGAAAAGATCGATCTCGCGGACGTCCCGGCCGGCGTCTTCTTCGGCCAGTTGCTGCAAAACACCCGCGAAGGCTATTTCTGCGACCCGATCCACGGCGGCAATCGCGACATGGGCGGCTGGAAGATGATCGGCTTCCCCGGCGCGCGCGCCGATTTCATGGACTTCGTCAACCAGAACGGTCAGGCCTATCCGTACGGCCCCGTGTCGATTGAAGGAAAGCGCACCTGATGACCACACAAACCAAACCGCACGTCGACGCGGTCATCGTCGGCTTCGGTTGGACCGGTGCGATCCTCGCGAAGGAACTCACCGAGGCCGGCCTCAAAGTGGTCGCGCTCGAACGCGGCGAGTATCGCGACACGTATCCGGACGGCGCATATCCGAACACGATTGACGAGCTGACCTACAACGTCCGCAAGAAGCTGTTCCTCGACCTCTCCAAGACCACCGTATCGATCCGTCATAACGTCGGCGATGCGGCACTGCCCTACCGGCAGCTTGCCGCGTTTCTGCCGGGCGAAGGCGTCGGCGGCGCCGGGCTGCACTGGTCGGGCGTGCATTTCCGCATCACGCCGGAAGAACTGCGTCTGAAGAGTCACTATGAAGAACGCTACGGCAAGCGCTTCATTCCGGACGGGATGACGATCCAGGACTACGGCGTCAGCTACGACGAACTCGAACCGCATTTCGACTTCGCCGAGAAAGTGTTCGGCACCTCGGGCCAGGCTTATAAGGTCAACGGCAAGGTGGTCGGCGACGGTAACGTGTTCGACGCGCCGCGCAGCGACAACTTCCCGCTCCCCGCGCAGTTGAACACCTACTCGGCCGAACGCTTCGGCAAGGCCGCGCGCGAGATCGGACTGCACCCGTACCGCCTGCCTTCGGCGAATACGTCGGGTCCGTACACGAACCCGTACGGCGTGCAGATGGGACCGTGCAACTTCTGCGGATTCTGCAGCGGCTACGCGTGCTACATGTACTCGAAGGCGTCGCCCAATCTGAACATCCTGCCGGCGCTGAAGCAGTCGCCAAACTTCGAACTGCGCTCGCGTTGCCACGTGCTGCGCGTCGAACTCGACGATACGAAAAAGCGCGCCAAGGGTGTCACGTACGTCGATCCGGCGGGCAACGAAGTGTTTCAGCCTGCGGATCTCGTGATCGTCGCGGCGTTCCAGTATCACAACGTCCACCTGCTTCTGCTGTCAGGTATCGGCAAGCCGTATGACCCGATCTCGGGCGAAGGCGTCGTCGGCCGTAATTTCGCGTATCAGAACCTCTCGACGATCACCGCGTTCTTCGACAAGGACACCTTCACCAATCCGTTCATCGGCGCGGGCGGCAACGGCGTCGCCGTCGACGACTTCAATGCAGATAACTTCGATCACGGTCCGCTCGGCTTTGTCGGCGGCTCGCCGTTGTGGGTGAATCAGGCGGGCACCAAACCGATCAGCGGCATCGCGACACCGGCCGGCACGCCCAACTGGGGCGTGGACTGGAAGAAGTCGGTAAAGGACCACTACGCACACACCATTTCGATGGACGCGCATGGCTCCAACATGTCGTATCGCGACGTGTTCCTCGATCTCGATCCGACCTATCGCGACTCCTACGGCCAGCCGCTGTTGCGCATGACCTTCGACTGGAAGGACAACGACATCAAGATGGCGCAATACGTGACCGGGCAGATGCACAAGATCGCGCAGCAGATGGGGCCGAAGTCCATCGGCGTCTATACGCGCGAATTCGGCGCGCACTTCGATTCGCGCCGCTATCAAACGACTCACCTCGTCGGTGGCGCGATCATGGGCACCGATCCGAAGACAAGCGTGTTGAACCGTTACCTGCAAAGCTGGGACGTGCACAACGTGTTCGTGATGGGCGCGTCGGCGTTCCCACAAGGCATCGGCTACAACCCGACCGGCCTCGTCGCGGCGCTCGCCTACTGGTCGGCGCGTGCGATTCGCACGCAGTATCTGAAGAACCCCGGGCCGCTGGTGAGCGTATGAAGAAGAAGATCGATACGAAACGCCTGGGTCAGGCATTCAGACGCGTGCGCGCTGCATCATTCTGCGTGGCGGCTACGTTGTCCGTTCCGCTCGCCGCGCAAGCCGCAACGCTCCCACCTCAATCCGACGCGACGTTGATCGCGCACGGCGCGTATCTCGCGCGTGCCGGTGACTGCATTGCATGTCACACGGCACAATCCGGCAAACCCTTCGCGGGCGGCCTGAAGTTCGACACGCCGATCGGCGCGATCTACTCGACCAACATCACGCCCGATCGCAACACCGGCATCGGCTCATGGACGTTCGCGCAGTTCGATCGCGCGGTCCGTGCCGGTGTGCGGCCGAACGGCGACACGCTGTATCCGGCGATGCCGTACCCGTCGTATGCGCGTTTGAGCGATGACGACATGCACGCGCTGTATGCGTACTTCACGCAAGGTGTCGCGCCGGTGCACCAGACGAACCGTGCGGTCGATATCGTCTGGCCGCTGTCGATGCGCTGGCCACTCGGCATCTGGCGTTACCTGTTCGCGCCTGATCCCGCGGCGTTCAATTCGAAACACTATGCCGATCCGGTGGTTGCACGCGGTGCGTACCTCGTGCAGGGCCTCGGCCACTGCGGCGCCTGTCACACACCGCGTGCAGTGACGATGCAGGAACGCGCGCTGAGCGATCTCGACGGCTCCGAGTTTCTCGCAGGCGGCGCGGCGATCGACGGCTGGGTCCCGTCGAGCCTGCGCGCTAATCCACGCACCGGCATCGGTTCGTGGAGCGAGGCCGATATCGTGCGATTCCTGAAGGCCGGACGCACGCAGCACAGCGCGGCATTCGGCGGCATGACCGACGTCGTGCAGCACAGCATGCAGCACATGAACGAGGCCGACCTGACCGCGATTGCGCGTTACCTGAAGACGCTGCCGTCGACCGATCCGAAGGAAACGCCGTACGTGTACAACGATACGGCGGCTCGCGCTCTGCGCACCGGCGACGCCACAACGCCAGGAGCCGCCGTCTACCGCGACAACTGCACCGCCTGCCACCGCAGTGACGGCCGCGGCTACACGCGCGTGTTCCCGGCACTGGGCGGTAATCCAGTCGTGCAGGGCAAGGACGCGACCTCGCTGATTCACGTCCTGCTGACCGGCAATACGCTCGAAGGCACGAAGACCGCGCCGTCTTCGTTCACGATGCCGGCCTTCGGCTGGCGGCTGAACGATCAGGAAGTCGCCGACGTCACGAACTTCGTGCGCCACAGTTGGGGCAACACCGGTTCGACGGTCAGCGCGACGGATGTCGCCAAGGTCCGCAAGACCGTCACGGTGCATGCGCCCGAAATGCCACCTGCCGCGGCACTAAGCCACTAACGTCGCGCCCTTGCAACTCGCCCGCAATGAGGGCGAGTGACGACAAGGATCGCGCAAGCCGCTTCTCCCCTTCACGCAATCTGCTCCGTTGGTCATGAGGCGAAGCGGCAGTAGCGATTAGCTTGCCTCTGCCGCTCAATACTGTTGCTGGACCGCGTCGATCATCTCAAGATGACGCGCTTCCGTCTCGTCGTCTGCGGGGAACATGCATTCGATACGCAGCTCCTGTGCCGCGACGGCTTGCGGCGTGCCCACGGTTGCGACCATTGAAAAGTAATTCAGGACCTTGCCGTCCTTGACGAAACCGATTGGGATCACCGGCATGGCCGCAGCAGCGGTCCCGGTTTCCACGGTGCGCTGCGAAGACTTCAAATCAGGCTGCACATCCGGATAGGCACGCAGCGCGGCAAGCAACTCGTGCGTCTGTTCGTCGACCACGCGACCGACCGATTCCCGATAAACACGCTGAATCAGGCTATTCGACACCGCTTGCCAATCGGCAACGAACGGACGCATTCCATCCGGATCGAAAATCAGATGCAGCATGTTGCGCGGCCCCTTGCGCGCAGCCATATCGATGAAACAATTGAAAAAGCGCGGCGCGGATTCGTTGGTCATCAGCACGTTCCAGTGGCGATCCATGACGAGCGCGGGAAACGGCTCGTGCTGACGCAACATTCGCCCGAGTGCTTTCGTGACGCTCTGCATTTCCTGTGCGTTCCAGGCGCTGTCGGCATACATCGGCGCATAGCCCGCTGCCAATAGCAACGTGTTGCGTTCGCGCAGAGGAATGTCGAGCGTCTGAGCGATATCCAACAGCATCTGCCGGCTCGGCACGCTGCGTCCGCTTTCGATAAAGCTGATGTGACGCTGCGAGACACCCGCGTTGAACGACAAGTCCAACTGGCTGATGCCGCGCATGTCTCTCCAGTGACGCAACAACGCGCCGAGTTCATTCGGCGGCGTCTTCCTTTCGGGATTCGCAGGATTCATCGGTCTGTGGTCCACTAGTCGATACAGATCAGGTTCGGTGATCGATGGCGCCGGAGCATCGTGGACGTCCGGCGCCAATCGGTCGTTCGAACCGCGCCGGTCAGCATACTCCCAGTTGCCGACCGGCCCTTCCAGACGCGACCTATGCGGTCCAGACATATTCCTGGAACGGCGCTTCGAGCGGAGGCTTTGTGATGTTGCCGGCGTAGTTCGTGATAGTGGAAGCAGCCAGCACCGTGAGGACCTCGAGCACCTGGTCCTGACGGAAGCCGGCCTCGAGAAACGGGTCTACGTCCTTATCGTCCAGGTGTCCGCGCTTTTCGATCGCTGTTTTCGTCAAGGTCGACAACGCGGCGTGCTTGCGATCGGCAGGTGCACGGCCATCGCGAATCGCTTCGACGTCGGCGGGTGAGAGGCCCTCTTTCAGCGCGAGTGCGGTGTGAAACGCAACTGCCCACGTACATGCGTTGGTCACCGCGTTAGTCAGCAATAGAGTCTGTATCTGCGCCTCCGTGAAAGTACCCGCATGAACTTTCTGGAAGATACCGATGAAGCCGCCGATCAGCACCGGCGATTCAGCCATGGCGCCCGCGATGTTGGGGATAAGGCCGAAGTTTTGCTCAAGCTGCCGAAGCACCGGCCTGGATTGTTCGGGCGCGGATTCAATCGTGTGAATGTGAAACGTCGACATGGTATGTCCTCGATCGTAAGCGCCGCTCGGGATGAGTTGCGCGATGACCGAAGATTAGGCGTGAGTGTGCGGCCCGCCAATTACCTCGGATGTAATAGGTTTCGGTAACTGGCGCGCGGCCATGCAAGCGTTCACGAAAAGCAAAAGGCCGGGTCTGAACTGCCCCCGGCCTTTCTCACCGCAAAAACTACCAATCAGAACCGGTGAATAATGCCCACACCCACCGCCAACTGACTGCCTGAGGAAGACGGCGCACTGTTATACCCATCGCCGAGTGTCGCCGTGGCGTCGATGATCTGCCCGGCGCCGTTGGTGCCCAGCGTCTTGCCCTTCGCCTTCTGATAAGCCTCCAACGCATAGAAACCCGTGCGCTTGGACAATGCGTAGTACTCGGAGAGATTGAACTGGTGGTATTGCGCATTGTCCTGAATGCCGTTCGCGCGTGTAGCACGGGTATAGCTGTACCCCGCGCCAAAATCCCAAGCAACGGCCGGTTTCCAGTGCAAAACCGTACCAGCCGTATTGAAGATCGCCGTATCGTGGAACTTCGAACCACTGCCCGGAATGTACTGGACGTTCGAATAGGTCGCCGTGATATCCCACGCGCCATTGAACTTATAGCCGCCACCCACCGCGAAACGCTGTTGCGCCTGCGCAGTCTGATAGCCGTTCGTCAACGCGGATACGCCGATCTGCGAGCCGCCGTTCGTGGTGGTCGAATCCGCGCCCCATGAGCCGCCGCCCGCGGTCGAATTGTTGATTCGCGAGAAGCCGGCTGCGAGGCCGACCGGCCCCATCGCATACTGCACCGCGGTCGCCCAGGTCGAGCCCTGGTTCGTGCTGCCCGCCACGCCGCCCAGCGAATACGAGCCGCTCACCGTCAGGCCATAGAGCTTCGGCGACGTGTACTCCAGCGTGTTGTTCGCACGGTAGATCGTGTCGAGGCCGTCGATATCGCCAGGATGCGCGCCGTAGTAGCCGGTGATCCATGTGGTCGGGCTATACGGTGAGAGCAACTGGTAGTACGAAGCGTACTGGCGGCCCGCCGTGAAGGTACCGTACGTCGGGTTGGTCAGGCCGACCCACGCCTGCCGGCCGAACATCGCGTTGGTGTATTGCTGGGCACCGGTTGCCGAATTGAAGCCGGACTCGAGTTGGAAGATCGCTTTTGTGTTGCCACCCAGGTCTTCCGCGCCCTTGAGGCCGAAGCGGCTGCCCGCAAATACACCCTGCGTCATCTTGACGGCCGATTTTCCTCCGCTAGTGGAGCCGAGCGACGTCAGATTGTTCGTATAAGAAAAGCCGTTGTCGACGATACCGTATAACGTGACGCTGTTTTGCGCGAAAGCCGGCACGCAAGCCGCGATCGCTGCTCCCAACAGCACAACGTCTACTCGTCTGATACTTTTACTCATTCTCCAGATCTCCAAATCATACGTGTTATTGAAATTGTCTCAATCGGCATTGACGCTCGAGGGTCGCCAAACACTTTGTTCTATCGCCCTTGGGGCTGCAGCAGTCGCTTTACCGTCAAGGCTAGGGGGACGGTGAAGAAGATATGGGACATGAAGCCGCCGATGATCACAGCCGGGTCGTAGTAGTTCGGATGGCTATCGGAGGCAATCATGATTGCCACATGCATGACGATCCACGCGAAAACCGCGTAAAACAGCGCGACAAAAGTGGCTTCGTATCCGCGCCGGCGAAAGTAAGGCCAGATTGCCGCGAACAGAACGCCCCACGCCGACGCGAACACGAAGTGAATGCCCGTGCCGACGATATAAGCCCACACCCCGATTGATTCCTGCACCTGTTTGCCGAACACCAGCCCCGTCGCGTTGCGTGGAATGCCCGCCAACGGCATCAAGTGCTGCGCCCCTACCCAGATGAGCGCTTCGTAAATCCAGATGATCACGGCGCCGACCAATCCGCCGATCACACCCGCACGAATCATGGCCATGCGGTTCGGCCATTCCGTCACATTCGTCGTCTCACCCTTGTTGAGCCCACTTCCGCTCACGCTCAAATCGCCACTCATGTCTGCTCTCCTTCAATAATTGCTGGTAAGGGATGCCGTGCGCACAGCAATCAACACGCCGTTGCGTGAAACCGCTGCAGACGCGTTCAGGCGTCGGCCACGGGACTGGTGATGAAGCGCAGCGCGAGACGGTTCATGACGATCGCCGCAGCAGCGATCAGCGCAGGCACAGCGAGCACCGCGAATACGGTTTCGAAACTGAATCCCAGCGACAACAACGCGCCACCCACGAGCGAGCCCAGAATGCCGCCGAGCCGGCCGAACCCAAGCATCCAGCTCACGCCGGTTGCGCGGGCACGAGTCGGATAACAGCTCGGGGCAAGTGCATTGAGACCGGTCTGTGCGCCGCTCATGAAAAAGCCGGCACAGGTAACGAGAACCGGCAGCAGGTTCGATTTGAGCGTGCCCATGCCCAGCGCGAAGATGAACACGCCACCGAACAGATATGCCGCACCGATCACCGCGTTGCGATCCATGCGGTCCATTGCGAAGCCGACCGCAACGGCGCCCACGGTGCCGCCCAACTGGAACATGCCGGTGATCGCGGCGGCACGCTCGACCGGCAAGCCGGCATCCTTGATCAACGTGGGCAGCCAGCCAGTGAGCAGATAGATGATCAGCAGGCCCATGAAGTACGTGAGCCACAGCATCAGCGTGCTGAATGCGTAGCCGTCCGCGAACAGCATCCGCACCGGCGCCTTCGCAGCGACCACCGGTTCGGGCGCGGTGAAGCGCACGTCTTTCCCGAAGACATGTCCGCAGACGCGGCCGAGCGTTGCAGCGATACGCTCGGTCGACATTTTGCGCACCAGCATCAAACGCGCGGACTCGGGCAGGAGCCACAACAGCAAGGGAACACTGAGGATCGGCAAGATACCGCCGAACATGAACACCGCGCGCCAGCCGAAGTGCGGAATCAGCGAAGCCGCCACAAATCCGCCGGCCCCCGAACCGAAGTTGAAGCCGGTGAACATGATCGTGAGCAACAGCGAGCGACTGCGCGACGGTACGTATTCGGAGAGTAGCGTGGTCGAATTCGGCATCGCGGCGCCGAGACCCAGGCCCGTCAGAAAGCGCAGCGCAACGAGTTCCATGGGTGAGTCGGCGAATGCGCAGGTCAGGCTGAAGAAGCCGAAGCAGAGCACGGAGGCAATCAACACTTTCTTGCGCCCGATGCGATCGGCAATCGGCCCTGCCGCCAGCGCGCCGATCGCGAGGCCTACCATCGCGGCGCTCATCACGGGACCGAAGGCGGCCCGGCTGACGTTCCAGTCATGCATGATGACGGGCGCGACAAAACCCATCACGGCCGTGTCCAGCCCGTCCATCATGACGATCAGAAAACATAGAACGAGGACCAGCCATTGGTACGCCGACATCTTGCGTGCGTCGATAAACGCCTTGATGTCGACTGAGTCTGCAGATTTCATGCGTGTCTCCGGAGAAAACAGTTTCCCGCCCCGGCGTTCTGTCGAAGCCGGGGTCTTCTTGGTATTGAAATGAAAAACCGCTAAAAAAAGATGCGGCGCAGGGCCGAGTCGCCTTAGACGGCTTCCGGCACCCTGCGCGTTTTCAGAAACGCCTCGAGCGTTTCGCCTCGCATGCTGGCGTACATGCCGAGATTCGTGATCTTCACCACGCGCGCAAATTTCTCGAGAACGAAGAAACACACGCCATATCGAATCAGCCCGATCCAGTCCGTGTTGTCGACGAGCGCGCGCTCCTCCGCCGTCAGGCTGGCCACGTCGTACGCAGCGGTCCGGTTCTCCAGCCACAGCGTGCGAGCCGGCGCTTCGCGCATCTGCCAGAAGAAACGGTTCAGGCGCATCGCTTTCATACTCTGGCGGATATCGAACGGATACGTGCCCTTCAATTCCTCGATACCGATCAGTTGCGGGTTCATTGCATCACCTCTTCTTCGTAGAGGGTCACGGCCATCGCGGTGCTCGTCGCAAGGTAATAGCTGCGATGCAGTTCACGGACCTTCGGCCCGAGCGCGCCGCGCATCGCGAGCCACATGATCGTCTCGACGCTCTCCGCGCCTCCAAGGCGCACATAGTCGACATGCTTCATCGCGGCGAGACGCTGCGGCTCATGCACGATCAGATCGAGGAACTCGATGTCCCAATCAGTATTGTTGAAGCCGCTTCGCTCGCCGTGGACCTGGTGCGACAACCCGCCGGTGCCGACCACCACGACATCCAGATCCTGCTCGAACGACTCGATCGCGCGGCGCAGCGCCTGACCGAGACGGTAGCAGCGGTTCGCGGTAGGCAGCGGATATTGCAGCACGTTGACTTCCATCGGCACGAGCGACATCGGCCAGCCGCCGTCGTGCGGCAACATCAGCGAAAGCGGGGAATTGCATCCGTGATCGAGTGCACGATCCTGGAAAATCGTGAGATCGAACTCGTCGTTGACGAGCTGCTCCGCAATGTGGATCGCCAGATCGGGATGACCGGTTATGTCCGGCAGTGGGCGCTTGCCTGCGCCCTCGTCCGCGAACTCGTGATTGGCCGATACACCTAGCGCGAAGGTCGGATAGCAATCGAAGAAGAAGCTGTTCGCGTGGTCGTTGTAGAACATCACCATCACGTCCGGCTTGCGCTCGGCGAGCCAATCGGCCACCGGTTCGTAGCCTTTAAAGAGCGGTGCCCACGCGGGATCGTTCTGCTTGCCCTTGTCGTACGCCATGCCGATAGTGGGCACATGCGACGTGCCGATTCCACCAATGATCCTTGCCATATCCCGTTGTCTTCCGTTGCTTCGTGCCGCGCGCCAACCAGCGCCAATCGGATGGGTCGCCGCTACCGGGGTGGCAGCCATTGCAACCATCTTGAGGTGCAACCATAAAGATCATGCAGGCTTGCCGAAAGTACGGGTAAACCACATTCGCACCGGTTAAATTGCTCGCAAGCGCCCTGAATGCCAGTGACCGGCGCACGGATAAGCGCTGAAAGCCCCACCGGATCGAGGGTTTGGGGTATCGCTGACGAGCGTGCCGAGCCCCGGCCTCGCCTCCTGACTATCCACATGCGATAAACAAAACAGATGCCCGGGAAACGAAGTCGCAAGCCGTCTGGCAAGCGTGGTACGAGACTTGATGCGTCGCTATACTTGATGGCCTCGAATGAGTAGACACCCATGAACGAGATCACCCAGCACACGATCGCGGACACGTTGAACATCCGCCAGCCAGAACGCCACCATCCGTGAGCAGCAAAGAACTCCTCAACCTCGCGCAATTGCGAGCATTTCGACTCGTTGCCGAGATGGGTAGCGCCACGCGTGCGGCAGCGGCGCTATTTCGCGCCCAGTCGGCTGTGACGCGTTCTGTGCAGGAACTGGAGTCGGCCCTCGGCGAGGCCCTCTTCGATCGCGGCCCCTCCGGCATGCTGCCGACGCCCGTTGGCCGCGCCGTGCTGCAGCGTTGCGAGCGGATCTTCGCCGAACTGGAAGAACTCGCGCAGTGGTGCTCGGCGAGGCAGGCACGCCGGCGGCCAACAGCAGAAGGCGCGCTGCCGGCCTATCTGCTCAACACCCGGCGGCTTCAGCTATTCATCGCATTGGCGCGTCATCGGCACATGCCGAGCGCGGCGAAGACCTTCGGCATCAGTCAGCCGGCCGTGAGCACAGCGATCCGGGTGCTGGAAAGCGGCGCCGGTTTGAGTCTGTTCCATCGCAGCCCGCGCGGCATCCTGCTCACAACGGAGGGCGAAACGTTTCTGCTTCACGTGCGCCGCGCATTGAACGAATTGCGGCATGTGCCCGACGATATCGCCGCCCTGCACGGCAAGATTCAAGGCGCGGTGACAGTGGGCGCATTACCGCTCGGGCGCACGTTGCTCCTGCCCAAGGCGATTGCGCGGATGACCGCGCAGCATCCGGGCGTGAGAGTCGTCACTGACGAAAGCGCCTATGAGGCGCTGGTCGCCGGCCTGCGCGCGGGCGATATCGACTTCATTCTCGGTGCGCTCCGCGATAACGACGCCAGCAGCGGTCTGAAGAACGAGCGCCTGATGTCGGAAGATATGGTCGTTCTGGTGCGCCGCGATCACGCGCTCACTCGCGCGCGCGATCTGAGCATCATGGATTTGCGCGACGCGCAGTGGATCGTGCCACGCAGCAATGCGCCGGCTCGCGCACTGTTCGAAGCGCAATTCAAGCGAATGAAAGTGAAGCCGCCGATGCCCACGGTCGAGACAGCAGACCTTGCGGTGATTCGTGGGCTGCTGCTCGGCACGGACATGGTCGCGGCGTTATCGGGCCAGCAACTGCACTACGAAGTTCAGTCTGGTCAACTGGCGATGCTCGACGTGCAGTTGTACAACACCCGGCGCGACATAGGACTGACCATGCGGGCAGCCGGTACGCCCTCACCTGCAGCGCGTGCGTTGATCGACGCGATCAGGCTTTCGGTTGTCGATGTCACGCGCACGATCAGCATCGCCGCGAATTAGTCGCTGCGTACAGGGGCTTTCACAACGAGCCTTAACGCGCCATAGTCACTGAAAACTGGAATTCAGAATTACAAAGATAGCCAGAATATGCTGCTGCCGCCTTGGTCGAATAGTGACGATCAAGACAACGGAAGCAATATGAAAAGCCAACCTTTTTTGTTAGCACTATTCGCGGTCGCCGCGTTCTGGACTGCCGATAGCCAGGCCGCGCAGCCGGGTTACGCCTATTCGACGACGGTGCGTCTTTCCGACGGCAAAACGCTGAGCTGTGCTGTGAACGAGCCCTTGAGCGCCGTGCGCGACACCGGTACCACGCTCACCCGACGCGAAACGACGGAAGCCGACGTATTGGCGACTCAGCGACTGCGCCTGCTCAGCGGCCCCACGTCTGAGTATCCATCACCGTACACTGCGCCGAACGTCACGTGCGGGGCCATCAGTTGACGCTGAGTGGGACGACGGAGTTCGTGCGGCTCATTCGGTACGATGCGGAACATCGTTCGGGAAAGGATAGGGGGCGTGAGGTCCTGGCCATTCCGCCGCCGGTGGACCGCGTAGCGCATCGCATCCGGCGAGACCTGCGAGAAAGCTGCACGTGAGTAAAGCGGCGCAAATGCACCGGACTACTGCTCGACCGTTCATCGCACACCTCCTCGCATCTACCGCATACGCTACTTCTTGGACCTCCGGTCGGGGTGGCAGGTTGCACACAGGCCGGTTCGACCATCATAGAGCCGGCCTGCGGCGATGGGTGTCATGCGAAAACCGTGCTATCTGATTCCAGTTCTGTCCGCTGGGTTCGTGGGGCGGACAGCTTGTCTGTTTCGCGGAGCCTGAACACGGCCACCGCATCGACGAGCGCACGAGCCTGATCTTCCAGCGATGCCGCAGCAGCGGCGGCTTGCTCGACTAGCGCGGCGTTCTGTTGCGTCGCGTTGTCCATCTGCGTCATCGCGGTATTGATCTGATCAATACCGTGCGATTGCCCTTCGGAGGCAGCACTGATCTCGCTGACGATACCCGTCACGTTCCGGGCCGCCGTGACGATTTCGGCCATGGTTTCGCCGGCGCGCGTTGCCAGTTCGGCGCCGTTCCTCACCTTCGCAACTGAATCGCCGATCAGTTCCCTGATCTCCTTCGCGGCGGCGGCCGAACGTTGCGCGAGCGCGCGCACCTCTCCCGCGACCACCGCGAATCCGCGTCCCTCCTCGCCGGCACGTGCAGCTTCGACGGCCGCATTCAAAGCGAGTATGTTGGTCTGGAACGCGATCCCCTCGATCGCGCCGATGATATCGACGATCCGCTTTGAACTCGACGACATATCCGCGATCAGGTCGACAACCTGGCCAACAACCTGGCCGCCGCGGGCCGCTATCTCCGACGCATTTTCCGCGAGCGCACTGGCCTGCCGCGCGTTATCGGCATTTTGCCGGACCGTCGCCGTCAACTCTTCCATGCTCGATGCGGTCTTCTCCAGCGTCGCCGCCTGCTGCTCCGTACGCGTCGACAGGTCCGCATTGCCACTCGCGATCTCGCCCACGCCGTGCGTAATCGCCGCCGTTCCCTGCCGCACCTGGCTCACGGCCGCAACGAGCCCCGCCTGCATCCGGCCGAGTGCGGTCATCAATCGTCCCATTTCGTTGACGCGCAGCGTTGCGATCTCACTGGCCAGATCACCAGCAGCAATCCGCTCGAAATGGCGAATAGCGGCATCGATAGGCCGCACAATCGAATTCGTCAACGCGGATCGCGCGACGAGACCGAGGATCATTGCAGCGGACCCGATTGCGCCGAACAGCCAGAGCAGCATATGAAAACGCTGCTGTGCCGATGCAAAGCGCGCTCTTTGCTGCTCTGCCTGAAAATCCTCCAGCGCGCGCGCGGCGTTCCGGTAGTCGCTAAACAGTGTGTCAGGCGCCTGCCGTTGCGTCGTCCGGAACGACATGAAATCGTTCTGGTCGAGCGCCGCGATTTCGGGGCCAAGCGCCTGTTTCATCAATAGCTCGCGCTTCGCACGCAGCGCGTCGGTCAGCTTCCTCTCCACCTCATTCGACGGCGGTTGCGCAGCATAGGCCGCCAGCTCGCGATCACTACTCGTCTGCTCGGCATGCACTCGCGCGAGCACCGCATCGGTTGGCTTTCCCTGCGCGACGAGCGTCTCGTACGCACCGAGATCGACTCGCACCTGCAGAAGCGCTTCGCTGCTGGCGCCAAGGTGTCGCAGCGCAGCCGTCTCTTCGCTGTACATCCTGTCGAGCGCCGTGTTGGCCGTTTCCAGGCCCGCAATCGACGTTGCGATCACAAGCATCAACGCGGCCGTGTAGCCGGCAATCGTGATGGTCAGAGCGGTCCGGATACTGGTATTTCTGAACATGGCTGTCTTCCTCGACCCGGTGAGCCAAAAAAAAGCGGCGGGTGGATAAGTCCGCCGCCGCTAGTAGGAGCACATCGATGAATGAATCAGCGCGAATCTGATTCCCGGATCAGAAGCGAGTGCGCACGCCCGTGGTCAGTTCGAGCTGGTTGGTCGCGCCGAAGGTGGATCCGACGGTGTAGCCGCCATGCAGCTTCATGTAGTCGCCGGCCAGATACACTTCAGTACGCTTGGACAGGTGATAGAACGCCGACCAGTACAGCGTTTCCTTGAAACCGTTGTGGAGGCCTGACGTCGGATCGAAAGCGCCGATGTTCGCGTTCGGAATATCGCCGTCGACGTTGTAAGCGGCGTTGTGCACGCGCATTTGCTGATAACCGAGTTCGTAGTCGAACGGACCCTTGGGCGACAGCTTGAGCGACGCCGTCCACGCATTGTCCTGACGCTGACCGAGCGCGCCCTGATTGCCCAGGTAACGGAAGTAACCCGCATTGGCGCGCAGAATACCGAACGTGTAGTTGCCGCCCACCGAGAACGTCTGGTTTGTAAAGCCAACGCGATTGACATGGCTATAGAAGCCAGACACGTCGAACACACCACCGTTGTACCCGAGCGCTGCCTGGTAGTTGGAGTTGGAGCCGAAACTCGTGGAGTTGCCGAATGCGTAGCCTGCGCTGGCGAAAATGCCATTGCTGAACAGTTTCTTCCATGCCACGCCATTGTTATAACGTGTGCCGGTCGCGCTGGCCGCGTAGAAAATCATCTGCTTGAAGTTATTCGAATTGGTCCAGCCGCCCTCTTCCGTCGTCAGGCGCGCCGAGCCGTACGGGTCGCCATAGATCGTCGATGCGTCGCGCGCGATCGTGTTCTGGAAACCTGCCGTGATCTTGCCGAACGTGTCGTTCTCGATACCCACCCATGCGTCACGGTCGAAGATCTGGCCCGGATCTTCCATCTGGCCGTTGGCGACAACGAATTCGCTCTCAAGGCGGAAAATGACCTTCGTTCCACCTCCGATGTCTTCCGCGCCCTTCAGGCCCCAGCGGCTGCCGCTGAACCACGGTTCGCCGTCGTTGCCCATACCAATGACATGATTGCCGTTCGCATCCGCGTGCGTCCGATAGGTGGGAAAGCTCAGGTCCATCAGGCCGTAAAGCTGGACGCTCGACTGTGCGTGCGCACCGGTTGCGGCGAAAGCGCCTGCCGTAACGGCCAAAGCCAGATACTTTTTCTTCACGATCGTCTCCTCTGATTACAACGTTGAAATTTTCGTTCTCGTCGACTGCGGTGACTGCCGTCCGAATATCCGGACAACGGCCCCGACTGCCGATGAGCGCAATCCTAGTTTTCTCAATCCTTCACGCAGCTTTCCCGCATCACCTGCACAACTAAGTGAATTCACTGATATACGTCGCTAATTCGGCGTTCGCTACGCGGTATCGATGCTGCACGGGATGGTGCCGACCCGTTTCAGCGTGGCAGGCCGTTCGGAGAAATAAAGCGGCACGCCACCGGCGTCGAACTCGATCACCGGCGCGTCTTTTGAAACAACGTGATTCATCAGGTAAAGCCGTGCAAGTCGCCGGCACCGCGAAGGCGGCGCCGGCGGCGCAACGAAATTGCGCTGCAACAAACAGGCAGCAGCGACCGGCAAGCGCCGGCTTATTTTGAACCGGTGAACTCGTTGGTGTAGGTTTTCGCCAGCTCGATATGCTTGCCTTTGACCGACGGGTTGAACGCCGACAGCACCTTCAGCACGGTCTCGGGACCGTCGGCCGGCATCTTGCCGTCCTTCGTAAACATGGGCAGCGACGCTTTCAACGCGCTCACGTAAAGCTGTTTGTCTTTCTGATAGTCGTCAGGCATTTTGGCTGCAATTTCTTCCGCGCTATGCGTGCTGATGAATTGCATCGTGCGAACGAACGCGTGCGCAAGCTTTGCTGCTTCCGCCTTGTGGGAATCGACCCATGCCGCCTGGACATAGAGGCTCGACGCCGGGTAGGTGCCGCCCAACGCCGCCTTCGTGCCTTCGACCGAACGCATGTCGACAAGCACCTTCGCGTCGCCGGATTTCTGCAAGGCCGAGACGGTCGGCTCGGTCGTCATGCCGGCGTCGATGCGACCTTGTTTGATCGCCGCGATGAAGCTGGCGTCAGCGCCCACCGGCAGCATCGTGTATTCCGTGGACTGGATGCCGTGCTGTCCGGCGAGGTATTGCGTAAGGAAGCTTGTTGAAGAACCCAGGCCAGTCACACCCAGCGTCTTGCCCTTCACGTCCGCCATCGATTTGACCGTTTCGGCCGCTTTGGTCGATACCATTTCGACCTCGCCCGGCACTTGCCCGAACACGACGATCGCCTTGACGTCCTTGCCCTTGGTTTGCAGATCGATCGTATGGTCATAGAAACCGACGACGGCCTGAACGGCGCCGGCCAGCAGTTCGTTTTCAGCGTCAACGCCGGCTGGCTGCGACAGAAGCTCGACATCGAGCCCTTCATCTTTGAAATAGCCGAGCTGTTCGGTCAGGCGCGCCGGCAAATAGATCAACTTCGTGATACCGCCGACCATGATCGTGATCTTCTCGCCGCCGGCGGCTATCGCTTGCTGCGACGCAAGACTGAACAGCAGGCCGGAAGCAACGGCGATATGGCGCAGCGTGCGAAAGCTAGGGGTCATCGATAGTCTCCGTTATTGTCCGGTGCGGCGGAATGCCGCCCGTCTGCATCGATGAGGCGATTCTAGGGGGCCGAATCCTTCTCGCTGCTTACACGGAGACCGAGGATCCGTACGGGATTTCCATGAGAGACGAGCACCAAAAAAAAAGCCAAGGCGGTGGAGCCTTGGCTTGGAGAATTCCGCGGATCGAGCGATCCGGCAGAATCCAGAGGTGCCTGCTGCGCCTTGGAACGCAGCAGCCCCCAGGTACGGCAACAACAGCCGGGCGAGCGCGAAAGCTCAATGCCGGGCTTTGCTCCAGTGCGGCCAGTAGTGGCGGTGATCCAGATGTCTAAGCCGCTTGCGACGCATCTGCTCCCGGTAATAATGAGCGGCGACGAACACAGGTGCCATCGCCAGCACGAACGAACCCATAACGATTCCCACTGCTTCACTCATCGCGACCTCCATTGCAGAACTAGCGAACAGGTGACCACACCACTTTCAGTCCACGAATTGGACACTGGAATTCGTGATCCCAGCATCCATAAGCAATCCTTCATATGGGCCAGAGACCTCAACACGGGCATTGCTGCCCGCGTCAGTTCTATCGCTTCGCGCCCGCGGCTACGGGAGCCTGCTCTGAGTTGCTGCGCACGGCCTTCGATGCCGTGGCTGTGACTGCATCAAAATTACTCTCGACGGCATGCACGGCCTGCTGCCCCGTTTTCTGCAGCGTTTCATACAGGGTCGTGGTGGCGGCAATCGCGGATTTCCACGCGGCGATCGCTGCTTCGGAGCCGGTGGGAGCATGCTTCGCCGCTTCTTCTACGAGTGCCTGCACACGATCGTTGTACCGCTCGTAGTGCGTCTGTGCGAGTTGCGTAACTTCAGCCTGAGTGGTCGATGCGATCTCGAACACTTGCTTGCCGTATGACAGCGATTTTTCCGCGAAGGGTCCGGTGAAACCGGCTTGCAGCGAGAACCATTGCGGCGGCTCCGTCGTGCCGGACGCCTTCGCCATGTTTTCCTGCGTCTCGGCCAGCGTGGCCCTGACGGCCTGCAGGTTCAGCGCGACCAGTTTTTCGACGCCTTCAAAGATCTTTCCGGCCACCCCGAAGAACGCGTCGACATTGGCCTTCTGTGCAGCAACCTGCTCGGGACTCAATAGAGCCATGATTGAATTCCTCAAAGTTCGGTCCGGCGCGCGAAGCCCCGATCAGACGGGTGTGATGCGGCGGATCGCGATGGTGAATAAATCGAAACGGGTGTCGCAGACGCCTAGCGCATCCGGGCAACCGCCTTGAGAATGGAATCGCCTTCGCTTGTGATCCGGGGACGCGAACGTCCTGACGCGAGGTTTTCCAGTGATATGAGTTGCCGCTCGAGCAGGGCGTCGAGCTCGGCGCGGTCCAGTTCGATCTGATCCGGCGCGTTCTTGATGAGCATTAAGGTAGCGAATTCATGGGGACTCAGCATATCGTCTCCTCGATTTAGTCTATCTGCACGGGAAGCATTAATTACCCCTCCAGCGTGAATGCCCGGCAAATATTCCTGCCGTCTCCGCAAAGCGATCGTTCGAGAAATCGCATCGGGGAGACGCCATCATAACCGCTCAATTTTCAAATGCAATATGCGGGATGCGTTTTATCAAAGCGGCTGTTTTGTCTGCTGAATACTTCCGCATCGCGTGGTCGCGCCTTGCTCCCGACAACACCGCCCCACCCCCGTGGATACCGGCCTGGCATGGCCGATAGGTTGATCCGGTCAACCCGCCAATGTTTGAATCGAAGGCTTAATTAACATTATCGATTCACCGTGATTTCATGGAGCCTGTTTATATTTGAATATTGTATTTATAGAGCGGCACTTTATCGCGGCGACCATCCATACCTCGACATTGCGAAATATTTATTACAACGCGCATCAATTTTAAAAATAGCCGGAATTTCAATCAGCGCGAAGGCCTCTGACTTATTTATCGGGTTGAACTCCACAACCCGCAATACCGCTAACCGCGCAGAAACCAACGGAGGCGATTCGCCTGAAGTCCGCTCAGGTCCGTGCCGGCCAGACTGCCGAAGGAATGCCGACTGCTCCGTCGAATAGCCACCTCGCTGTGCGCAACAGCGCCGCGCTCAGCACTTCAGGCTGGCCGGGGCTTCCGCCGAAAACGAGTTCCACCGTAAACTCGCCTGTCGGGTGTTCCACCGACACGCGTTTTCGCATGCCGTCAGCGTCCACATCGGCCAGGCCCGCGCAGACCGTACCCGGCAGCACCGCGGCCGTGGCCACGCTCACCGCACCGAGTACACCGATCGACGCGTGGCAGCGATGCGGAATAAAGCTGCGCGTACTGATCGTGCCGCCCTGGCGAGGCGCCGCCACCAGACACATCTTCGGGACCGTGCGCGCGCCCACATCGCCGAGATTCATCATCGGTCCCACCGCAAGCCGGATCTTTTCGATGCGCGCTTTCAGTTCTTCATCCGCGTCGAGTTGCTCGCGCGTTTCGTAGCCGGTTCGCCCGAGATCGCGCGCTCGCATGAGCACGAGGGGCATGCCGTTGTCGATGCACGTCACGTCGATACCGTCGACCGTATCCTTGAGATGCCCCGTAGGCAGCAGCGTGCCGCAGGTGGAACCAGCCGTGTCCCGGAACTCGAGCGGAATCGGCGCTGCGAGGCCTGGCACGCCGTCAATGCGGGCATCGCCTTCGTAGGTGACCTGGCGTCCCGGCGTGCTGACCGTCGCCACCGCAATCTGCCCGGTGTTGACCATGTGAATCGCGACCCGTGTGCTGCCATCGCGCGCATCCACGAGACCGCGTTCGATCGCAAACGGGCCGACGCCCGCGAGAATGTTGCCGCAGTTCTGTCCGAGATCGACCCGCGCCTCGTTCACGACGACTTGTGCAAACAGATAGTCGACGTCGGCATCGTCGCGTGTGGAGGACGAGATGATCGCCACCTTGCTCGTCAACGGATCGGCGCCGCCGATACCGTCGATCTGACGCGGATCAGGCGAACCCATCACGGCAAGCAGAACACGGTCTCGCTCAGCGGGATCGGCCGGCAAATCCGACGCCATGAAATAGGCGCCTTTCGACGTGCCGCCGCGCATCATCATGCACGGAATACGCGTTTGTGCGCGACTGGGCATGACCTCGCCACTCCGTCAAAGATCTTCGGCCGAGACGACGTAGCGTAGGCCTTTTTGCGCGAGTTTCTCGCGCATCGCGTAGTAGTCGAGACCGAGCGCGCCGCCGGCCAGCGCAGCACGCGTCCTCTCTTCCTTCGCCATACGTGCTTGCGACGCCTGCGCGACACTCGCCACGGTATCGAGCGGTACGACGACCACGCCG
Source organism: Paraburkholderia sp. GAS32 (assembly GCF_050434225.1). Classification (NCBI taxonomy): domain Bacteria; kingdom Pseudomonadati; phylum Pseudomonadota; class Betaproteobacteria; order Burkholderiales; family Burkholderiaceae; genus Paraburkholderia; species Paraburkholderia sp. GAS32. The sequence continues at coordinate 113,218 of NZ_JBNPVS010000021.1, read as the reverse complement.
TCATCATCCGCAACGATGACATCGCCGGGATTCACGATCTGCTGCGCGCATACCACCGGAATATTCACCGAACCGAGCGTTTCCTTGACCGTGCCTTGCGCGGATACGGCCTTCGACCAGACTGGGAATTTCATTTCCCTGAGCGAGGCGACATCGCGACATCCCGCGTCGATGATCAGTCCGCGCACGCCGCGCGCCGCGAGCGAGGTCGCCAGCAGGTCGCCGAAATAGCCGTCCTCGCAGGGCGAAGTCGGCGCCACGACGAGAACGTCACCCTCGCGGCATTGCTCGACGGCAACATGCAGCATCCAGTTGTCCGACGGCGGCACCAGCACCGTCACCGCCGACCCCGCGATAGCCGGCCCCGAGTAGATCGGCCGCATGTAGGACGCAAGCAGGCCGAGACGGCTCTGCGCCTCGTGAACGGTGGCGGCGCCCGCATGCTGCAGCACGGCCACGTCGCGCGGATCGGCGCGGCGGATAGTCGTCACCACGACGCCCCGCTTCATGCCAGATCTCCCGTCACGGCCGGCGTGATGCGCTGATAGCCTTCCGCGTATTGAATATCGCGCGTGGCCGTGATGCCGATATTGCGCTTGGCCTGCACGCCGCGTTGCAAGGCGACCCGGGTGTAGTAGTCCCACAGGTGCTCCTGGCCGGCCATGCACTCGATCGCGCGGCGTTTGGTGTCCCAGACCTCGGTGATATCGAGAAACGTATTGGGCATCCATTCGCATTGTTCCGTCTGATGCGGTTCGAACGCGTAGACGGGCGGCGCACCGACCACCTTCTGCCCGGGATTGTGACCTTCGGCCTGGGCGATGATCCGCGCTTCCTGCGCCACGTGCATAGCGAGCGGATGATCGAAGTTGTATGGGTCTTTCTGCGAATGACTCAACACGAACGCCGGCTGCAGTTCGCGGTATACATCGACAAGGCGCATCAGGGCCTCGTCCGACACGCGCAATGGGTAATCGCCGAGGTCGAAAAAATCGACTTCCGCACCGAGGATGTCCGCGGCCCGCTCGGCCTCCTCCCTGCGCGCCGCCTTGACCTTCCCGATCGTCATTTCGCCTTTGCGCCAGAGTTTGGCCGACTCTCCGCGCTCACCGAATGAGAGACACACGACCTTCGTACGGTATCCGTTTTTTTTGTGGAGAGCGATTGCGCCACCTGCTCGCCACACGAAATCGGCGCTATGCGCGCTTACCACCAACATCGCCTTGTCTGCCATTTCCAACCCGCCCGTGTTCACTATGTGATGGGCACTATTGTAGGATTCGAAGGTGACGAGGAAGCACCTAAAGGAGCGTGCAATGCTATCTAATCTGTTTATCGGTATGTATCGGAACCGCGCTGGCCCGGCATTTTTCCGCCAGAACGGGGCAGGAAGATTTCTTGACCCACATCCACCCGGACGCGCACCGTTTTTATGAAAAACTCTGCTTCGTTGCCAGTCACGAGGGTTGCAAGATCATTTTCTGGTGCTGCAGAGTTCGGTAGCCTTCTCAGCGGAAAACCGCTCCGCACACGCCCGCCGCACCCTCTCGACCGTCACGGACCAGCCTTCGCCCGCTGCCCGGCGGAACAGCCGCAGCGTGTGCGGATACCACGGCGAATCGTTGCGCTCGTGCATCCAGCGCCAGTCGATGTCTTTCTCCGGCAGCATCACCCAGCACGGTTTGCCCAGCGACGCAGCCAGATGCGCCGTGGACGTGTCCACGCAGATCACCAGATCGAGTTGCTCGATGATCGCGGCGCTGTCCGCGAAATCGTTCACCGCCGAGCCGAGTTCGAGCAGCGGTTGACCGGCCGGCGGGTTTTGCGCCTCATCCTCGCCCTGGCCTTTTTGCAGGCTGACGAAGCTCAGACCCGGCACGCTCCAGAGCGGCGCGAGCGTGGCCAACGTTGGAATCGACCGGTTTGCATCGTTATGGTGTTTCGCATTGCCTTTCCAGACCAGCCCAACCTTGCGGCCGGGCGGCAGGGTCTCGAGTATCGGCCGCCACTTTTCGACCAGCGACGGCTCAGCCGCAAGACGAACCGCGCGCGGAATCATGTCCACCGTCGTACGCAAATGCAGCGGCGCGCTCAACAGGCTCGTCCAGCAGTCGTATGTCGATGCGGCAACGCGGGCCAATGCCGTATCGTGATCGAGCACGGCATCGACGCCGTCCACCGCAGCCATCAGCCGGTGCAAGGCAGGCACGCACGCAAAGGCGATATGCGCGGCCCCTTGCGCCTTGAGCAAGGCGAAATAGCGGCTGAATTGGACCATGTCGCCGAGTCCGTCTTCCTGCCAGACCAGCAAGGACTTGCCGGCGAGCGTGTCGCCTTGCCACTGCGGACAGCTCAACATGGCGCGCGTCTTGTGATGCACGAAACCCGGCTGTTCATAGCGGCACTCATACAACCGCCAACCCTCTTCGAAGCGGCCCATACCGAGCACCAGCACAGCCAGACCGAACCTGGCGTCGCCGTAATCAGGGCGTAGAGCGAGCGCCCGCAGGTAAGCGGCTTCGGTTTCGGGCAGCCGTTTGAGTTGTGCCAGCGCGGTCCCGACGTTGTAGTGAGCTTCGGCCAGATCGGGACGGAGCACGAGCGCTTGTGCGAATGCCTCGACAGCTTCCGGCAAACGGTCGAGCTGACGAAGCACGCAGCCCAGGTTGTTGTGCGCGTGAACGATGTCGGGCCGGCAGCGAATCGCCTCGCGGTAAGCCATTTCGGCCTCGGGCAAACGCTCCAGGCTGGCTAGCGCGAGGCCGAGGTTGTAGTGCGCCTCGGCATAGTCCGGGCGAAGCGCGATTGCCTCCCGGTACGCAGCCTCAGCCTCGGGCAGACGCTTGAGATCAGCCAGCACCGCACCGAGGTTGAGGTGCGCCTCCGCGTAATCCGGGCGAATCGCCAGCGCGAGCCGGCAAGCCAACTCGGCCTCGGGTAGGCGGTACGTCGCCTTCAGCACACCGCCGAGGTTATTGAGCGCTTCAGGATACTGGGGCTTGATGGTCAGCGCCTGCCGGTACGCGGCGTCCGCCTCGGCAACGCGGCCGAGTTCCATCAGCACGTTGCCCAGGTTGTTGTGCGCCTCGGCGTGTTCCGGCAGCCCGATCAGCGCCTCGCGATAGGCCACTTCCGCCTCATGCAGGCGGCGCAGTTCGTGCAATACGATAGCCCGGTTGTAGTGCGCCTCCGCGTAGTCGGGGCGGATCGCGACCGCCTGACGATATGACGCCTCCGCCTCGTCCCTGTAGCCCATCCCGTAGAGCACGGTGCCGAGATTGTTGTGCGCGTCGGCCTGGCCGGGACGCAACGCGACCAGTTGCCGATAGACCGCCTTGGCTGCCGACAGGCGGCCGTGCGATTTGAGCAGCATGCCGAGACTGCTGTACACCTCGGCATAGTCGGGTTTTGCGCGCAGACACTGGCGCCAGTAGGTTTCCGCGTCAGACAGGTTGCCCATACCGTACCAACAGGCGCCCGCGATATTCAACGCGTCGGCCCGCGCGTCTTCCGCCACCTCGTCGTGCGGTTCGAGGATCGGCTTCACCAACGACCAGGCATCGGCGAATTGCCCGTTTTTGCAGAGCAATGCCGCCTGCTGATTGATGTCGGCTATCGAGGAGGCGCGCGTCTGCGTGGCGGTCATGAGTCGTGGTTACTGGTTGCGGCTGCGGTCGGGCCGGGTCAATCGTGTTTTGTGCACCCTGTCCGGCGTTTCGCGTTTCTGCGCGTCCGCGCGGGGGGGCGAAGCGCCGACAGGGAGAGCGGAACATTTACCACGCAGCTTAAGGGAAACGGTCAGGCTGTAACGCCCCGAAATGAGCGGGATTCGGCCTTCTAATCCAACGCTATAAACGGAATCACACGAGAAAAGACCGTGTGGCAGTGCTAGAATCGCCCGCGTCTTTACGTTCACCACCATGACTCCACGCTCCCATAACCGCATGACCGCATGGCTTGGCCTGATCGCCATGTGGCTTGTCGTGTTCGCGCCGGTCGTGAGTCAGATGCTGGTATCGAATCGCGCGAACGAACCCTTCGCGGCGCTCTGTTCGGCGCTACAGCCGGCCAATCAGAGCCTGGCGAGCCAATCCACGCAGGCCAGCCCGGCACCCGTCCATCTCAGCCATGACGACGCCTTCGGCGCATGCGGCTACTGCCACCTGCTCCAGCATCACGTCGCCCTGCCGAGCGTCGCGGCCGTCGAACCGCCGGCCGCGCTCGCGCTTGCCGGCATTGTGCCGCCCGCCCTCTCCACCCGCTTCACGCCGCTCGGCGCGTTCCCGTCCGGACGCCCAAGAGGCCCACCCGCCGTTTCCTGATCGCTGTTGTTCCTGATCGCGCATCTTGTCGCACCCGTTGAGGGGGCGCGCGATCGCCTGTTCAATGCATCAAGGAAACGTTCATGCTCAACTTCGCTCTGCGAAGGCTGCCCTTTTGCGCCCGCCGCGGCGCTCGGCGCATTCCATCCGGCCGGCGGCCGCTGTCGTCGCTGTCGTCTTTCCCAGCGCTAATTCCGGCGTTCGCGCCGGCATTTATCGCCTCCCCAGCTCACGCGGATAGCGCGCCCGCCGACGCCACGCTGCCTGCTGTTAGCGTCACCGGCAATGCCATCGCCGCCCCGCGCGCCGTCGACCCTGACCTGCCGGCCTCGGTCGAGACCGTGACGCGCGAACAGTTCGACAACTGGAACGTCGTCAACACCGAAGACGTGTTGAAGTACATGCCGAACCTTGCCGTGCGCAAGCGCTTTATCGGCGATCTGAACTCGATCATCGCCGTACGCGGCACCAGCAATACGCAGAGCGCACGCGGCCTCGTCTACGCGGACGGTCTGCTGCTCAGCAATCTGCTGGGCAACAGTTATTCGTTCCCGCCGCGCTGGTCGATGGTGTTTCCCGACGAGATCCAGCAGGTCGACGTGATCTACGGGCCGTTTTCCGCGCTCTATCCGGGCAATTCGCTAGGCGCCACGGTACTCGTCAGCACCCGCATGCCGAAGAAGTTCGAAGCCGACGCGGACGTCAAAGCCTTCACCCAGCACTTCAGCCTGTTCGGTGTGAATCAGAATTTCAACGGCAGCGAGGCGAGCGCGTCGATCGGCGATCAGATCGGGAAGTTCTCGTATCGGTTGGGCGTGAATCACCTTGAGAACACGAGCCAGCCGCTGCAATTCGCCACGCTGGCGAATGCGAGTACGCCCGCGAAGGCCGGCGACACGCCGGTGACCGGCGCTTACTTCTACAACAACCAGACCAACACGCCGACCGCGGTGCTCGGCGTGAACGGTGAAGGAATCGAACACACGGTGCAGAACCAGTTCAAGCTGAAGATGCAGTACGACTTCACGCCGACACTGCAGGCCGCCTTCACGCTCGGCTACTGGCACCAGACCTATAACAGCACGACGTCGAGTTTCCTGCGCGATGCGAACGGCAACCCGGTATACAGCGGCAAGGTCGCGATCGGCGGCTACGAGTACACGATTCCGGCTGCCGCTCTCGCCCCGAGTCTCGGCCACAGCGAGAACTGGCTATACGGGCTCACGCTGAAAACCCGCAACGCCACCGGCTGGAACGGCGAAGCGATCGCTTCGTACTACGACGTCGGCAATAGCGTGGCGCGCACCGCGAATTCGGGTGCACCGGGCAACGGCCCCGGCACGGTGATCTTTGGCGACGGTACCGGCTGGAAAACGCTCGATCTGCGCACCACCTACACACCCGTCACGCCGCAAGCGGGTCTGACGAGTCACGCGCTGAGCTTCGGCTATCACTACGACAACTATTTCCTCGACAACGAGAGCTACAACACGCTGAACTGGCGCGACGGCGCGGCGACGTCGTTTGCCAATGCATTCAAGGGCAAGACGCAGACCCAGGCGCTGTACGCCCAGGATGCATGGCACTTTCTGCCGCGCTGGAAGCTGGTCTACGGGGTACGGTACGAAGACTGGCAAGCCTATGGCGGCTCACAGGCGCTGCCTGGCAAAGCCTTCACGTACAACGACGCGAACCAGCATCATTTTTCGCCGAAAGCCTCGTTGTCGTTCGATGTCACCGACGATCTGAGCTTGCGCGCTTCCATTGGCCGCGCCTATCGGTTTCCGACGGTGGGCGAGATGTTCCAGGGGCAGATCAACGGCTCCTCGATCATCAACAACAATCCGAATCTGAAGCCCGAAGACGATCTCTCGAAGGAGTTGACCGCTGAATGGGCTCACTGGAATGGCGTGTTCCGTTTCTCGCTGTTTCAGGACGACGTGAAGAACACGATCTTCAGTCAGACCGATACGACCGTGATTCCGAACGTGACGAATTTCCAGAACATCGGCAAGGTGCGCTCGCGTGGCGTCGAAACCAGCTACTCAGGACAGGATGTATTCGTGCGCGGTCTCGATCTGCTGGCGAGCGTGGCGTACACGCAGTCGAAGATCATCGCCAATGCGCAGAACCCGGCGACCGTCGGCAAGTACTTCTATCGGATTCCGCTGTGGCGCGCGAATCTCGCGGCGACGTATCACATCGACGAACGTGCGGCGCTCACGCTCGCCGCGCGCTACTCCGGCCGCGAATACAACACGCTCACCAATACCGACACGAATCCCGATGTATTCGGCGGCACCAGTTCGTACACGGTGGCGGACGCGAAGTTCACGTTCAAGCCGACCAGGCTGAGTGAAGTCGGCATCGGCGTCGACAACCTGTTTGACGCGCGCTATTTCGTCTATCACCCGTATCCGGGCCGCACGTTCTACGTCGAAGCAAAGTTGCGTATGTGAACACGCGATTGGCATGCGCGGTTTGCGCTCGCGAGTTGCAAACCAGCGCATGCATCGCTGCGCAAACCGATCGACCCATTTTTTGCTTCAGGAGGATTGAATGTCCACCATCATCGCTCAACGCGCGACCTCGGCAACTGGCGCCGCGAACGCCGGCTATCGGACGCTCTGGCGCTGGCACTTTTACGCGGGTCTCTTTGTGATGCCGTTTCTGGTGGTGCTTGCGATCACCGGCACGCTATATTGCTTCCAGCCACAAATCGAGCCGCTGCTTTACCCGCACCGCCTGATCGTCGAACCGCAATCCACACCCAGGCTGACTGAAGACGCATTGCTTGCCAAAGCCCGCGCGGCGATGCCGGCCGATGCGCGCGCGGTGACGGCGCCTATCGCGAGCGCGTCGGACCGCAGCACGGAGTTCATCTTTCGCCTAGCCGATGGCGAAAAACAGAGCGTCTATCTGAACCCATACAGCGGCGAAGTATTGGGCACGCTGAGCGTCGAGCGTCGCTTCATGCAGGTGGACCGCATGCTTCACCGTAAGCTGCTGCTCGGCAAACCAGGCGAGTTGCTGATGGAGTTGGCCGCGTGCTGGACGCTGGTGATGATCGGCACCGGCATCGCACTTTGGTGGCCGCGCGAGAAGACCACCGCACGCGCGGCGCTGGTGCCGCGTTTCTCGCTGCAAGGACGCGCGCTTTGGAAGAATCTTCATGCCGTGATGGGTGTCTGGCTCGCGCTCGGCGCGCTCATCTTCGTGCTGAGCGGTCTGCCGTGGACAGGCTCGTGGGGTAAGCAGTTCAAGGCGCTCGCGAGCGCCGCCAATCTTGGCGCGCCGCCGGGTTCGTGGGGCGGCTTGCCGTTGCGTTCCGCGATGCCGGGGATGAGCGCCGGTGAGCATGCGGGTGTTACCGATACACGCGCTGAAACGCACACGGCTCACGGAGCGAACGGAGCCCACGCATCAAGCAATGAACACGGCGCGCACGAAGCGAACATGGACTCGATGCCGGGCATGGTGATGGACGATCTGCCGTTGCCGCTCACGCCATGGGCCATCGGCAACACGCCGGTGCCGCAATCCGCCGATGCACACGCGGCGCAAGCGCTGCCGCTCGGACGCATCGTTGCTCTCGTCGCATCGCTCGGCGTCCCGGGCGGTTACGACATCGTGCTGCCTGCATCCGCTGCAGGCGTCTACACCGTCTCGTACTTTCCCGCCGATCCGAAAGACGAGCGCACGCTGTACATCGACCAATACAGCGGCACGGTGCTGAAAGACATCCGCTACGGCGACTACGGCGCGGTGTCGAAGGCCGTGTCGTACGGCACGTCGTTGCATATGGGCCGCTATTTCGGCGTCGCCAATCAGATTCTCTGTGCCGCGATTTCGCTTGGGCTCGCGGGAATGGCCGTGACCGGCTGCGTGATGTGGTGGAAACGTCGGCCGCAACGCTCGCTCGGCGCACCCTCGCGCGAGCGCGCCGCGCCACCGATGCGTAGCTGGAAAACCGGCCTCGTTCTGCTCGGCATCGTCTTCCCATTGATGGGCGCCACGCTGCTCGCGGTGTGGCTCGCCGATCGCACGATTTTTGGCCGCGCGACGCGGCAACCTGCTTAACGCTTCATTTCCGCCGTTAAAAACAAGGAGCACATCATGAAGACATCACGCAAACTTTTACTCGCCGCGTTGCTGTGCGGATCATCCATTCAGGCCTTTGCCGGCACAGTTGCAACCGCAAGCGTATCGGACTGCTGGATCCGAGCGCTGCCGGGTGACCTGCCATCGGGTGGCTATTTCAAGGCCAGTAATACGGGTGATCAACTGGTCAATCTCGTCGGTATCAGCACTGAAGCTTTCGGCATGGCCATGCTGCATCAGACGCAAAGTCAGGGCAGCACGTCTTCGATGGCGATGGTCGAACAGGTAGCGGTGCCCGCGCACGGCTCGCTCGTCTTTGCACCGGGCAACTATCACGTGATGCTGGAGCATCCGAAACAGCCGCTCAAGATCGGCACGACGATCCCGCTGACGTTCTCGTTCAGCGACGGCGAGAAAGTCACCGCCGCCTGTGCCGTAAAAAGCGCGAGTACGATGAGCCAGTAACATGCCGGATAATCAGTGCGGCAAGCTTAAAATCGCCTTACACATGGCCCCGGCGCTGCAAATCAGGCGCACCGCATCGACCCCGAAACAGCCCATGCCGGAGCGGCGGTTGCAATGGTGCGGCGTGCGATCCACCGCCGCTTACTCAGGAGAAGCAAATTGAACTCGAAACTTAGCCGGCCGGCATTGATCGCCGCGGCCCTCGCAGGACTCGCGGCCACCGGCGTCAGCGCAGCGCATGCTGACGAGAAGGTTCAGTGTTTTGGCATCGCCAAGGCCGGTCAGAACGACTGCGCGAGCAAGACCGGTGTGCACGGCTGTGCCGGTGAGGCCAAGGTCGACAACGACAAAGGCGACTTTAAGACCGTGCCGAAAGGAACCTGCAAGAAGATGGCCGGCAAGATCGACGAACAGCATTCCTGATGCCAATGCGGCGATCCTGTGCCAGTCGAGGCCTATGATGCATCCCCTCGTCCCTTCTGCCTGCGCGCCGCCCGGCATCGGTATCGGGTTGCGCCATGCCCATTACCGCGACTTCCTCAGTGCTACGCCGGCGGTCGACTGGGTCGAGGTACACAGTGAAAACTATTTCGGCGACGGCGGCTTCGACCTGCACGTGCTCGACACCGTGCGACGCGACCTGCCCATCAGTTTGCACGGGGTCGGTCTCGGCCTTGGCTCGGCGAAGCCACTCGACGCAGTACACGTTGCGAAGCTCAAACGTCTGATCGAGCGGATCGAGCCGGCAGTTGTCTCCGAACATCTTTGCTGGGGCGCGACATCGGCCGGCCATCTGAACGATCTTTTGCCGATGCCCTTGACTGAGGCGGCGCTCGCGCTGCTCGCTTCGCGTGTCAGCGAATTGCAGGACGCGCTCGGGTGGCCGGTTTTGCTGGAAAACGTCTCCACCTACGTTCGATTCCGCGACGACCAGTACAGCGAGACGGCATTCCTTGCCGAACTCGCGTCACGCACGGGTTGCGGCGTATTGCTCGACGTGAACAACCTGTACGTGAACCAATGCAATCATGGAGAGGACGCCGTCGCGGCCATGAACGCGCTCGCGATCGGCACGATTGGCGAGATTCATCTTGCCGGTCATCGCGTGACGGACGTCGCCGTCGTCGACGATCACGGCTCGCGTGTCACCAACGAAGTCTGGGCACTCTATGAATACGCACTGCAGCGGTTCGGCACGATACCGGCGCTGATCGAGTGGGATACCGATATACCGGCGTTGAGCGTCTTGCTCGACGAAGCTGGCCGCGCCCGTGATATTCAGAACACCGTTCACGCCAGGCGATCGGCCCTCACCCCTTCGACTCAACACGACGCCGGCGATGCGCACGCCGCTTGAATCACTGCAGCGCATGTTTGCCGAATCGCTGGAGGGCGAACAGCGACCTGTGCTTTCGCAACTGCAATACACGGGACGCGGAGTCGATCACGCGCAAGGTCGCGCCGACAGCCCTGCATGCGTCGCTGAACAAACACCACGCTGCAACGGCAACGGCAATGGCGCCGAACTCGCGGACAATCTGCGCCAGCGCGTCGACCTCTATCGGAGCAGCATTCGCGCTAATCGGCGGACTGCACTCGCGAGCGCCTATCCCGTCTTGTTGGCGCTAGTCGGCGAAGACTACTTCGATGCACTGTCAGTGGCCTACGCGCAAGCACATCCGTCACAGAGCGGCGACCTCAATCGCTTCGGCGCAGCGCTACCGGCTTTCATCGAAACCTACGAACAGGCCCCCCGTTTCCGTTATTTCGCCAACCTCGCGCGTCTCGAATGGTCGCTGCATCTGGCCTACTTTGCCGCGGACGCCAACGTGCTTACGCAAGCGGAATGGGCCGCCATCCGTCCCAAAGATTTGCTCGAAGCGAAACTGGCCGTGCATCCCGCCTGCGCGCTCATCTCGTCGCGCTATGCGATCGCCGAGATCTGGACTGCGCACCAGCCGGGTGGCTCCTTTCCGGCAGATCTCGAGTCACCGACCTACGCACTGGTTGTGCGACCGCAATGGCGGCCGCAGATACTCGTTCAAAGCGCCGCCGCACATGCGGCCTTCGATGCGTTGCAACGCGGAGCGACGCTCAATGAAGCGCTCGACTCGGCATTTGCAATCGATGCCGAATTCAATTTCACGTCGCAATGGCGCGCGTGGATCGAGGCCTCGGCGATTACAGGCCTCCAGCCCGGTACGCAGACCGCCCAGCCAGCGCCTTAACGACCTGCCGAACCGTCCATTCAGAAGAATTTCGATTGCACCGTTGCTCGCTCTGCTCGTTTACGTTAAATTATGATCGATTATGATCGTTTGGCAATCGAGCAAGGTGAAGTCATGCAACGAACGCGACAGGACGCAATGGACGGGCTTCTGCCCGAGGAACGGGAGCGGCTGATTCTGGAACGGCTGCGGGCGCAGGGCCGCGTATTGGCATCCGAACTCGCTGCCGAACTCCAAACATCCGAACATACGGTCCGCCGTCACTTGCGCGAGCTGGCCGATCAGGGTCATTGCAAGCGCGTGTACGGCGGCGCCCTGCTGATCTCGCCTGCCGGCGTAGACGCCTCGGTCCGTATGCACGAAGCCTTGGATCGCAAGGCCTGTCTCGCCGTCGCCGCTGCGTCCATCGTCCGGCCCAAACAAATCATTTTGCTGGACACCGGATCGACCAACGTCGCGATTGCCGCAGCGCTTCCGGACAACGCGGATCTAACCGTCGTGACGAACTCGCCTGAGGCTTGCGCGCGCCTCCTGAACCGGCCGGGCTTCGACATCATTCTCATCGGCGGGCGCATCGCTCAGCATGCAGCCGGCGCGACCGGCGCCACCGCCTTGCTGCAGATCCAGCAGATCAAGGCCGACCTTTGCTTTCTGGGTGCATGCGCGTTCGATCCAGACGAAGGAGTCGCCGCATTCGACTCTGAAGAGGCCGAACTCAAACGGGCGATGGTGCAGGCAAGCAGCCAGGTCGCCATCGCCATGACGTCGGAAAAGCTGATGACCGCTGCGCCGTTTTCCGTTGCGCAGGCGCGCGCCGTGGACTACCTGTTCGTCGAAGCGGATGTGACGGCCGAGCGGCGCACCCAACTCGCCGCGGTGTGCGACAACGTGATGGTGGCGCGCTCATGAAAGTACTCGCTAATCCGGTCAGCACACCGCTCATGAAACCGCTCAAGGAGCGGGTGGCCACCCTCGGCGTGTTTCTCGCCAACGGATTCGGGATCGGCGCCTGGGCAGTCGAAGTGCCGCGCATCAAGGAAAGCCTGTCACTCAGCGACACTTCATTGGGGATCGCGTTATTCGCCTTTGCGCTGGGGGCCATCATCGCGATGCCGCTGGCCGGACAGTTGGCGCCGCGCTTCGGCAGCGGCCGGGCCACCGCGCTGCTCGGCGCGGCGTTTGTCGTGGCGCTGCCGCTCCCCGCCTTCGCGCCGAACCTGGCGACGCTGTGCATCGTGCTCCTCGCGCTCGGTGCGGCGAACGGCGCGCTCGACGTCTCGATGAACGGCCACGCCAGCACGATCGAAACGCAATGGAAGTCGCCCATCATGTCCTCGTTTCATGCGGCGTGGAGTGCGGGCGGCCTGCTCGGCGCGGCGACGGGCGCCATGCTCCAGAAAGGCGGCGTCGGCGTGATCGGCGGTCTCGTGCTGCCGGACGTGTTCATCGCCGTCCTCATGGCCGCCGCCGCGGTGCTCGCGTTGCGCGATCTCGGTCCGCGCGTGGCCGCGTCCTCCAGCGGCTTCGCGTTGCCCAACGCCAAAGTGATGAAACTTGCCCTGCTCGCGTTCCTTTGCATGATGGTGGAAGGCGCGGTGGCCGACTGGAGCGCGGTGTATTTGCGCGCTACCTTGAGCGAAGCGGCCAGCGTCGCGGCGGTCGGCTACTCCGCATTTGCGTTCTCGATGGCGGCTTGCCGCATCGTCGGCGACGTGTCCGTGCGGCGCTTCGGTTCGAGCAAGGTGATCGGCTTCGGCGGTCTGCTTGCGGCGGCCGGACTCGCGCTGGTGCTGAGCCTGCCGACCGTGCTCACGGCTTGCGTGGGCTTTGCCATGGTCGGCGTCGGCCTCGCGAATATCGTCCCGGTGATTTTCAGCGCGGCGGGCCGCTCGACTGTTACGCCGGCTGTCGGTGTTTCGATGGCGGCCACGGCGGGTTATGCCGGCTTCCTGGTCGGTCCGCCGTTGATCGGACTCGGTGCGGGTTTGCTCGGCTTGCGCGTGGCGCTATGCGTGCTCGTCGTGGCCACCATGATCGTCTGTTTGACGGGTGGCAAAGCGGTGCGTGGCGCGAGCGTTGGTTAGAACACGCCCGGCTTGCGAGCGCAGCGGCCAGCTCAGCGCACCCAGCAGCGAACGCGGTTGCACGCCGTCGTGCAGACCGGTGGCCGGCCATTCGTGCTTCGAGGGCACCCAGAGCGTGCCGAACAGGTGGTCCCACAGCGGCAGCAGTTGCGTGAAGTTGTGGTCGAAATGCTCGGTGCGGTTCGAGTGATGCAGGCGGTGGTATTGCGGATTGTTGACCCACGTCGTGAAGCGGCCCAGGTCGACGCGCAGGTTCATGTGCGCGAAGTAATTGCCGAACATGAAAATGACCGTCGTGACGCCAACGATCCACGGCTCGACCTTGAACAGCACGCCGACCACCGGATAGAGCAGGCAGCCCTTGAGGAGCACCTCGAACCAGTGATGCCGGAACGTCACCGTGATATTGAACTCGGCAGCACTGTGGTGCAGCGAGTGCAGCTTCCACAGCACGGGCCATGCATGCTGCAAGCGGTGAAACGCATATTCCAGCAGATCGAACGTCGACAGCACGACCACGATGGAAGCCAACGCGCCCCACCCCCGCGAAGCCAGCACGACCCAGCCGCCACCGAGCGCATTGACGAGCGCGACGCTGACCATCGCCATGAGCGGCCGCATGGCTTCCGCGAATGCCATATACAGCGCCGCGTAGACGACGTTAAAGCGCATCCCGGCGCGCGACTGCAGCAACTCGGCCGGCCAGCGCCGCGCCCACGCCCATCATCACCAGGGCGAGCGCGAAGCCGCCCAGCCAGTGCCGCCCGTGGTTCAGCAGTTCAGGAAACGGGCCCGACGCAAACATGGAATTCCCCGGTAAATGCCGTTCGCCCGATCGCTTAACCACCCGACATGGCGGTCATGGTCGGGAGCAATGGCCGCGCGACCTGGATCGCTGACGGGCCGACCGGCACGGCCAGAAGCGTCGGGAAAATGAAAAGCATCAGCGAAAAGAGCCGCTTTAATGCGATCTTCGCAGCCTGCTCTTCGGCGTGCAAGCGCCGTTTGCCACTCAATATTCCACGAGGATGGTGACGCGCCGATTCGCTGCGCGCGCTGCGGCATCGTCGCCGATGATCAGGGGGAAGTTGTCCGCCCTGCCGATGGCGGCCATTCTGTGAGGTTCGATGCCCTTGTCGGCGAAGAATCGAACCACGGCGCCGGCCCGTGCCGACGACAGCTCCCAGTTGGATTCATATTTCGCTGTCGATATCGGCACATTGTCCGTGTGCCCCTCGACGAGGATGTTGTTCTTCGAGCGATAGCGCAGCACCCCCGCGATCTGATCCAGAACATCGAACGACTCCGGCAACAAGCGCGCGTCGCCCGAGTTGAAGAGAATTTTCGCGTTGATGGCGATTTCCACGCCTTGGGAGGCATTCGAAATCGTGATCTGCCGATTGTCCTGAAGCGGCGCCAGCAACGAAAGAAGCTGCCGTCTCGCGGCTTCCGGCGCGCCGGGCACGTCGACCTGCCCGTGGGTACTGCCGGTGGCCGCCTCCGTTTTCACCTCGCGGTGCTCGAGCATCCTGACTTCGAGCTCCCGGTTTTTCGCCAACTGCAGCGCGTAAAGCGCGAGGAACAGCACCATCAGCGTGGTGATGAGGTCCGCGTAGGAAATCAACCAGCGCCCGGACTGCGCCTCGCCATCGCCGTCGTCATCGTCGCGGTGGTAGCCCGTCTTGTCCGCCGCAAGGCGCTTGTTACCCGAGGAGATCGTCATGCTCGAAACGTCTGCTTCCGAATTGCGTTTGAATGAGCGCCTCGCGCGCTATCGCCAACCGGTCGAGGCCGGCTATCCCGAGCGAGTTATCCCGAGTTATCCCAGGGCAACCCCAGGTTATCCCAGCAACTCAGCCGATCGTTCGCGGACGTCGCCCGCGAGCCGGGTTTCGATCGTATGGGGCGACTCCTTGCGCGAAATCGCGAGCAAGCCATCGAGGTACAAACGTCTGAACCGCAATTCGCTATCCACCTGTGCCCTGATCTTTCCGTACAGGGGCAGAAAAACCAGATTCGCCAACGCGAGACCGTACAGCGTCGCAACAAATGCGACCGCAATACCTTGCCCGAGTTGTGCCGGCTCGAGCATATGGCCCGTGACCTGAATCAAACCGAGCACCGCCCCCAGAATGCCGAACGTCGGCGCATAACCGCCAGCCTGCTGCCATATCTGCGCGGCCGCCATATGGTTGCGCTCATAGGCATCCAGTTCCCGTTGCAAGGCGTCTTCGAGCACCGCCGTCGACACCCCGTTGGCCAGAAGCTCCAGGCCTCGTTTGGCAAACGGGTTAATCCCGGCCGCCTCGATCGACTCGAACACGAGCATGCCGTTCAGCTTCGCCTGATCGCCCCACTCGAGCAGGACCGACAAGCTTTGCCGGTCGACCTGCCGCGCTTTCACGAACGCGAGCCGCAGTTGCTTCATGCCGTCATAAAACCTCGCCCACGTGTTCTGGATCATCACCGCGCCGAAGGTGCCGCCCAATACGATGACGAACGCCTCCAACTGAAACAGCGAGGTGAAGTGACCACCCTCGAGCGAAAATCCGGCCACGATAGCCGTCACGCCGAACAGGGCGCCAAATAGCGTCAAAAGATCCATACATCCTCTCGAACGGCTGCTCCAATGATCGGACCGGACCTGAAAGCGTCCGTGGTCCGACCACCAGGCGTCAGGCATCCACGTTGGAAAGCGGCGCGGCAGCCGGCGATTTGATCGCGCGCACGGTCTCGATGAAGCGTTCCTCGATTTCCGCGATCTCGAGCGGATCGATCTTGATCTCACGACGCATGACCCACGACACCTCCTTCTTGCGCGCCTCGGTCATCACCGAGAACAGGCGATCGGAAATCGGCTCGCCGGTCACGGCGGAAAGCAGTTTCGCGAGGTCATAGGTGTCGAAAGCGCTGATGGCTTCGAACAAGGTTCGCTGGTCGACGAACTCCAGATCGGCCAGCGACTTCAGCTCGCTTGCACCACGGGGAGCACGCCGGGAAAAATACGTGATGCCCTTTTCCTCGACGTAATTCAACACCTTGGTCTTGCGGAACGCGAAGATGTCTTCGGCGATTTCCGCATGCGAGAGCTTGTTGAGAATCAGATTCTTGTCGACGCCGATCAGGGCTTCAAGGTCGGCCAGTTCGATCAGTTCCAATTCGCTGTTGATCGACACGTCGAGATCGTGGTCCGCCACCTGCTGGGCCCGTTCCGTGATCCGTACAGGATCGAAGGTCACGAGCTGCCGGCCGGCTGCGCCGTCCTGCGCCGAATAGCGCGCCGACAGGGTGCTCACGCGATCGGAGCGGCCTGGTTCGAGCGTGACGAGGTTGAGTTTTTCCATGCGCCTGAGCATGGCCATCACATGCGGACGGGAATGACCGGCAATCGCATGACACTTCTTGATGACTTCGGGCAGCGGCACCGAACACTCCTCCCCCTGACCGCGACGCGCGCGTCCATCCACCCGGTCTGCGCTCTCAATACCCGCCATCAGCGACAGAACATGCGCGTACGAAAGAACCCCTGGCAGAAAATCGGCATGCGTGTTGGTGGCGAGGACATCGTCCTTCTTCTTCACGCGTCGAATCATGGTGCGCACGATATGGCGCAGCAGCGGCGATACGCGCTCGAGTTCCTCTTCCACTACGTTTGCCGCGATGACCGTCAATTGACAGAAGCTGATGGCTTTCGCAGTGTGCGCGCGTGGTTCGGCCGGCAACAACGAGGCCTCGCCAAAAAACTCGCCCTTGCCGAGCGTGGCGAGAATGACCTTCTTTTCGTCGCACTGAGTGGAGATTTCGACTTTGCCGTCTGCGATCACGTAGATGACGGCGTCGCCTGCGAAGCCTTCGGAATAGATGACTTCGCCCGGAGCCGCTGCGCGCGACCATGGCGATCGTTGCTGATTCAAAATTCAATCCCCCGTAGAGCTATTGCCTCGCACATCCCGCGTCTTCATGAGGCACGGGTAGGTGCGATGGTCCTGACTTATTTGACTGGATAACGACATGCAAAACGCAAATCTTTAACCCTCTCAATCGTCAGACATAATCGTGCAAATAGCGCAAACGTTTGGCAGGTCGTGAGACTACGTAAGGGATAGGTCTTCGTGGCGGGGTTCGTCCCCGGTGCGATGCACGCGGCCCGGCCCCGCGCCTTACAGTGTCGTCAGCGCTTCTGTAATAGAAAGAAAGCGTTCGACGTCGCTGGGTGCATGACAGTGCAGCGGCGAAATTCGCACCGCGCCCGCCAGATTGAACGACTTCAGCATACGGCCAGAGTACAGACTCGAGGCGATCCGCTCGTAGACGATCACGCCGCGCTTCTCGTACTCGCGCACTGCATCGGTCGGGTTCAGATTCGCGAAGCCGATACCCAGGATCAGGTCGCGCTTCGTGAGATCGGCATGATCCCAGAACACCTCCACGCCATCGAGTCGTCGCAAACCGCGCCGCCTACCCTGGCCGTCGAGCAGCGCCGCCAGTAGCGCGCGCTCATGCAACTCGATGCGCTTCATCCCCTCCACGAAAAGCTCGCGGCGCGTATCGGCATCGCTGAACTGGCCACCGATCCACGTCACGTACTCGACGATCTCGGTCACGACCGCGAACTGCGCGGGCGCCGGACTGCCGAGTTCCCAAACGCCTTCCTGCTTTGCATCGAGGCGATGATGCGGCAGAGCGGCCGCACGCGGCGACAGCCACGAAATGCCGGAGCCGCGGCAACCAAAAAACTTGTAGGGCGCGAAATTGATGCCGTCGACCGGCGTCTTCTGCAGGTCGATGACACCGTGCGGCGCGTGCTGGACCGCATCCACGACGATGAAGAGTCCGGGCTTCTTTTCGCGCGCCCGCTCGACGAGTGCCGCAATGTCGAACTTGGCGCCGGAAATATTCGACGCGTACATCACGCTGAGCAGCGCCGTGTCCGCGTCGATCAACGACAGAATCGCATCCACGTCTACCCCGCCCGTCTCCGGATTGCTGGGCGCGACACGCAACGACTTGCCCGTGCGTTGCGCGTAGTACGTCATCGCATCGAAAGAAGAAGGATGTTCGAGGATCGTCGTGACGGCGTTGGTGCCCGGCACGTTCTCCATGATCGCGCGCACCATGTCGAACATCGCACCCGACGCGGTCAACGATGGGTAGATGCTGCCGTCCTTCGCGTTGAGGATCGTGCGGATGTCCGCCTCGCCGCGCGCCTGAACGTCCTGAAGATGGCGGGCGCGCGCGTGAATGCGCTCCGGGCAATCGGGCAGCGCATCGATTCGCGCGAACGCGTCGACGGCCGACTTGAGGCGGAACGAGCCACCCGCGTTGTCGAAGAAGAGTCGCTCGCTCCCGTCGATGTCGTGGTCGACATGGTGGAAACGCGCCTTGATCTCCTGCATCAACGACTCGGAGAAGAACTCGCCTTGATTACTGCTCATCTGGATGCTCCTGATCTTTCTGCTCAATGATTTTCGTGCTACGAACCGTGCGCGCTCATGCGTCAAGCGACGCGAGATACGCTTTGCCCTTCTCCGCGTCGTACTGGCGCTCCCATTTGGCGATGACGAGCGGCGCAAGCGCGTTGCCCACCACGTTCAGCGCGGTACGTCCCATATCCATCACGCGGTCCACGCCGGCGATGAACGCGAGTCCTTCGAGCGGCAGCCCCGCGCTCGCAAGCGTCGCGAGAAGAATCACGAACATGAAGCCCGGCACGCCGGCTGCGCCCTTGGACGTCACGACCATCGTCAACACTAGAACCATCTGTTCCTGCCAGCCCAGATGAATGCCATACAACTGCGCGACGAACAGCGTGCCGATGCCGAGATAGATCGATGCACCGTCCAGATTGAACGTGTAGCCGGTCGGCACGACGAAGGTCGTGATGCTCTTCGGCACACCGTAGTCCTCCATCTTCTTCATCAACTGCGGCAGCACGGTTGCCGAGCTGCAGGTCGAGAACGCGATGATCAGTTCGTCCTTGATAACCCGCAGCAACGTGAAGATACGAAAGCCGAACAGCCGGGCGGTGATGCCGAGCACGACAAGCACAAACAGCACGATCGCGAGATACGTGACGGCCACCAGCTTGAGCAACGGCAACAATGAACCGAAGCCGAAACTCGCCACGGTCACCGCGATCAGCGCGCACACGCCGATCGGCGCGTAATGCATCACCATGTTCGTCACCTTGAACATGGCTTCCGCGACGCCCTTGAGCATGGCGATTACCGGCTTACGGAATTCTTCCGGGACCGATTGCAGACCGAGGCCGAATAATACCGAGAAGAAGATCACCGGCAGCAGGTCGCCTTTGGCCATCGAAGCGAGGATATTGTCCGGAATTACGCCAAGCACGAGCGTCATCAGGCCATGATGACCCTGCACCTGCTGCGTTGCCTGCTGATAACGGGAAATGTCGGCATGGCCGAGCTGCGACATGTCGGTGCCGACGCCCGGCTGCAGCACGTTGCCGAGAATGAGCCCGAGCAGGATCGCGATCGTCGTGATCACCTCGAAATACACAAGTGTCTTCAGGCCGATGCGCCCGAACGATTTGCCATCGCCGACACCGGCGATCCCGACCACCATGCTCGTGAAGACGATCGGCACCACGATCATCTTGATCAGCTTGATGAAGATGTCGCCGGCGGGCTGCAACAGCCCCGAAATGGTCGCGTCCCGCATTTCCGGAAAGTGGTTCAACACGAGTCCCGTGGCGACACCGATGACGAGACCGATCAGGATCTGCCATGCGAGTCCGACACGCGGTTTGCGCTCGATATGATTGACAGGCGGGCTTTCGACGACGGTATCCATGCTCTCTCCAGATTGGGGACGGGGCGATGGAGGAACCTTAAGCAGCCGAAATAAGTAAAAAAAGCGATTTTTTTGTATGAGAAACTATCGCTTTATTTCATGTAAAGGCCGGCGCGATGCTGACGTTCAAGCAGATGGAAGCGCTCTACTGGATCGTGCAACTGGGTTCGTTCGAGGCCGCTTCGAGCCGCCTCAACACCACGCAGTCGGCCGTTTCGAAGCGGATTCAGGAACTCGAACGCGCCTTCGACCTGACGGTATTCGACCGCGCGCACCGCAGCGCGCGGCTGACCGAGAAAGGCGCCGAGTTCTTCGCCTACGCCAAGGAATTGCTCGAACGGCGCGACCAGATCGTCGAGCTGATCAGCTCAAAGGAGGCGCTGGTTCGGCAGGTCCGCATCGGCGTGACGGAGTTGACCGCCCTGACGTGGCTGCCCCGGCTGATCGGCGCGATCCAGGCGGCGTATCCGAAGGTCGTGGTCGAAGCCGAGGTGGATTTGAACGCGACGCTGCGCGACCGGCTCGCCGACGACACGATCGACATCATCGTCGTGCCGCAAATCCACAGCACCGAGTCTTTCGTCATGACGCGGGTCGGCGAAGTGGAGAACGCGTGGATGTGTGCGCCGGCACTGGCGCCGAAGCAGGCCGCCATTCCGCTAACCGAGATTGTGCAGTACCCGCTGATCCTGCAGGGCGGTCTGTCGGGAACAGGCTTTATCTATAGCCGCTTCCTGCAGGAGCACGGAGTCAGCATGCAAAGAGTTCTCGCGAGCAACAGTCTGATCGCGCAGATCGGACTGACGCTCTCGGGCCTCGGCATCAGCTATCTGCCGAAGGCGTGCCTGAACCACATGGTCACACGCGGCGCGCTCGGCATGATCCAGACGCGACCGGCGCTGCCGCCTGTCTCGTACGTCGCGATGCATCGCGCGGAGCAACCGCACTCGCTGAATGCCGAAATCGCACGGCTCGCCGCGCAGTGCTGCGATTTCAGCTCGAACCTGCTCGATCCGGGCCGGGTCTGAGCGGGACCTTGGCCCTGCGTTGCGAATAATCCGCCGCGCATGGCCTTCCTCGTCAAGGCAAGGTAATCGGCACAGGACGCGTGAGCAAATCGACGTAGAGGCTGAAGAAACGATTGTTGTCGAACTGCGTGACGTACGTGATCTTGTTCGGTGACGCGCCCGCTGCGGGTTGATCGGAGTAGACCGTCACATGTCCCTGATCCTCGCCGCTAGTCGTGTCGATATCGAGGTAGGCGCTCTTCGTCTGCGTGGCGTAGGTCGGGTCCGTGAAATAAGCGATCGTCAGCGTGTCGAACAGATGGGTGTTGTCGCCGAACGAACCGGCGTTGACGATCCCATACGCCTTGGTCACCGCGGTCTGCTTGTTCGGGTTGTTGACGATCTGATCGAAGATGCTCTGCGTGAGCGGCACCGTATTCGTAACGTCGAGCGGAATGACGGCCTGAGGGATCGTCGTTTGAAGAACCGTACGCACGGCAAGCGGATCAAACCACCAGTTGAGTTCCCCCACCGCGTTCGCATTGCCCGGTACCGCCATCGCGCCGCCCATGTAGACGATCTGCTTGATCAGCGGCACGATCTCCGGCGCCTTCTTGATGGCCGTGGCGAGATTGGTGGGCGGCCCGACCTCGAGAATGGTGACCTGATTCGGATAGCGCTTGATGGTCTGGATCATGAAGTCCGCAGCGCTTTGCGTCTGCAGTTTCGTCGACGCCGCGAAGCCGTCCGGCGGCGCCACAAGCTGGGACTGCTGGGTCGGTTCCGGCCGCATCCATGCGCCGAAATAGCCTTGCGGATTGGCGGCCTGCTGCGCACGAATGCTCGCCACATCGTATTGCAATGGATAGTCGGCGCCGCCGTAGACACCCACCACATTCTGCACACCCATGCGCTCCACCGCCTTCAGCGCATCCGCTTCTTCCTGGAGCAACCAGTCGTTGCCGGTCACAACGGTCAGCCCGAGCAGGTTGACCTTGCCTTGCCCCATCAACTGCGTGGTCATGGCGAACAGCTGGCCGTCGTCGCCCATCGTGTTGAAGTCCGAATCGATGATGACCTTCGGCGCGTTGGCGAGCGGGTCGGTGGTCGTCACGCTGCCTCCGCATGCGGCGAGCAGCAGCGTCATCATCAGGATGCCTACATATTGTGATTTCATGTTTCGTCCATTTATTCCAGTAGAGATCGCGATCAAACCAGGGGAACACCATCCGGAGATGGTGCCGGTCATTCAACGTAAAGCTACCCAGAGTTGCAGGTCGGACTGCCTCATGTCACAACAGGCATCCGTTTCAGGCTGCGCTTTCGACTTCCGCGCGAGTCGGGATCGACGGCTGTGCACCAGCGCGCGTGACCGAAATCGAAGCCGCGCGTTGCGCGAGGCTGATTGCGCCTTCCAGCGGCTGCCGGGCAGCGAGTTGCGCGGCAAAGACGCCGATAAAGGTGTCGCCGGCCGCGGTCGTATCGACAGCCCTCACTTGCGGCGCGGGAAAATGCATGCCTTCGCCGCCTTCCGGCAACAGGTAAGCACCTTGTGCGCCGAGCGTGACGATCACGTTGCGGGCGCCGCCGCGTTGCAACTCCAGCGCCGCCCTTCTCGCGCCGCTTTGCGATTCGACCGGCAAGCCGGCGAGTATCGCGGCCTCGACCTCGTTCGGCACGAGGTAGTCGACGAGCGGCAGCCATTCCGTGGGCAGCGGGCCAGTTGCCGGCGCCGGATTCAGTACGGTGATCTTGCCGAGGCGCCGGGCGAGCGCGAGTGTTGCGTGGACAGAATCCCAAGGCGTTTCCAGTTGGCAGACCACGACGTCGCTGGCCTTGATCGCCGCTTCGTGGCGCGCGACGCCTTCAGGCGTGACTTCACCGTTACTGCCCGCAACCACCACGATCGTGTTCTGGCCGTCGTCCGACACCGTCACCATGGCGACGCCGGTGGGCTGCACGGCGTCGACCTCGACACCCGCGCAATCGATCCCTTCAGCTTCCAGATCCTTGACCCGCTGTGCGCCGTTCGCATCCTTCCCCACGCGGCCAACCATCGCGACGCGTGCGCCGATGCGGGCGGCCGCCACGGCCTGGTTGCCGCCCTTGCCGCCGGCAACCTGCGAGAACTCCTGTCCGCTGATCGTCTCGCCGGGCCGCGGCAAATGCGGTGCACGGGCGACGAGGTCGGTATTGATGCTGCCCACCACGAGCACGCGGCCCGGCTTCACTTCTTTCGACACGTTCACTCTCCTGCTGACCATCCACGAAGGGTCGCTGACGGTCACAAATGGTCAATATTTATGCGGCGCGACGTCGGCTTCTATACGTATCCAGCACGACGGCCACGACAATCACGGCCCCCGTGATGATGCGTTTGGTCGGCTCGGTCGCGCCGATCTGGGCAAGACCGGCGGCCAGCACCGAGATGATCAACACGCCAAAGAAGGTGCTGATCACCGAGCCACGTCCGCCCATCAGGCTCGTTCCGCCGATCACGACGGCCGCGATCACCTGCAATTCGATGCCCGCGCCGGCATTCGGGTCCGCAGCCTCGAGCCGCGAAATCTGAAACAGGGACGCGAGGCCGGCCAGCAAGCCCATCATCGCGAATACGGCAATCTTGTACGGCCGTGGGTTGACGCCCGCGAGGCGCACCGCTTCCTCGTTCGTGCCGATGCCGACCAGATAACGCCCGAAGACCGTGCGGGTCAGCACCAACTGCGCGACGACCATCACGACGATGGCAATCAGGAACGCGGGAGAAATGCCGAACGCAATCGGGTTGGACAGGAAATCGAACGCATCGCCGATGTAGGCCGTGCGGGAGTTGGTCAACTGGTACGCGAGACCGCGGGCCGCCTCGAGCACGCCGAGCGACACGATGAACGACGGAATCCGCCAGGCCACGGTAATCGCGCCGGTCACGCAGCCCGTCAAGGCCGCCCCCGCCATGCCGAGCAAAGCGGCAGGCAGCGCCGGCCAGTGCCACTGCAAGGCCGCCACGCTCGTGAGCGCCGCGCCGAGTGCCAGCACGGAGCCGACCGACAGGTCGATCCCGGCGATGATGAGCACAAAGGTCATGCCGACCGACATCACGACCAGATCGGGAATCTGGTTCGCAATCGTGCTGAACGTGTCGTAGCTCAGGAAGTGCGAGCTCAGCAGCGAGAACAGGACGATCATCCCGAGCAGCGCGCCGAGCAGGCCAAGGTAGTTCGAGAATCCAAGGCGCGTGCCGATCGGCTTCGCGTCCTTGGGCGGTTCGTTCTGCACGGTAGGCAGGCTGGTTGGTGCAGTCATGCTTCAATACTCCACAGATTTTTGATCGGGCGCCGCTGGGTCGGGCGCTTTTGCGTCGGGTTCGATCGGATCGTGCAACAGCTCGTCGCGTTTCGTATAACCCGCGAACGCCGCTGCGAGCAGCGCGTCCTGGGTCCAGCTTCCGCGTTCGAACATGCCCGTCATCCGTCCCGCCGACATCACCCCGATCCGGTCGCAAATCGACATCAATTCGCGCAGATCGCTCGACACCACCACCAACGCGCGGCCTTCCCGCGCGAGCGCCCCCATCAGGGCGTAGATATCGAACTTCGCTCCGACGTCGATGCCCCGTGTGGGCTCGTCGAACAGCAACGCCGTGCAATCGCGCGCGAGCCAGCGGCCGATCACCACCTTCTGCTGGTTGCCGCCGGAGAGTTCCGACACCGGCTGCGACGGCCCCGAGCTGCGAATGCTCATGGCGTCGATCTGTTTGCGCGCCAGCGCCGCCTCGCGACGGGCGTCCACCACGCCGTTCTTCGACACCGAGCGCAAATGGCCAAGCGAGATATTGGCGGCGATAGGTTGCGTCAGCAGGAGGCCCTCGCCTTTGCGGTCCTCCGTAATCAACGCGATGCCGTTCTTCACGGCGTCTGACGGCGAAGATACCGTCACGGGCTGCAGCGGGCCACCGCCATACGCGATCGACACCGTACCGGCATCCGCGCGATCGGCCCCGTAGACGAGCCGCATCAATTCCGTGCGACCCGCGCCAATCAGACCGCTGATGCCGAAAATCTCGCCTGCTTTCACTTCGAAGGACACGTCGCGCACGACCGGCTCGCGGGTCATGCCCGTGACCTTGAGCGCCACGTCGCCAATGCGCCGCTCGCCGAGGTCGATCCGTTCGCCGATATCACGCCCAACCATCAGCGTAACCAGACGGTCGGCCGAGAGGTTCGCCATCTCGTCGACATGCACGAGCCGCCCGTCGCGCAGCACGGCAGCGCGCCGCGCGATACGCTTCAATTCTTCCAGTCTGTGCGAGATGTACACCAGCGCCACGCCCCGCGCTTTGAGCCGTTCGACCTGCTCGAACAGCAGGTCCACCTCGCGGGCGGTCAACATCGCCGTGGGTTCGTCGAGGATCAGCACGCGGCAATCGCCGATCAGATTGCGCGCGATCTCGACCATTTGCTGATGCCCGATGCCCAGCGTACCCACCAGCGTGTCAGGGTGGATCGCGTCGAGCCCGACTTGCGCCATGGCATGCCGCGCGTCCTCGCGCAATTTGGCGCGATCGATCCAGCCGAACATGCCGCGCTGCGGCAAACGATTCAGGAACAGGTTCTCCGCCACCGAGAGGGTCGGCAGCAGGTTCAACTCCTGCATGACCATGCGCACGCCGAGCGCCTCGGCGTCCTTGCGGCTGCCCGGCGTGTAAGCTGCGCCGCCAAGCGTCATCGAACCGGTGGTCGGCGTAACGAGACCGCCGACGATCTTGGACAAGGTGCTCTTGCCCGCGCCGTTTTCGCCGGTCAGCGCCAGCACCTCGCCCGCGTACAGATCCAGCGAGATATCAGCGAGCACCGGCCCGGCGTAGGTCTTGCCGATGCCGTGAACAGTCAGCACGGGCGGGGCAACGGCCAAGGATAGGTTGGGAGTGGACATCAGATTGATAAAGCCAGACAAAGATCAGGCGGGGTGGCCCGCAAACGACGCGGGCCACGTGTTACGCCAATCTTACTTGGTGACCAGATCGACAGGCGTTTCGACGACGCCCGACAATTCCGACTGCTTCTTGTGTTCAGCGATTGCCTTCAGAGCCGTATCGATACCGAACACGGCCTGCCTGGCGGCGTACTGATTGGCAGTGGCAAGAACACGGCCGTCGGCGAGCATCGGCTTGATCGCGTTGATGTCGTCGTAGCCCACCACCTGCACCTTGCCGGCTTTGCCAGCCGCGCGCACGGCCGATACCGCGCCGATCGCCATGTTGTCGTTACCGCACAGCAGCGCCTTGACGTCCGGGTTCGCATTGAGAATCTGGCTCGCGACGGCGTTGCCCTTGTCGATTTCCCACTCACCCGATTGCAGCGAGACGACCTTCATGCCGCCCGTCGCCATGGCCTGCTTGAAGCCGGCCGTGCGTTGCTGAGCGTTGGTAGTGGTCGAGACGCCTTCGATAATGGCGACGTTGTCGCCCGACTTCAGGCGCTTGGCCAGGTAGTCGCCCACCTTCTGTGCGCCCTTGGCGTTATCCGGGCCGACGAACGGGATGTTCAGGTCTTTCGACTTGAGCACGTCCGGGTCCAGCTTATTGTCGATATTGACCACGATGATGCCGGCATCGACCGCTTTCTTCAGAACCGGCACCAGCGCCTTGGAATCGGCCGGTGCGATCACGAGTGCGTCGACCTTCGACACGATCATCTGTTCGACGATCCGAATCTGGTTACCCGTATCCGTTTCGTCCTTGATGCCGTTCGTGACGAGATCGAATTTCGTGGGGTTCTGCTTCTGATAGTCTTTCGCGCCCGTTTCCATGGTCAGGAAAAACTCGTTCGCCAACGACTTCATCACCAGCGCGACTTTCGGCTTGTGGGCGGCCTGAGCAAACGCTGCGCCCGGCAGAATCGACACTGCGAGGAAAGCTGCGCTGGCTACGATAGCGCGACGCCGCGCCGGTTGGAAATGACGAATCATTGATGTCTCCGTATCGCTCGTTCGGTCTACGTAGTGACTGATAGCCGTTGAGTCGTGTGATGGGCAGGTTCGCCACACTTGCCGCCAAAGTCAATGAAGCCCTCGGGTTTCTTTGCCAGATGCTGGGACGAGTATGGCCAGGTCCAATGCTATCCTCGCGATCCCCGTTATGCTATGCCTAATTTCAAAATCGAGCGTTTCAAAAATGGAACACGTAGACTGGGACGACCTGCGGATTCTGGTGGCGATCGCGCGCGGCGGCACGATGCGAGCCGCCGCGACGGCATGCGATCTGAGTCCGCCCACCCTGTCGCGCCGTCTGACCGAGCTTGAACGGCGGCTGGGCGAGCCGCTTATCGACCGGGTTCCGTCGGGCTGTACGGTGACGGCATTCGGCGCGCGCGTGCTGGCCTGGGCCGAGCAGATGGAGGACCTGGCCCACCAGATCGAGCGTGCCGCGGACGTGACCGGCGGCGCAGCGGCTCACGGCACGGTGCGGATCAACGCCGTCGAATGGCCGTCTTACATTTTGCTTAAACTGCTCGGTTCGTTCCAGGACCGGCTGCCCGGCCTCGCCATCGAGGTGCTGACCTCACGGCGGCCGTATAGCCTTGCCCGCCGCGAAGCGGACATCGCGCTGTGGTCCGAATGCCCTGATGAGGGCGATCTATATGTGCGGCGCATCGGCCGGATCCGCTTCGGGCTGTTCGGTTCGCGCGACTATTATCTGCGTCACAAGGCAGCAATTACGAGGAAGGAGTGGGACAAGCTGTCGTTCGTCGGTTATGACGACCGGCAGCCCGATCACCCGGCCACGCAATGGCTGAAAACCCTGCCCGGCGCGCCTGCGCCTTCGCTTCGGAGCAGCTACGGCATGGGCGTATTCGACGGCGTGCTGGGCGGCTCCGGCCTCGGCGTGCTCGCCCAGCTTGCGGGCGACACCACGAGCGATCTCGTTTGCATCGAGAAACATATCAAGGCGCTCGACCAGGATGTGTGGATGGTGCTGCATCCCGCCCTACGCGATAGCGAGCGCATCCGCACGGTGGCCAACCTCATTGCCGAGATTTTTCGTTAGGGCTAGCGTCACCGGGCACATACAGAGTGGGCAGCTGGGTAGCGTGGTACGACACCGTACCGACTGCATCGGCGAATCGGCGCACCCTCGACTCGACACGCCGCATATCAGCAAAAGCAGCGCGCTGGCTGCCCGTGTCACTCCGGCCGCCATGCGCATGAAGGCGTGTTAGCGACCGAACCGGCGGCCCCGCAACCATCCGACAGACGGAGGCGGCCGCGCCCGCCACCAGGAGCTCCCGGCCATGGACACGCTAACCCGCGATCCGGTCAAGCAGCCGACTCGCCCGAAACTGCTTCAGGTGATGGGGCCCGGCCTTATCACCGGCGCCTCCGACGACGACCCGAGCGGCATCGCCACCTATTCGCAGGTCGGCGCGCAATTCGGCTATGGCCTCGCGTGGACCCTGCTGTTCAGCTACCCGCTGATGGCCGCGATCCAGGAAATCAGCGCGCGCATCGGGCGCGTGACCGGCTGCGGCATCGCCGGCAATTTGCGGCGGCACTATCCGCGCTGGCTGTCCACCAGCGTCGTCAGTCTGCTGCTGATTGTGAACATCATCAATCTGGGCGCGGACCTCGGCGCAATGGGCGCGGCGCTCAAGCTGTTGATCTCGGGCCCCGCGCTGCTCTATGTCTGCGGTTTCGGCCTGCTCTCGGTAGCGCTCGAAGTATTTACACGTTACTCGCGCTATGTGTCGATACTCAAATGGCTGTGCCTGTCGCTCTTCAGCTACGTGATCTGCGCATTCGTCGTCAACGTGCCGTGGACCCAGGTGGGCTTGGCGGTGATCTGGCCGCCGCTCTCGGCCAAGCCGGATTACATCGTCGCCATTGTTGCGGTCATGGGTACGACGATCAGCCCTTATCTGTTTTTCTGGCAGGCCGAACAGGAAGTCGAAGACGAACTGGAACGGCCCGGCGCCCATCCGCTCACTCACGCACCGTGGGAAGCCCCCGCCGAGTTCACGCGGATTCGTATCGACACCTATCTCGGCATGGCGCTGTCGAATACCATCGCGTTCTTCATCGTCGTGACCACAGCGGCGACGTTGCATGCTCACGGGCTCAACGATATCCAGACTTCCGCCCAGGCGGCGGAAGCGCTGCGAGCGGTGGCGGGACCGTTCACGTTCGTCATTTTCGCGGCCGGCATTATCGGCACCGGTTTGTTGACGTTGCCGGTACTGGCCGGCTCGGGTGCGTACGCGGTGGGCGAACTGTTCGCATGGCGGGTCGGCCTGGCCCGCCTGCCGCTGCAGGCGAAGGCGTTCTATGGCGTGATCGCCGCGGCGACAGCCATCGGCGTCGGTTTGAATTTCACCTCGATCGACCCGGTCAAGGCGCTCTTCTGGAGTGCCGTGCTCAATGGGGTGGTCGCCGTGCCGGTCATGATCGTCATGATGCATCTGTCGATGCGTACCGGCATCATGTCGCGCTTCACGTTACCGCTGACGCTGCGCGTCCTTGGCTGGATTGCGACCGGTGTGATGGCGGCTACGGTCATCGCGATGGCTTTCAGCTGGGTTGCATGAGCCATGGTTCAAGGCGTGAACGCCACCGTACAGACGCGCATCACGAAGCGTGCCAGAATGGTTGCTGGCCCTGTATGCACCAGCGATTTCCAAACCGCTTTCCAGTCGATTTCGCAACCGCCCCGCCAGGAAGGCCTGAAAACTTTTCAGATCAGTTCTGCGAATACGAAGTCGTTTTTCGGCGGGACACTGTGGGGTGGTTCATGTTGACCACACATCAACCGAAAGATAACCATCTGCTTTCTGTGCTACCGAAAGCCGAGTGGGAACGCATCGCACCGCATCTCATCGCGCTCGATATGCCGCTCGGGGAGGTCGTCTACGAGTCGGGTGACCGGCTCGACCATGTCTACTTCCCCACTACCGCGATCGTCTCTCTGCTCTATGTGATGGAAGACGGCTCCTCGGCCGAGATCGCGATTGTCGGTAATGAGGGATTGATCGGCATCGCGCTCTTCATGGGCGGCGAAACGACGCCCAGCCGCGCGGTCGTGCAAAGCGCCGGAAAGGCATACCGGCTCGACGCGCGCATTCTGAAAGAAGAATTTCATCGTGCCGGCCCAGTGCAACGCTTGCTGCTGCGTTACACGCAGGCACTCATCACGCAGATGGCGCAAACGGCCGTGTGCAACCGGCATCATACGATCGATCAGCAACTGTGCCGCTGGCTGCTGTTGAGTATCGACCGCTTGCCGTCAAATGAACTCACGATGACCCAGGAGTTGATTGCCAATATGCTCGGTGTACGCCGATCGGGTGTCACCGAAGCGGCCATGAAGCTGCAGGACGCGGGCTTGATCCGCTACAGCTATGGTCATATCGAGGTGATCGACCGGTCGGGCCTGGAGGAGCGCGTGTGCGAATGCTACGGCGTGGTGAGGCGGGAATTCGACCGTCTGCTGCCCGATCTGAGAGCCGTTTAAGTGACGCGGCAACTCTTTGAACAAACTCTTCGAGGCTGATATGTATAAACGCATTCTGGTTGCGATCGACGGCAGCGACACATCCGAGCACGCATTCGACACCGCTTTGCAACTCGCAAGCGAGAGCGGCGCGCAATTGCAGCCGCTCTATGTCGTCGACAATCCGCTGATGGCGTACGACGCCTCCGGCTACGATCCGACGATTCTGCGTGACGCGTTCGTGGAAGAAGGCCAGCGACTGTTAGCGGACGCACTCGCCCGAATGAAACACGAGAACGTGGCCGGCACACCACGGATGGTCGACGTCGCGCCGATCGGCGAGGATATTTCGGAGCGCATCCGCATCACGGCCAACGAATTCAATGCGGACCTGCTGGTGCTCGGCACGCACGGCCGTCGCGGCTTCAAGCGTCTGTTTCTCGGCAGCGTCGCCGAACGCGTGGTGCGCAGTGCGTGCTGTCCGGTATTGCTGGTGCCGAGCCGCCAGGCGCAAACCACGCACGTGGAGTCGGCCAAACCGGGGCATGCTGACGTGGCCGCTGTGATGTATGAGATGCCGTCGCTCTAGAGCCGGGGCGCTCGACGTCGCGTCGATGGTGGGAAATGTGGTGCGGTCAGGCAGCGCAAATCGTATTCGAGGTAGTGAGGTCCACCCACGACATGCCTTGCTTCAGGCCATCCAGCACGGCCTCCTGCTGCGTGCTGAAGGTTCTGTCGTGCGTGAATTCACGCACGACCACACCATCCGGCGCGGCAACGCTCGTGCCGATCAGACAGCCAAATTCAGTGCCGCTTTCGCGTGCACAAGCCGTGACCGTCCAGCCGTCGCCGTCCACTTTTCCCGACAGGTTCATAACGTTTTGCCTTGTGCCTGCTTAACGCAACGTGGTGAGTGTTCGACGCTCGCGGTTTGCGCGCGCCGCCCAACTGGTCTATCAGAGCGCCACAGCATGCCGGCTAAGCACCCGGGGATCGCCGACCGGCAAAACCACCCGCCCGTGCACCTCGTTGATCACGTCCGCTGCGGACAGATAGAACGCCAGCGCCGCGGTGATGAGCCCCATATAGCCGCCCGCCATCCGCACCAGGCCTGAACCCGTCCACTCTCCTCCAGCCAGCAGGCCGAAGGTGATCCAGAGCGCCAGAAAGATGAACTGCAGCGCGCGAGGCGAGCGAAAGGTGGCCAGCCACATATAAAACGTGAAGACGCCCCAAAGAAACAGATACCAGCCGACGAACGCGGGCGGCACCTTGTCGTGTAAAAAGAGCACGAACAGTGCAAACGACCACCAGAACGCGCCATAACTTAGAAAGGCCGTCGCGCCGAAGGTATTGCCGCGCGGCAACTCCATCATCCCGGCAATGGCCTGCGCGGTCCCGCCGTAAGCGAGCGCGCAGGCGAGCACGAGACCCATCGACTCGCCCGAAAACCAGCCGGCGTTGATCATGCTGAGCAGCCACGTTGTCAATGCAAAACCGGCGAGACCCAGTGGCGCGGGGTTCGCAAGTGTGGTTCGAATCGGTACGCTGGCCATGGCCTGCTCCTGAAGATAAAAAGCGTTCCGGCAATCTCGCGGCTTTCGCGAACCATCACCCGAGCTGATCGAGAATCGCCGGATTTTCCAGCGTGGATACGTCCTGGGTAATTTCTTCGCCGGCCGCCAGCGAGCGCAACAAGCGGCGCATGATCTTGCCCGAGCGCGTTTTCGGCAGATTCTCGCCGAAGCGGATTTCCTTGGGCTTCGCGATCGGCCCGATCTCCTTGCCGACCCAGTTGCGCAATTCGGTCGCGATTCTGATCGCCTGGTCGCCGGTTGGCCGCTCGCCCTTCAACACCACGAACGCGACGACGACTTCGCCAGTCGTCTCGTCGGCACGGCCGACGACCGCGGCTTCCGCCACCAGCGGGTTCGCGACGAGCGCCGACTCGATCTCCATCGTGCCGAGCCGGTGGCCCGACACGTTGAGCACATCGTCGATACGGCCGGTAATCGTGAAGTAGCCGGTGTCCTCGTCACGCACCGCGCCGTCGCCGGCGAGGTACAGCTTGCCGCCGAGATCTTCGGGGAAGTAACTCGTCTTATAGCGCTCCGGATCGCCCCAGACGCCGCGCAGCATCGACGGCCATGGCCGTTTGACGACGAGAATGCCGCCCTGCCCGTTCGGCACGTCCTGCCCGGTTTCGTCGACGACCGCGGCCATGATGCCAGGCAGCGGAAGCGTGCAC
The DNA here is from genome assembly GCF_050434225.1 of Paraburkholderia sp. GAS32. Lineage (NCBI taxonomy): Bacteria > Pseudomonadati > Pseudomonadota > Betaproteobacteria > Burkholderiales > Burkholderiaceae > Paraburkholderia > Paraburkholderia sp. GAS32. The sequence goes on along the minus strand of NZ_JBNPVS010000021.1, from coordinate 80,466 downwards.
GAACCTGGCACCAGTGGCGTGGCGCCCGGCATCGGCGCAATCATGTGGCCACCCGTTTCCGTTTGCCACCAGGTGTCGATGACAGGGCAATGGCTATGGCCGACGTGCTCGTAGAACCACGTCCACGCGGCCGGGTTGATCGGTTCGCCGACTGTGCCGAGCAGGCGCAAAGTCGACAGGTCGTAACGGTCCGGATGAACTTTGGGATCGGATTCGGCAAGCTTGATGAGCGAACGGATCGCGGTCGGCGCGGTGTAGAACACCGTCACGCGGTGTTTCGCGATCATCTCCCAGAAGCGGCCGGCGTTCGGATAGGTGGGCACGCCTTCGAACACGACCTGGGTCGCGCCGATCGCAGTCGGGCCGTACGCGATATAGCTGTGGCCAGTGATCCAGCCGATGTCGGCGGTACACCAGAATACGTCGCTGCGCTTCGCGTCGAAGGTCCACTTCATGGTCTGCGCGGCCCACATCAGGAAGCCGCCGGTGCTGTGCTGCACACCCTTGGGCACCCCCGTCGAACCGGACGTATACAGAATGAAGAGCGGATGTTCGGCGCCGACCCATTCGGGCTCGCACGTGTCTGCTGCGGCTTCTGTGAGCTCGTGCATCCACAGGTCGCGTCCTTCGTGCCACGCAACCTTGCCGCCCGTGCGCCGATAGACGATAACGCTTTTCACCGCTTCGCAGCCGCCCATCGCAAGGGCCTCGTCCGCGATGCTCTTTAACGGCAGCGCTTTGCCGCCGCGCATCTGTTCATCACAGGTGACCAGCGCGATCGCACCCACGTTGACGATCCGTTCATTGAGCGACTTCGACGAAAAACCGCCAAACACGACGGAATGCGTCGCGCCGATGCGCGCGCACGCCTGCATCGCCACGATGCCTTCGATCGACATCGGCATGTAGATCACCACGCGATCGCCTTTCGTCACGCCGCGCGTTCGCAAAGCGTTGGCAAAGCGACTCACTCGTTCGAGCAACTGCCGGTAGGTGACGTGCGTGACGGTGCCGTCGTCTGCTTCGAAGATCACCGCAACATGCTCACCGTTACCGGCTTCGACGTGGCGGTCGAGGCAGTTGTAGGACGCATTGAGGGTGCCGTCGTTGAACCATTCATAGAACGGCGCGCGCGATTCATCGAGAACCGTAGAAAACGGCTTTTTCCACTCGAGCGTCTCGCGCGCGAGACGCGCCCAGAACCCTGCGTAATCGCGCTCAGCTTCAGCGACCAACGCGCGGTAGGCATCCATGCCGGAGATCGCGGCGTAAGCCGTCACGCTGGCGTGAGGAAGGAAGGCTTGCGGCTCCTCCAGAATCGAATCGCTGGTTGACATTTTGTGTCCCTTGCACGCTTTCGTGCGTGCTTGATAGATGTGTTGCGCTCGTGGCGGCGCCCCTGCTGCGCCGGGCGTGACATGGCATTCCGCGTGATCGGCTCGATCAAGCGGTTGGCCGCTCCGGGCGAAATGGGGATGGCGCACAAATCGGTCAGGGAAGCCTTGTCACGCGAAACTGTTTCGGTCGGCGGTGACGGAGAAATGCAGGGGGCTTGCAATGACGGTGCTCGCGTAGGAGGGGGAAGTCGGTACGGTGGCGTACAAGGTTTTGTCGGAGCCTTCAGGCAAATGTAAGTTTTGTACCATTCCCCCGGGGCTGCAGAAAAAATTTGGAATAAGCAGCCAAGCGGTGTGTTTGCCCTTACGTGGACGGCAGCAAACAGACGGTCTACGAGCGAAAGCAGAAACGCTTCCGCGCAGCTTCGGCAGCACGTGGACCACATAGGTGGACAAGTAAAGACGTAGTTCTCAATCACATAGATCGTTAGATTCAATCAACCTCAATTAGGCATCCAAAATGAAACTCAATCTTGCAATGACCCTTTCGATGATCCTCCTTGCATCGGCCGGCGCAGTCACTCAGGCATCGGCGCAGGAAAAGACCCGCGCGGAAGTGCGCCAGGAACTGGTTCAGGCAGAAGCTAACGGCTCGCGCCTCGTGACCGACACGTCATACCCCGAGATCAACCCGATCTTCGCGCAGCAGGCCGCGCGCCTGAAGATGAACACGAGTGGCGAGGGTCCGGCGATGTCTGGTTCGACGGCGGCTGGCCAACGCTCGTCCAACACGCCCGCTCGTTCAGCAGGCGCGGCGATGCCGGCGTGTGTCGGCCCCGTAAGCTTCTGCACGCCGTACTTCGGCAGCTGACCGTTGACCGTGCACTTTTGGAAGTGGTTCGGGCTTCAACGAATGGCTGGCTGGCTGTCGAATGCCTATGCCGGGGGCGAGCGGACGGTGGCGTTATAAGGCGTCCGTCCGCTCTAACAACTCGGTCACAGGTCGCATTATTTTTTGATTCCCCCTTTGACGATACAGCCCAATTAATTCCAATCGAACAGACATGCCTTTTAATTGCAAATTCTTCAAATCCTGGCACATCACTATCGAATTAGCATAAAGAAATGATTTTGTAATTAATGACGAAGCAGTGGCGTCATTAAATCAATTAGAGTCCCGCCTCCATTGCAACGCGCCATGCACTTAGGTGTTGTCGAACAATCAACGACTACATAACTTACTGATAAAAATAATATTTTCAAGTAAACACCCTCGTTCATTCGTGACTTCTTCTCCCTCTCAACTATCTATTCTGATAGGTACCGATAATCTGTAATGAACGGTAATTTGGCGGCGCTCATCGATTTAACTGAGTGCCCCTATTAACCATTCAGAACAGCGCTTCCAGACGAAATTCCTATTTATTTGACTCGACCGGAAACAGCCACCGGAAGATTCGGCGTCTCGTTGCGCTGTTATCTCAGGAGGCCACATGAAGTCGTCAACCGCAAAACAGACGGTCCTATGTCTAAACCGTTGCGCGGTCGTTGCTTTGCCTCTCGCTATTGCTTCGTTCGCCGCATTCGGCGCATCACCTGCGTCCACGCTGTGGGCGCCCACCGACACGAAGGCGTTTGTCACGCCCTCCCAGGTCGAGGCGCGCAGTGCCACGCCTTTGCTCGAACTCGCCGCCGGCGAGACCGCACATATCGTGGTCAGTCTCAAGCTTCGCGATGAGGCACAACTGAAGCAACTCGCGCAGGCAGTCAACCAGCCGGGCAACGCGCAGTTCGGCAAATTCCTCAAGCATCAGCAATTTCTCTCTCAGTACGCGCCGACCGAAGCGCAAGTGCAGGCCGTCGTCACGCATTTGCGAAAGAACGGCTTCGTCAATATTCACGTCGCGCCGAACCGCCTGCTGATTTCCGCCGATGGCAGCGCCGGCGCCGTCAAAGCGGCCTTCAACACCCCGCTGGTTCGCTACCAACTGAACGGCAAGGCCGGCTACGCGAACACGGCGCCGGCACAAGTGCCGCAGGATCTCGGCGAAATAGTCGGTTCGGTGCTCGGCTTGCAGAACGTCGCGCGTGCCCATTCGATGCTGAAGGTCGGCGAGCGTTCCGCCGCGAAGACGCTGGCCACCGGTACGGCCAAGGGCCACAATCCGACCGAGTTCCCAACGATCTACGACGCCAGCAGCGCACCCACCGCGGCGAACACGACAGTCGGCATCATCACGATCGGCGGCGTCTCGCAGACGCTCCAGGATCTCCAGCAGTTCACCAGCGCGAATGGCCTGGCGGCCGTCAACACGCAGACGATCCAGACCGGGTCGTCGAATGGCGACTACAGCGACGATCAGGAAGGCCAGGGTGAATGGGACCTCGACAGCCAGTCGATTGTCGGTTCCGCAGGCGGCGCGGTGCAGCAACTGCTGTTCTATATGGCCGATCAAAGCGCGTCCGGCAACACCGGCCTCACGCAAGCGTTCAATCAGGCAGTGTCCGATAACGTCGCGAAGGTGATCAACGTATCGCTCGGCTGGTGCGAAGTCGATGCCAACGCGGACGGCACGCTGCAGGCCGAAGACCGCATCTTCGCGACAGCGGCGGCACAGGGGCAGACCTTCTCGGTCTCGTCCGGGGATGAGGGCGTGTACGAGTGCAACAACCGCGGCTACCCTGACGGCAGCACCTATTCGGTATCGTGGCCGGCCTCGTCGCCTAACGTGATCGCCGTCGGCGGCACGACGCTTTACACGACTTCGGCAGGCGCCTACTCGAGCGAAACTGTCTGGAACGAAGGGCTCGACAGCAACGGCAAGCTCTGGGCGACCGGCGGCGGCTACAGCGTGTACGAGGCGAAGCCGTCGTGGCAGTCGGTGGTGAGCGGCACGCCGGGCCGGCGTCTGCTGCCCGACATCTCCTTCGACGCTGCGCAGAGCACGGGCGCACTGATTTACAACTACGGTCAGTTGCAGCAGATCGGCGGGACGAGCCTCGCTTCGCCGATTTTCGTCGGGCTGTGGGCGCGTTTGCAGACTGCGAATTCGAATAGTCTGGGCTTCCCCGCAGCCAGCTTTTACAGCGCCATTAGCTCGACGCCTTCGCTGGTGCACGACGTGAGATCGGGTAACAACGGCTACGGCGGCTATGGCTACAAGGCGGCCACCGGTTGGGACTATCCGACCGGCTGGGGAAGCCTCGATATCGCGAAACTGTCTGCTTATATCAAGAGCAACGGCTTTGGGCACTGAGTCTGCAGGCCAATTGATGTGAACGCCTGAACGCTCGCCGATGACTTCGTGACACGCGGGTCATCGGCGGCGACGGGCAAACCATTTGTCGAAATCGCCGCGCGCGAGCATCCCTCCCCTCGCGCCGAACGATTGCGGCGGTCCGAATCCGGGCCGCCGCTCACGCGTAAAACGCCCCTCCTCGATTTCCCCAATCGCTCGCCGTGCCCTCCCTCGGGTTGTCATTTTTGTTTTGCAATGTAATGATATAACATTCCTCACCACGGATGACGGCAAGGTGCCCGCTTGATCGGAACCAGTCAGCGCACGCCTCGTCATCCGTATCGCACGCAGGAAGAACGTCAACAAGACAGAAAACACATCCACCCAGCGCCCACCCTGAATAAATCAAGATGAAAAACCGCACGCGTGTCTCCCATGCAGCCCTGCTGCTGTTCGCTATCGCCGCTCATGCCCACGCCGCGTCCGACGAAGGTTCGGTGACGGGCGCCGTCACCGACGCAGCGGGCAAGCCCGTCCGGAACGCCACCGTGAGCGTTCAGAACGCAAGCGGCGCCGCAGTCAATGAGGCAAAGACGGATGCAGACGGCCGTTTCGCGATCGGCCATGTGACACCGGGGACTTATGCGATCGTCGTTACGGCACCGGGATTTGCGAGCGGCAGCAGCATGGCGACCACGACTGCGGGTACAGAAAGCGCAGTAAGCGTCAAACTCGCTCAAAGCGACACACTCGACGTTCAGGTAAATGCAAAGCGTCTCGATCGGGCCCGCAACGGATTGTTGCCAGAAACCGGCAGCAGCGTGTACCGCTTCAGCCAGGCCGATATCAATGCGCTGCCCGCAGGGCAAGACACGCCGCTGAACCAGGTGTTGCTACAAGCGCCCGGCGTGGCGAGCGACTCGTACGGGCAACTGCACGTGCGCGGTGATCATGCGAACCTGCAATACCGCATCAACGGCATCATCATTCCCGAGCCGATCAGCGGTTTCGGCCAGGCACTCGACACCCGCATCATCGACCAGGTGAACCTGCTCACCGGCGCGTTACCGGCCCAATACGGCTACCGCACGGCAGGCGTGGTGGACATCCGCACGAAGACGGGCGATGCCGGCAACGGTGGGTCCATCGACGTGTTCGGCGGCAGCCATCAGACGATCAAGACCAGCGCGGATGTATTCGGCAATCAGGGGCCGTTCAGCTACTATTTCAGCGGCTCGCTCGGCATGAACAACCTCGGGATCGAGAATCCCACTGCCAGTGCCAACGCGATTCACGATCACACCCGTCAGGGCGATGCGTTCGGCTACATGTCGTACATCATCAACCCGCTCACCCGCGTGAGCGTGATGTTCGGCACGACAAGCAACCAGTTCGAGATTCCCAACACCCCCGGCTTGCCGACCAACTTCACACTCAACGGCAGCAACACGTTCGATTCGAGCCAACTGAACGAAACGCAATCGGAGTTGAACAACTTCGCCGTGGTGGCCCTCCAGGGCACCAATGGAGGCGCACTCGACTATCAGGTTGCCTTGTTTACCCGCTACACGCGGACGCAATTCAATCCCGATCCGGTCGGCGATCTGCTCTTTAACGGCGTGGCGTCGCAAGATTTTCACAGCAACTCGGCCAATGGCGCACAGGTGGACACGACCTGGCGGCTGAACGACAGGCATACGGTCCGGGCGGGCCTCTTCTTTCAGCAAGAACACGCCGTGTTCAACGACAGCGTCAACGTATTCGCGACGGACAGCAACGGCAACCAGCTTTCCGATCAGCCCTTCAATATTCAGGACTCCAGCAGCAAGACCGGTTATCTGTACAGCGCCTACGTACAGGACGAGTGGAAAATCACGGACAAGCTCACGCTGAACTATGGTCTGCGCTACGACAAGATGGACGAATATGTCAGCGCAAGCCAGCTTAGCCCCCGCATCGGACTTGTCTATACGCTGACGCCGGCCACGACCCTCCATGCCGGTTACGCGCGCTATTTCACGCCGCCTGCGTTCGAGCTGGTGTCCGGCTCGACCATCAGCCGTTTCAATGGCACGACCAACCAGAGTCCATCGAACCAGAACGATCAGGTGCAACCGGAACGCAGCCATTATTTCGATCTCGGTGTGACCCAGCGTCTTGGATCGAACGTGACGGTCGGGCTCGACGCTTACTACAAGAAGTCGGCGAACCTGCTCGATGAAGGACAGTTCGGCTCCGCGCTCATCTTCACGCCGTTCAACTACAGGGAGGGGCGCGTGTATGGGGTCGAGTTCACGGCCAACTACAAACAGGACAACGTATCCGCGTACATGAATCTCGCGTGGAGCCGCGCGCAAGGCACGCAGATCGATTCAGCGCAGTTCAATTTCGACCCGGCAGAACTCGCCTATATCAACAATCACTGGGTCTATCTGGATCACGACCAACGCATCACTGCATCGTTCGGTGGGACCTACGATCTCGGCAGAACGACTTTCACATTCGACGGACTCGTAGGAAGCGGTTTGCGCAGCGGCTTTGCGAACACGGATCGGCTGCCGCTCTATGCGCAAGTCAATCTTGGGGTGATACAGCACTTCAATCAGCCTCTCATCGGCAAATTCGATGCACGCCTCGTCGTGATCAACGCGTTCAACCGCGTCTATGAGTTGCGCGACGGGTCAGGTATCGGCGTCGGCGCACCGCAGTACGGTCCGCATTTCGCCGTCTATGCCGGCGTCACCAAGCATTTCTGATTCTGTTCAGCTACGAAGAGGTAAAGCATGCAAGATTGGACAAGCGTTCTAGCGGCAGTGCGCATAGGCGGATGGGTCATCTATCCGCTGACGATACTCGCCATTCTGGCAGCCGCCATTGCCCTCGACCGGGCCTATGTGTTTCTGCGTTTCGGCCGGTTGTCGGGCACGCTGCGTGGCACACACGACATTGCGGCGGACGGCTCGGCCCTCGATTGGCCCGGCAGATTGAAGGATGTCTCCAGTCAGAACGCATTCAGACGCATGAGCGCGCCGTGGGCGCCCGATCCTTCTGTACCGCTGTGGCTACGCGAGGCCAAGGCGCAATCGGTTGCCGCGCAAATCGAACGCGACATGAGCAAAGGTTTCTGGGTGTTGGAGACCATCGTGACGGCGGCGCCTTTGCTGGGTCTGTTGGGCACCATCGTCGGCATGATGCATTCGTTCCAGTTGTTCGGCGGCGATGGCCTCGTCGATCCGGGTGGCGTGACCGGCGGCGTGGCCCAGTCTCTGGTGGCAACCGCGATTGGCCTCGTCGTCGCCTTGTTCGCGCTTTTTGCGTTCAACTATTTTTCCCGCCGGCTCGAACGACTCATGGATGAACTCGAGTCGTTCGCGAATGCGCGGCTCAGCGAAATCCGTCTTGCCGTTGCCGATACGTCCGCGGGAGCACAGCCGTGAAGTTCAAGCGCTCGCGCGCGGCGAAGCGCGGTCGCATCGAAATCATTCCGATGATCGATGTGATGTTCTTTCTTCTGGCGACCTTCATGCTCGCATCGCTCGCGATGCAGCGGCTCGACGCGCTCAAGGTCAACCTCCCTGCCGGCAGCGCGCAAAAGATGGCGGCCCATGAACCCCTGACTATTTCAGTGGACAGCAGCAATGAGGTATTCGTGAATCATCAGTCCGTCCATCTCGATCAGGTCGAGCCGGCGGTAAAACGCCTGCTGCAAGCGGACGGCAATGTTGTGATCGCCGCTGACGACGCGGCAGGCCACGGCGTGGTCGTTCAGGCGATGCTGGCCGCGCGCCGCGCGGGTGCTGAGCGGTTTTTGATCGCCGTGCGTCGTGAGTAGCAGGATGCGCCTTGCGGACACTGTGGACGATTCTCCGCGGATACGGATTGCGCTAGCGGTGCTGGTCGCGCTGGTCGTATGGATCGGGTTCCTGTTTCAGTTGGGGCAATGGTTGGGTACAACCCCGTCTGTGCATGCGCCTGATAAGCCACTCGAGATGCGGGTGGTGGAACTCGATCCTCCGAATGTTCCGGTTGCGAATCCTTCTGCGGCTCCGGCTACTCATGCTATGCCCGCTCCGATCGCACCGGCGAAGCCAAGACAAGCTGCAGATCCGCACTCTCACGTGTCAGCACAAGCACGCACGACGACGCCTGCGCCATCGAAGCCGGACGTGCGCTCGGTGCACAGCGTTGCGCCGGCTCAGTCGACGCCCGCGGCGGAAGAGCCGAAAGTGGCGAACGAACCGCCAGCGCGTGCTGCGGGCCCTTCTGCCGAGGAAAAAGCAAACGCCACGCCATCGGCCACATCGTCCGCCGAAGCAACCGCGCACGCCATTGCTCAACCGTTGCCGGAACTCCCCGACGATTTACGTGACCAGGCATATCAAACCGTCGCCACGGCTCGCTTCGCCATTCACGTTGACGGCTCAGTCGATGTCGAACTCGTCAAGCCGACCGCCAACCCGCGCCTCAATCAGATCCTGCTCGAAACGCTCCGTAGATGGCGGTTCTTTCCGGCGATGCAGGCTGGACATCCAGTCGAAAGCCGGCAGGATATCCGTGTGCATTTCAACGTAAATTAGGGCGCTGAAAGTTGTTCGCCAAGGCTGGTAATGATCGCATCACGAGTGCAGTTCCTTGATGCTCAAACGAGCAGGGTCAACGTCTCAAACAACACAAGGTCTTCTTTCTTCGCCGACCGTGCGTGCTTGCGGATCACTTGCAGGAGACAGTCGATAAAGCAACGAGCCGCGCCGCCGAGCGTGCTATTGCGGCGCGTGACAATGCTCAGTTGTCGCGTATCGAATTGTTCTTTCAGCGCTAGAGCCATCAGTTGGCCTTGAAACAATGGCGTTGTCTGAAGAACGGTTGGACACCACGTGCACATATCGGCACGTTCAACCAGCATCTGAAGTGTTCCTAACGAATGAGCCCGCACAATGCGGTTCGCTTCGATCTGCGCACCGTGGCGCGTGAACAGGTAGTCGATTAGCGCGTCCTGGCCGTCAGGCGCGAAATTCAGTGCCCAGTCCTGATCGAGTAAATCGTGAATCGAACGGCAGTGCTGACGCGGATGTCCTCGGCGAACCATCACGGCCGTCTCGTAATTCAACACCGGTTCGCAGGAAAACTCCTGGCTGGCATTAGACGGATGCAACTGCCCGATTACGAAGTCCATATCGCCGGCGCGCAGAAGCGGTTGCGCAACAGCCATCAGGCTTTCGAACAGTTCCAGCTGAATATCGGGCATTCGCTTGCGAAACAGCAATACCGTCTCGGCCAGAAACGTCAACGTGATCCACGGCGTCACGCCAACACTCAGCCGTCCCTCCGCCCGGCCGCGCAATCTTGCCAGGTCGTTCTGCGCGTGCTCCAACTGATTAAGGACCAGTCGCGCGTGCGTCAGCAGCGCCTTGCCATATTCGGTAAAGCTGATTCCTTCAGGCGCGCGTATCAGCAGCGGCAATTGCTCAGTGGCTTCGAGTTCGCGCAGCGAACGCGTGACAGCGGCCTGAGAAATCCCCAACGACCGCGCCGCCGCCCTGATGCTGCCCGCTTCGGCACTGGCGACTAACGCCTGCAATTGATGAATCTTCACGAAACCACCCCGACAACAAATGGTTGTCAGCATAACAAAACTGCGGCTTCACCCCCGAAATTTAGCTAAATAGCATTCCGACCAGTGCAGACAGTTGCAACGCCCGAAGCCCGAACAGCTAGGCTGTGACAGCCGGGGCTGCCCGCTCTTCAAAGGACTTCATCGATGGTTCAAGACTTCGTTTTGCCCGGCATCGCAGCCATTCAAGAGGAAATGATCGGCTTGCGTCACCGTATTCATGCCAATCCGGAACTCGGTCTGCAGGAGGTCGCAACCAGCGAGCTGGTCGCCGAATGCCTAAGCAAGTGGGGCTATCAGGTCACGCGTGCCGTAGGTAAAACCGGCGTAGTGGGCACGTTAAAGATCGGACACGGGCCGTCCCTCGGACTGCGCGCCGATATGGACGCACTTCCGATCAGCGAGACGACGGGCTTGCCCTATGCCAGCCGGAACGACGGCGTCATGCACGCATGTGGCCACGATGGGCATACAGCCACGTTGTTGGCTGCAGCAAAGTACCTCGCCGAAACACGCGCCTTCTCAGGCACGCTCAACCTGATTTTCCAGCCTGCAGAAGAAGGTCTCGGCGGCGCGCAAAAAATGATGGAAGACGGCCTCTTCGAACGCTTTCCGTGCGACGCCGTATTCGCGCTCCACAACGTCCCCGGCTATGCGGCAGGGCATCTGGGCTTCTTCAGCGGCGCATTCATGGCTTCTGCCGACACCGTCACCGTGCGCGTGGTGGGTCGTGGAGGACACGGCGCCGTGCCCGACAAGGCTATCGATCCGATCGTCGTATGCGCTTCGATCGTGACGGCGCTGCAAAGTATCGTGTCCCGTAACGTAAGCCCGCGCGATCTGGCCATCATCAGCGTCGGTTCGATTCATGCGGGCGTCGCGTCGAATGTGATCCCGTCATCGGCGCAGATGCTGCTGACCGTCCGGGCGCTTGCGCCGGACGTGCGCGACCTGCTCGAACGCCGGATTCACGAACTCGTGCACGGGCAGGCGGCAAGTTTCGGCGCGCATGCGGAAATCGACTACTTCCGTTGTCATCCAGTGCTGATCAATCACGCCAGGGAAACGGACTTCGCGCGCCAGGTGGCGGCGGACTGGTTCGGCACCCAGTCCATCATCGACGACCTCGAACCCTTCACAGCCAGCGAAGACTTCGCATGCATGCTTGAAAAATGCCCCGGCAGCTACCTCGTGATCGGCAATGGAGACGGCGAACGCAGTTGCGCGCTACATCACTCCGGCTATGACTTCAACGACGGCTGCCTGGCAGTGGGCGCCACCTATTGGGTCAAGCTGACCGAACGCTTTCTGGCAAAACCTGTTCGCATGGAACATAAGCAGTACAACAACGACGTTGAGGAGAAACACACGTGAAGAAGACACTTGCAGCGATCTCATTTGCTTTGATGGCGCTGTCAGGCAGCGCCAGTGCCGCCGATTGGTCCGGCAAGGAAATCAGGCTGGCGGTGGACCCAACCTACCCGCCACTGGAGTTCAAGACGCCGGACGGAAAGCTGACCGGCTTTGGCGTGGATATCGCAAATGCGCTCTGTGCCGAACTTCACGCCCGCTGCGTATGGGTCGAAACCAGCTTCGACGGAATGATCCCCGGATTGCTGGCGAGAAAGTTCGATGCGATCTCCTCTTCGATGACCATCACACCCAAGCGCATGCAGCAGATCGCGTTCACGAACAAGATCTCCAACGCGCCGGCACGACTGGTCGTCAAGCGCACCTCCGATCTACTGCCGACCGCCGCCTCGCTAAAGGGGAAGCGTGTCGGCGTCGAACAGGGTTCGAGCCAGGAGGATTACGCCAAAGCGGAGTGGCAACCGGCTGGCGTGCAGATCGTCGCCTACCAGAACCAGGATCAGGTTTACACGGACCTGATCTCGGGACGGCTCGATGCGGCATTTCAGGCATCGATCGAAGCGAACGACGGTTTTCTCAAGAAACCGGAGGGCAAGGACTATAAGTTTGCCGGCCCGGCGTTGGACGATCCAAAGTATTTCGGTCTAGGCGACGGTCTTGGCCTTCGCAAGGAGGACGTCGCGCTGCGTGACGCATTCAATCAGGCACTAGCTGCCGTGCTGGCAAACGGGACCTACGCACGAATCAACCGGAAGTACTTCGACTTCGATATCTACGGCGCAAAGTGAGCCGGTCTGAGCCAGCCACTACAGGAGACAAAATGATACTCGGAGGCTTCGGGCCGGCTCTCGTGGCCGGCACCTGCGAAACGATCAAGCTTGCGCTGCTGTCGCTACTTGTTTCGTTCGCGCTGGGACTCTGCGGTGCGGCGGCCAGGCTGTCCAGCCGCCGTTACGTCGTGCGGCTCGGTGTCGCATACACGACCTTGATCAGGGCGGTGCCGGATCTCGTGCTGATGCTGCTGCTTTTCTATAGCATCCAGATCGTGTTGAACCACATCACGGACGCGTTTGGTTTCAACCAGAGGGATATCGATCCGTTCTCGGCCGGTGTCGTCACAATCGGTTTCATCTACGGTGCGTATTTCACCGAGACATTCCGCGGCGCATTCATGGGCGTGCCGAGGGGACAACTGGAAGCGGGCATGGCGTTCGGCATGTCCAACTGGCAGGTGTTCACTCGGATCATGTTTCCGCAAATGATGCGACTTGCGTTGCCGGGTATCGGCAACAACTGGCAGGTTATCGTCAAGGCGACCGCACTGGTGTCGATCATCGGACTGTCAGATGTCGTCAAGGCCTCGCAGGATGCCGGCAAGTCGACACAGAACTTCTTTCTGTTCACGATCGTGGCCGGTGCAATCTATCTGGCAATAACAACGCTATCCAATGTGGTGTTGTGGCGGCTCGAAGTACGGTATTCCGCGGGTGTGAGGCGCGTGGCGACATGATCGATATTGTCCGGCAGTACTGGCAAAACTACCTGTACACCGATGGCTTTCAGTTCACCGGGCTCGCGGTCACGTTGTGGCTTCTGGTGGCATCGCTCGGACTGGGATTTATGTCGGCGTTGCCGCTCGCGGTGGCCCGCGCATCGCGCAACCGGTTCCTGTCGACACCGGTCTGGCTGTTCACCTACGTGTTTCGGGGAACACCACTCTACGTCCAGTTGCTGATCTGCTATACGGGACTGTACAGCTTGCATGTCGTGCATTCGCATGCGCTGCTCGACGCATTCTTTCGTGATGCGATGAACTGCACACTGCTGGCATTCGCGCTGAACGAGTGCGCCTACGCAACGGAAATCTTTGCGGGATCGATCAAGGCGACGGCCTATGGAGAAATCGAAGCAGCGATCGCAGTCGGCATGTCCAGATTTACCGTCTACCGGCGAATCATTCTGCCTTCGGCGCTGCGGCGCGCGTTACCCATGTACGGCAACGAAGCGATTCTGATGCTGCATTCCACCACACTCGCGTTCACCGCGACGATTCCAGACATTCTGAAAGTGACTCGTGATGTCAATTCGGCAACGTACGCGTCGTTCGAGGCATTTGGAATTGCAGCACTTTTGTACGCAATGATCGCTTTCGCCCTGGTCTGGATGTTTCGTCAACTGGAGCGACGCCTTTTGGCGTATCTGAAACCAAGAAGTGGTTGACGGCGCGTTGCCGCTCTATTTGCCATTCCGGCAAATCGTTGATTTGGCCAACGACAATCGAGTAGAAAAAAATATACGCTAAGGATGACGAATTGAACAAAACAATTATTTGTATTGCGATAACGTCGGCATTTGCAACGTCGGCATTCGCGCAGAGTAGTGTAACGCTGTATGGCGTCATCGATGAGGGGCTCGACTTCACGAATAACGTTGGCGCAAGCCACGTGTACGAAATGGCAAGCGGCTACGCACAAGGTAGTCGCTGGGGACTGAAAGGTGCCGAAGATCTGGGTGGCGGGTTCAAAACGCTTTTTCAGATCGAAAGCGGCTTCAACGTCAACAACGGCAAGCTCGCGCAAGGTGGCCTGGGGTTTGGACGCCAGGCATATGTCGGTATCGAGAGCGAACGGTACGGGGCAGTTACCCTTGGCCGCCAATACGATTCGGTGGTCGACTATCTTGCGCTGACGACAGCCAACGGCAATTGGGGAGGCTATCTGCTATCCCACCCGTTCGACAACGACAACACAGATAACACGTTCCGCGTGAACAACACGGTCAAGTATGCGAGCCCGGATGTTGCCGGCCTCCAGTTTGGCGGCACGTATAGTTTCAGCAACGGTACTGGCTTCGCCAACAACCGGCAATTGAGCGTTGGCGCGCAGTACACCTACGGCGGGCTGTTGATCGCCGCCGCTTATTTGAATGCAGACAATCCTGGATCGACATCCGGTGGCGCGATTGCCGGTTCGAGTTCGACCGTCGCCGCAGACGCGAACTTTCAATCGGAGCGTTTGCGCGTCTTTGGCGCAGGGATCAACTACACATTGGGCCCGGCGACGCTTGGTTTCGTCTATACCAACACAAACATCAGCAATCCAGCCACGAATGTCGCCTACCTCAGCACACAGGAAAGCATCGAACCGACTAGCGGGGCACTGGCAGGCGGCACGTTGACCAGCTTGAAGTATCAGAATTTCGAACTGAACGGAAAATATCAGTTCACGCCGGCGTTCTCCGTGGGAGCACAATACGTCTACACGCTGGAGAACTACGATGCAACGACAGGTAGTGTGCGACCGAAGATTCATACAGTCGGCTTGATGGCGGACTACAACCTGTCAAAGCGCACCGATATCTACCTCCAGGGCGCGTTTCAGAAGATCACCGGCGACGCGACCGGATCGGCGCTGGATCAGGCATACGTGCCCGGTGCACAGGACCTGTCGTCGTCATCGAGTCAGATTGTTGTCCGCGCGGCGATCCGGCATACGTTCTAACCCGGATCCTGATGGGCGCGTTTTTTCTAACGCGCCCTCACCCCTTCGTCGCCCCAAACGTCAACCCCGCGACGAAATGCTTCTGCATCGCGAAGAACATCGCGACCGAAGGCAACGCGGCAAGAATCGACCCCGCCGAAACCAGATTCCAGGCCGTCGTCCACTGCCCTTTCAACGCCGCGACGCCTACGGTAATCGGCGCCGCGTCGTCACCTTGTGTCAGACATAGCGCCCAGAAGTAGTCATTCCACACGAACGTGAACACGAGAATCGCCAATGCCGCCAGCGCGGGACGGATCAACGGCAATACGATCTTGAAGAACACGGTCCACTCATTGGCGCCCTCGATCCGCGCCGCCTCGACCAGCTCAAACGGCAACTGCTTGATGAAGTTCCGCAGAAACAGCGCGCAAAATCCAGTCTGAAACGACACATGGAACAGAATCAGCGCACTCACCGTATTGAACAAACCGAGTTGCAACGACAGATCCCGCACCGGGATCATCAACACCTGCACCGGCACGAAATTGCCCGCGACAAACGTCGCAAACAACGTCGAATTTCCGCGAAACCTATAAATAGCCAGCGCGAATCCCGCCATCGCCGCAAGCGCAATCGAGCCCACCACAGCGGGCACCGTAATCAGCACGCTGTTCCAGAAGTAATGCAGCATCGGCGAGGTCGTCAACGCCTCGCGATAGTTATCGAACATCGCGAAGTGCTTCGGCCAGCCCCAATAGTTGCCCTCGCTCAGTTCTTCCGTCGAACGCACCGAGGTCACGAGCACCGCGATCATCGGCAGCAGCCAGATCAGCAGCGCGAGCGGCAACGTCAGTTTGTACGCGCGGCGCGTCACCGGCTTCCATTTGTCGATTGGGATCGGAAACATGATCGGCTCCTTATTGCTCGGTGCGCAGCATGCGGCGCAGGTGATAAACGATGTACACCAGCATGATGGCGAACAGCACGACCGCCACCGCCGCGGAATAGCCGATGCGGTAGTACTTGATTGCCTGGTCGTACATGTAGTACGCGAGCACGGTCGAACTTTCGAACGGTCCGCCGCTCGTCATCACCGAAATCAGATCGAAGCTGCGCAACGCGCCGATCACCGTGACGACGATCGCCATGAACGTGGTCGGCCGCAATTGCGGCAGGATCACGTGCCACAGCATCGACCAGCCGCGCGCGCCCTCCATGCGCGCCGCCTCGATCTGCTCGGCGTTCAGCGACGTCAGACCGGTTAGATAAAGAATCATGCAATACGCGGTTTGCGGCCATAGCGCGGCGAACACGATCCCGAGGGTCGCGTAACGCGGGTCGCCGAGTACCGGCACGCCGTGCCCGAGAATCACCGCGAGCAAGCCGAAGGTCGGGTCGTAGAACCACGAAAAGATCAAGCCGACCACCACGCCCGACAACACGAACGGCGCAAAGAACAGCGATTTGACAATGCGGATGCCGGCCACGGCCTGGTTCAGATAGAGCGCGACGGCGAGCCCCATCGGCGGCGCAAGCAGGAACAGCAGCAGCCAGATGAGATTATTCTTCAGCGCCGTGTAGAACGTCGGCGTATGGAACAACTCGATATAGTTTGCGAGGCCGACGAAAGATGGGTCGGTCATCCCATCCCAGTTGAAAAAACTCAGGCGCACTGTCGAGATGATCGGCCACACGACGTAGATCGCCACCATCACGCAGGCCGGCGCGAGAAATAGGAAAGCGGCTCGCCGCTGCCGGCCCGCGGTCGGCGAAGGACGGCGCCGGCGCGCCGCGCCAGGCGGCCCGCCGCGCAATGCACCGCCCGAAGCCGATGCGGGCAAGCCCGGACCGCCCGGTTCGGCAGGACCGCCGACAGTGTGACGGGTGACGGAATGCGACACGATCATTCTCCTGTCGACCAGAATTGGTGCAAAGCACGTACCCTGGTCTCATGCAACATAGTTGCCAATCTGATTCAACGAGTAGCGGCCCAGACCAAGGCCCAAGCCCGGGCCACCACCGCTCACTTCTTATAGATCCGCTTACGCGTCTGCTCGAGTTGCGCGAGCACGTCGTCGAGCTTCGACGGATCGGAGATGAATTGCTGCATCCCCTTCATCCCTTCATCGGCCATTTCCTTCGTCATGTCGCGATCGTAGAACTGCGCAATGCCGCCCTTCGTATTCGCGAGAATCTGGAAGCCAATCTTCGAAATCGGATCCTCAGGTTCCGGCGATTTGCTGTTCGCCGACAAGGAGCCGAGACCGGTCGCCAGCTTCGCGCCATTTTCCGGCGTCTGGACGAACGCCAGGAAGGCATGCGCATCCGCCTTGTTCTTCGCCTTCGACGGAATATGCAGCGATTCGACTGGACCGTCTTCGGCGGTCGGCACGTTTGCGTCGATGATCGGGAACTGGAAGTAGCCCATTTCCGGCTTGACGTTCGGCGGGAAGCCACCGGTGATGAAGGTGCCCATCAGCATCATCGCGGCCTTGCCCTGGAACAGGAACGGCTGCACCGCATCCAGATCGTAGGAAAGCGAATTGTCGATGAAATAGCCGGCGTCGATCAGTTGCTTCCACGTCGTGTAGACCTTCTTCACCCGCGGATCGGTATACGCGATGTCGCCCGCCATCAGTTTCTGATGGAACGCGTTGCCGTTCAGGCGCAGGTCGAGATAATCGAACCAGCCGGCGAGCGTCCATGAATCACGGCCAGCCACGGCAATCGGCGTAATGCCCGCCGCTTTCAGCTTCTTGCAGTCGTCGAGAAACTGGTCCCACGTTTTCGGTTCACCGGCAATGCCGACCTTCTGGAACAGGTCCTTGCGATAGAACATACCCCACGAGTAATACACAGTTGGGGCGGCGTACTGCTTGCCCTTATACGACGACGCTTCCTTCGTCGACGCATACATGTCGTTCCAGCCATTCTTCGCCCAGTCGCCGCTCAGATCGTCGAACAGGCCGCGCTGCGCGTAATACGCCATCCGCTCGCCGTCATGCCAGTTGACGATATCGGGCGCGACGGTGGAGAGCCAACCGGGCAACTGAACTTTGTACGCTTCTTCATCGACGAACGACACTTTCACGTCGGTACCGGGATGCGTTTTCTTGAAGTCGTCGATGATCGACTGCCAGACTGCCCGTTGACTCGCGCCCTTGAACGCGATGTTGACCGCGAGCGTGCCGGCCTGCGCCGTGCTGACGACGGACACGCCTGCGGCGGCCGCAGCCAGCGCGAGTGCCAGCAGAATCTTGCGAGGTTTCAGTGCCATGTTGCTGTCTCCTTTATGCCTTGATTTTGCGTCGTTGTTGTTACTGCATGGAATCCTTCGTTCAGCGCTATCGATCAGTTGCCCGATCGATAGACGGCCACACCCTGCGGTTCGATGGCGCGTGAGCCGATCACGAAAGCGTCGTCGGCGACATCGGCAAGCGTGTGCGTCTGATCGCCGTAGTTCAACACGTAGGTCAGCGCGCCACGGCGGCTGAAACGGACGGTGTCGCCGAGCGATATCGTTTCGACGCCCGCTTCTTCGGCGATCTGCTTCAGAAGGCGAACGGTAAGCGCATCGTCGAACAGGCTCGCGAGGTAATGAAACGCGCCGCTTTTCACGTAAGCAGGATGGCCGTCAGCGAAACGGGCACGCACGTCGAGCGAATCCACTGTATCGCTGTCGCTGTCGATGAAATCGCGCCAGTGGCGCGCAACGCCGTCCTCTGCGGTCGCTTCCTGGTTATCCACGAGCAGCACAGCTTCGGTCACATTCGGCCGCATCGATTCGACTCGCCACACACGCAGCGGCAATACAGAAGCGAGCGCGCCCGGCGGCAGATTCGCCGGAATCTGCACGTCTGCCGTCTTCGAACCGGTGCGGGGACCCAGCACGACTTGCGCGCCCGAGCTCGCCAGCCGGGCGGCAAAATCCGCAGGCACAACCGGCAGCGGCGGCACGACGATCAAACGATAGCCGTCGAGGGCTGCATCGACCGGCACGATATCGACATCCAGTCCAAGCGAGCGCAGCGCCGAGTAATACTCGAACGCGAAGCGCGGATAGTGAAAGTCCGCGCCCTGCGGATGAATCTCGAAGAGCCACTTCGCTTCGTAGTCGTAGACGAGCGCAACCTTCGAGCGGATCGCAGCGTTGGCGTCGGCGTTCGCGGCGAGCACCGCGCGAATCTCGTCGGCAACCTGCGCCGCTTCGTTGCCGCCCACATCGAGCCGGTTGTCGGGCGTATTCAAACCCGCATGCATCTGCTCCTGCGCAAACGGCGCCTGGCGCCAACGGAAATACGACACGCAGCCCGCGCCGTGCGCGAACGCCTCCCAACTCCATAGCCGCACCATGCCGGGCAGCGGCGCCGGATTCCACTGTGCCCAGTTCACAGGACCGGGCTGCTGCTCCATCACCCAGAACGGCAGCTTCGACATACCGCGGTACACGTCATGATTGAACGAGGCGAAGTCGGGATGCCCGCTGCGCAACCAGCGCGCTTTCACGTCCGGCGCAAACCACTGCTCTTCGAGCGCGCCGAGCGGATAGCTGTCCCACGCGGCAATGTCGAGATCGGCCGCCACCTTGTAGTGATCGAACTCGGTAAAGAGCTGCATGAAGTTGTGCGCGACCGGCCGTCCCGGCGAATGCGCGCGAATGATCTCGACCTGCATGCGGTTGTAGCGCGCCACTTCGTCGGAGGCGAAGCGCCGGTAATCGAGCCGGTGCGACGGATGCGCTTCGGTGACGGTCGCCACCGGCGCGTCGATCTCGTCGAAGCTGCGGTACTCCATGCTCCAGAACACCGTCCCCCACGCACGGTTCAGCGCATCGATCGTTTGATAGCGCGCCTTGAGCCACTCGCGAAAGCGCCCCACTGCAGCCGGCGAATAGCTGACCACCGTGTGATGACAACCGAATTCGTTATCGGTCTGCCAGTAGGCAACGGCCGGATGCTTGCCGTAACGCTCGGCAACCGCCGTGCAGATTCGCTGCGATGCTGTGAAATACGAAGGCGAGGAGAAATCGTAATGACGGCGTGAGCCGAAAGCGCGCGGACGGCCGTCCGCACCGATCGGCAGAATGTCCGGATGACGGTCGATCAGCCACTTGGGCGGCGTCGCGGTGGGCGTGCACATGACGACCTGCAGACCGGCCGCGCCGAGTACATCGACCGCGCGATCGAGCCAGCCCCAGTCGTACTCGCCAGGCGTTGGCTCCATCCGGCTCCACGCAAATTCGGCGATTCGCACCTGCTCGATGCCAAGCGCTTTCATCCGGCGAGCGTCGTCTTCCCACATCGACTCCGGCCAGTGTTCCGGGTAATAACAGACTCCAAGGCGCATCTGAATGTCCTCTATGCGTAGTGTTCGACGGATTCGAGCGAAGCGGCGGCAAAGCCGTCTTCGGTAAACAAATGGCAGGCGCGGCTGGGTACGCGCAAGCTCGCGCGGTCGCCCGGCGCGAGGCGTGTGTCGCCGGGCGCCTTGGCGATCAGCGTGGCGCCGCCGGGCTGATCGAGGTGGACGTAGCTGTGCTCGCCGAGTTGTTCGACGAGGGATACGGTGCGGCTCAGAACGGCGTCCTGCGGGTTTTCAGAAGCAGCCGCGTCGATGAATTCCAGGTGTTCGGGGCGCACGCCGAGCGTGACGGGTTGCGCCGCCTGGAGTCCTTCGCCGCTGACGGGCACGCGCACGTTTTCGTCAGTGTGATCGAGCGTAACAACCACGCCCTGCGGATCGACCGACGCCACCCGCCCCGGCAAAAAATTCATCCGCGGTGAACCGATGAAACCGGCTACGAACCGGCTCTTCGGCCGGTGATACAACTCGAGCGGCGCGCCGATCTGCGCGATGCTGCCGTAGCGCTCTGTGTCCTTACCCGCATGCAGCAGCACGATTTTGTCGGCGAGCGTCATCGCTTCGATCTGGTCGTGCGTGACATACACCACGCTGGCTTTGGCGAACTGCTTATGCAGTCGCGCGATTTCGATGCGGGTCTGGCCGCGCAGCGTCGCGTCGAGATTAGAGAGCGGTTCGTCGAACAGAAACACGCCCGGCTCGCGCACGATGGCCCGGCCAATCGCCACACGTTGCCGCTGACCGCCGGACAGTGCTTTGGGCCGGCGCTCGAGCAGCGCTTCAAGTTGAAGGATGCGCGCGGCTTCTCGCACCTTGCGGTCGATTTCGTCCTTGGGGGTTTTGGCCAGTTTGAGGCCGAAGGCCATGTTCTCGAACACGGTCATATGCGGAAACAGCGCATAGCTCTGGAACACCATCGCCACACCGCGCTGCGCGGCCGGGACGTCGTTGACGAGACGGCCGGCAATCGACAGGTCGCCGTCGGTCACGTCTTCGAGGCCGGCAATCATCCGCAGCAAGGTGGATTTGCCGCAGCCGGACGGACCGAGAAACACGCAGAACTCATTCTCGCCGATCTCCAGATCGACATCGCGGATCACCAGCGCGCCGTCGCCATACGCCTTCTGCACGCCTCTCAACGAAATGCTCGCCATCGCATCGACTCCGTGATTTAATCGGCTCGACGTCGGAGATTAAGCGCTTAATCAGCAGGGCCAAAAAAAATCGATCGCTACCGATCGCTGGGGCCTTACCTGTCTCCGATATCGTTTTGTCTGTGCGGCAAATGGTGCCGCGCCTTGGGCTTTGATGCAAATGTCGGACACCCATCCCAAATATTGAAAATGCTATGACAACCCTTAGCGAAGTCGCGCGTCACGCCGGCGTCACCCCTGCCACGGTGTCGAACGTGCTGCGCAATCGCGGCCGGGTCGGCGCGAGCACCCGGCAGCGGGTGCTGGACGCCGTCGACGCGCTCGGCTACCGCCCGCATCTGGCCGCCCGCGCGCTCGCCGAGGGCCGCGCGCCGACGCTGGCGTTGATGGTGTCGAGCATTGCCAATCCGTTCTATCCGGAGTTCGCGCTCGCGGTCGAACACGCGGCGCGCAGCAGCGGCCACTTCGTGATCATCTGCAATACGAACGAAGATCCCCTGGCAGGCCGGGCCTATCTTGACCAGATCGCAGGGACGCTTTCCGAAGGCGTGCTCGTCACCAATGCGAACCTGGACTTTGCAGACCTTCATACGACCGAATCGCGCGGCACGCCCGTGGTGCTGTGCATGTGGGAGCGGCCGAATGAACCGCCGGGGCTGCCATGTGTAGCGGTCGATTTTCGTCTGGCAGGCGAATTGGCCGGCGCGCATCTGCTGGCGCTCGGCCATCGGCGGATCGGCGCGATTGTCGGCAGCAAGGCCTCGGGCATTCACGCAGCGCGTTACGAAGGTTTTGTCGATGCGCTGCATGCGGCCAGCGCGCCGAAAGGACGGGTCAAGCATGCCCCCGATACGATACAAGGCGGCTACGCCGCGGCGCGGGCGCTGCTGGAAGCCGATCCGAAACTCACCGCGATCTTCGCGACCAACGATCTGCCGGCGCTCGGCGCGATGCACGCCGCCGCCGATCTTGGCCTGAACGTGCCGGGTGATCTGTCCGTGATCGGCATTACCGATATTCAACTGGCACGCGAATCGCGGCCCGCGTTGACGACAGTCGCCGTGCCGACTGTCGAAGTCGCCGACCTGGCGGTGTCGCTGCTGCGCGAGTTGATTGAATCGTCGTATGGGCAAGCAGGTCGTCAACCAGCGGCAAGCGTGCCGATGCGAATTTCCTCGGCGCCGAAGCTGGTTGTGCGTGCGTCGACGGGGGCGCCGCGCCCGAGGTAACGTGGCCGTAACAACATCGAGGACGTTACGTAGCGAACCCTGACTACGGCCGCCCTCACCTCTCAGGCCACCGTCCGCAAACGCCCGTATCAAGCGGTTCCACGGCAAAAATACCGTTTCAATCAGTCCATCCATGCAGTTGGCACGGTCCCTGCAATAAAGCAGGAAAAGGCCGAGCGCCGGCATGACTCACATGCCGCCTGCGCTCCCCCAACCGGCCAGGCCAGGGCCATAACAAGCATGGATACTCAAATGACTGCCGATCTTCTGCTGGACGCCGATCTCGCCGAACAACCCACCAACGCAGACTCGACCTTCGCGCAGCGCCATCCCTTGCAAATCGCAGTCTGCCTGCGCAAGCTGATGGCCGGACAGGACTTCGTGACGGTGGAATTCAACGGCCGCCAGATCGTTACGCAAGTACTTGATGTCGATTCGCGCAATGCCCGCTTTATCTTCGACGCCGGCGGTACGCAACTGGACAATTACGCGCTGCCGTCTGCGCGCCAGTTGATCTTTCGCAGTTTGCCGGGTGGCATCCGCACGGAGTTCACGACGCTCCACGCAGACCCGATCATGTTCGAAGGACGCCCGGCTTTCGAGGCAGCCTTCCCTTCGCTCCTGTACTACGTTCAACGCCGCGAATTCTTCCGCGTGCAAACGCCCGTGCTGGATCCGTACATCGCTAGCGGGCCGTATGTGGACGGCGGTTCGTTCCGGCTGGAACTGCAAGATCTGTCATTGGGCGGCGTGGCGTTGAAAACCGCCGATGCGCGTTTCGGCGCGCTGGAAAGCGGCACCGTATTGCGCGACGTCACGCTGCAACTCGGCAGCTTCGGCACGCTGCGGCTTGATCTGGAAATTGTCGCGCCACGGCAATTGACTACGCCGAAGGGCGACCTGCGCTTCGTGATCGGCTGCAAGTTCGTACAGACGCCGGGACTGGCCGAGCGAACCTTGCAGCGTATCGTTACGCAACTCGAAACGAAGCGTCAAAGGCTCACGCCGCGCGGGTGAGTTCCTTCCGGTAAGCCCCTTCAGGCACGAACCGCGTTGGAATCGCGCCGGGTTCCAAACCAGATTGCTGAACCTCGGCACCTTCACTGACGCGTCGACGCCTGTATGAGACCGGGCGCGCCGACAAGCTGGTACGGCGGAATCTGCCGAATCGCGCTTTCACCCGCAGGAGCGCCTGTGAGCAGATGGACTGCAAGGTCGAACGTCGTCGAGCGGCGCGTAAGCATGAGGCAGGTCACTTCGTTCTGCAATGCACGCGTGGCGTGCCAGCAGCGCGGCCGCATGCAGATCCCCTCCCCGACGGGCACCTTGAAAGCTGCCAATGATTCAAGGTTAGGGTGCCCGTCCGGTGTACTCGTCGCGACAATCTGAACGAGAGGTCCGGTTAGCGGCACCACGGCCTGCTCAGTGAGCCAATGCGCTTCGAGCTTCATCACCTCAGCTTCGCAATCGCGGTATCTGACCCACAGAATCTCAGGATCTCCGGACAGTCCGGCATCGAACAGATGCTCACGCCAGAAATCGGAAGACGGGCTCGCAAACGAAGGCGCAGCGCTATCCGCCGGAAACGGCTTGCCTAACATCCATCCATAGGGTTCGAAAGCGCCGGCAGTAAGCGGTTGAATGGTCAGAGGCGTGGCAGTCGGCATCTCGGTTCAGGTCTTTGATAATCTTAGAAAAACATCACGGGGTGCCACTCAATGAGGCGGCAGCGCTTCGTCGGTGTCTGGAAAGAGCGCGATATCCGGACCGTTCTCCAGGCTGAACTCTCGCATGACCTTTTGCGCCAGATGCGTGATCGACTCGCACAGCAAACTGTCCGGACTGCGCCGGAAGGATGCGAAAAGCGGGAGTTCCGGGACTCGATGCGTCACTTTCAGCAGTTGCAGATGACCGGACTCCAGCTCGCGGGTCACGAAAGCTGTCGGCAGAACCGCAATACCGAAACCGTCGAGTACGAGCCTGATAATCGCCGCGACCGAAGACACGCAGTTGATTTGCACGCGAGGCTCGCCGGCCGCTGCAAACAGGCCGGCTACAAAAACATGCGGCGACGAATGACGGGCAAAGCTCACAATCGGAAAGCTCGCCAGTTCAGCTTCCGATAGTGCTTCAGCCGACAGATTCAGCGACGGACTCGCCACCCATCGCATCGGCAATGCGCCGAGCGAAACATTTTCCGCGTCGGCACCTGCGACCGCCGTGCTCAAAAAAGCGATATCCACGTTGCCATTGACCAGTTGCACGGACAGATTCGTCGAGGTGTCGCAGGTCAGCTCAATCGTCAGGTTCGGATATTCGTCCCGCACTCGCCGCAGTAACTCGGGAAGCCACGTATGCACGACGGACTCCATCACGCCGACCCGCAACAACCCGCTCACATGCGAGCGGTCGCTTACGCTTGCGAGCATGTCGTTCGTGAGTTTCAGAATCTGCTCAGCGAAGGCCAGCGCTTTGGTCCCTTCCTGGGTCAGCTTGACGTCGCGCGGTCCCCGATCGAATAGACGCACGCCGAATTCCTGCTCGAGCGCAGATATCCGACTGGAAATTGCGGCCTGTGTCGCGTGCAAGCGCTCCGCTGTCAGGCGGAAATTGCGCAGCTTTGCAAGCCATACAAACGTTTCTAGAAAACGGACATTCATCGGACACCTTGAACAGTCGACGGACGCACAACCAGGTTCCACGTATTGCGTCCGCGCTAACGGACCGCTTAAGTGCATTGGCAGAGTTTAGCGCCGCAAAATCAGGCCCGTGACAACAAAAACTGGCCACCTGGGCCAACTTTCTGTTGTGACCGCGACGGCTCAACGCACAAGAGGCGGCCTATCGGGAAAGCCCTGGGGGCAATCAGATTTATCTATCGCCGGTCAATAAAATAAGTCGTTGGACGGAGGAATTTGGCGTTCGAATACTCATTGAACCGAAAACCAAGGAGCCGCCCATGTCACCCTCGTACAGTAAATTGAACCGGACGCTGCAAACGACCGCCGCTGCGCTGCTGCTGAGCGCAGGCAGCGCGAGCTTCGCCGCGGAGCCGGCCGTGATCCTGATTGGTCATGCCGCGCCCTTGACAGGGCAGCTCGCGCATATGGGCAAGGACAGCGAAAATGCGGCGCGGCTCGCAATCGACGAGATCAACAGCCAGCATCCGGTGATCGACGGCAAGGCGGTCCGTCTGCAACTCGACGCTCAGGACGACGCTGCCGACCCACGCACAGGGACTCAAGTTGCCCAGAAGCTCGTTGACGATGGTGTGGTAGCCGTAGTCGGCGATATCAACTCTGGGGTTTCGATCCCGGCATCGAAGATCTACAGCGAAGCCAGTCTGGTGCAGATCTCGCAAGGCTCGACCAATCCCACCTATACGCTGCAGGGATTCAAAACGGCCTTCCGCGTCGTCGCGACCGACGCACTGCAAGGTCCGGCACTGGCTCGCTACGCAATCGACTCAATGCACGCGAAGCGAATTGCAATCGTGGACGACTCAACCGCATACGGCCAGGGTCTCGCGCAAGAATTTGAAAAAGCGGCAACAGCACGAGGCGCCGTTATCGTGACCCACGAAGCGACAACCGACAAAGCTGTCGACTTCCGGGCGATTCTGACGAAGATCAAAGGTCTGAAACCCGACGCAATCATGTATGGCGGCTCGGACGCAACGGCCGGCCCGCTGGCAAAACAGGCGGCTAACCTCGGCATCACCGCCAAGGTGCTGGGGGGTGACGGTGCCTGCACGGATAACATGACGCAACTTGCCGGCAGCGCAATTGGCAACGTGACGTGTTCAGAAGCCGGACTTGCCTTGTCAAAAATGCCAAAGGGTCAAGACTTCGACAAGCGATACGTGGCGCGCTTCAGAACACCGATAAACGCCTACGCCCCGTTCACGTACGACGCCGTCTACGTTATTTACGACGCAATGAAGCGGGCGAACTCGACCGACCGATCGAAAATTCTCGCAGCGATGCCTGCCACCAGCTATGACGGCGTGATCGGACACATTGCGTTTGACCCGCACGGCGACCTGCGGGACGCCGCGATCACGATCTACCAGTTCAAGGACAACAAGAAGACCGTGATGGATGTCATCAGAATGTGATCCGGCTGAAAGGGACGGACATTGCGTACATGGCGTTACGCTCAGCCACCACTGATTACCCTTCGCGACGGCAGCCCATCCCGTCGCGAAAGGTCACTTAATACTTCAATTCGCTTACAAGCGAGCCAGGACTTTCCCGAAGTTCCGGTGCTCGACCTTGCATCGCACCATCCCCGCAAAGCCCCGTCACGTAAGGCTCGCCACCCTGTCGGCCGCTTCAGCGCGTCGACGTCCTCTCCGATCGTTTCCTTGACTAGCGTCCCCACGCCTGCTCTACTAAATCAACCAAAGTGATTTAAGTGGTCGATTTCGAACAGCCTCGGAATCGCATCAGGTTCGAAACCAGATCGCAAACAGGCAGCAAGCGCGCAGCGTTCGCGTGTGCAATCGCCCGCAGTTCACAACGTCGTTGCCAATAACCGGAGGAGCGTCCCATGAATCTGAATTCCCGCAGGCATCCTGTAGCCAGGAAAATCGTATCGATGTGCGTCGCGGCATCGGCCGTGTGGTGTGTGAGCGCGAGCCAGGCGGCTGATCAGCCTGTCGTCGGCCTCATCACCAAGACCGACACCAATCCGTTCTTCGTGAAGATGAAACAGGGCGCCGAAGCAGCGGCATCGAAAGACGGCGCCAAGTTGCTCACCGCCGCCGGCAAGTTCGACGGCGATAACGCGAGCCAGGTCACCGCCATCGAAAACATGATGACGGCCGGCGCGAAAGCGATTCTGATCACGCCGAGCGACACCAAGGCAATCGTGCCGAGCATCAAGAAAGCGCGCGCCGCCGGTGTGATGGTGGTCGCGCTCGACACGCCGACCGATCCGCAAGATGCCACGGACGCCCTCTTCGCCACCGACAATTTCAAAGCCGGCGTGCTGATCGGCAAGTACGCGAAAGCCGCCATGAACGGCAAGCCCGCGAAGATCGCCACGCTCGACCTCGCTCCCGGCGTCTCGGTCGGCGTGCTGCGTCATAACGGCTTCCTGGAAGGCTTCGGCGTGAAGGAAGGCGATCCGTCGATCGTTTGCAGTCAGGACACCCGCGGCGATCAGTCGAAGGGCCAGACGGCGATGGAAAACTGCCTGCAGAAATCGCCGGATATCAACGTGGTCTACACGATCAACGAACCGGCGGCAGCGGGTGCGTATCGCGCGCTCAAGGCAGCGGGCAAGGACAAGAGCGTGATGATCGTTTCCATCGACGGCGGCTGCGAAGGCGTACGTAATGTGAAGGCCGGTGAGATTGCCGCGACCTCGCAGCAGTATCCGCTGAAGATGGCCTCGCTCGGCGTGACGGCGGGTGTCGAGTATGCGAAGACCGGCAAGAAGGTCTCCGGCTATCAGGACACGGGCGTGACGCTGGTCACCGACAAGGCGATGCCCGGCGTCGACAGCAAGGATACAAAGTACGGCCTCGACAACTGCTGGGGCAACAAGTAACACGCACTGAACAGCGGCCCACTTTGCTGGGCCGCTCACGGATTGCCAGCCATTGAACCGCCGACCGCGGGATACCCCGCGGATCGCCGCCCGCCAGATGGCCGGCCTCCGAATTTACCACGTGGCCTGCCCGCCACGTTTATGCATCGAGGACACCTATCATGTCGACACCTTCCGCGCCCGCCGGCCACCCGCGCACCTTCACCGACCGTTTGCCGTCGCTCGCTGAAATCGGACCGCTGATCGCCCTGCTGCTGGCCTGCGGCTTCTTCATTTCGCAGAGCAACCGGTTCCTGTCGTTCCAGAACCTCTCGCTGATCCTGCAGCAGACGATGGTGGTCGCCGTCATCGCCATCGGCCAGACGCTGATCGTGCTGACAGGCGGGATCGATCTGTCGTGCGGGATGGTGATGGCGTTCGGCTCGATCATCATGACCAAATTCGCGGTCACGCTCGGCGTGCCGCCCGTTCTCGCGATTCTGTGCGGCATCGCCGCGAGCGCGTTGTTCGGCGCGCTCAATGGCGTGCTGATCACGCGGATCAAACTGCCTGCCTTCATCGTCACGCTCGGTACGCTGAACATCGCATTCGCGCTCACGCAGATCTATTCGAACGCGGAAAGCGTCTCGAACCTGCCGGACGCGATCATGTTCCTCGGCAACACGTTCAAACTCGGCCCCGCCGATGTCACCTACGGCACAGTGCTGACGTTGCTGATGTATGGGGCGACGTGGTTCGTCTTGCGCGACACCGTGCCCGGCCGGCATCTGTACGCGCTCGGCAATAACCCCGAAGCCGCGCGCCTGATGGGCCTCTCGTCGCAGAAGATCTTGCTCACGGTGTATTCGCTGGCCGGTGCGATCTACGGTATTGCCGCGCTGTTGTCGGTATCGCGCACCGGCGTCGGCGATCCGCAGGCGGGGCAAACCGAGAACCTCGACAGTATTACGGCGGTGGTGCTGGGTGGCACGAGTCTGTTCGGCGGACGTGGCTCGATTAGCGGAACCCTGCTCGGCGCGCTGATCGTCGGCGTATTTCGTAATGGCCTGACGCTAATCGGTGTCTCTTCGGTCTACCAGGTGTTGATCACCGGCATGCTGGTGATTCTCGCGGTCGCCGCGGACAAACTTTCCCATCGTCGCGGTTGAACGCCCAAAGGAACCTGTCATGTCGACACCTACTTCCGCTTCTGCCGTGATGCCCGTTCTGCAGGCGCGCGGACTTGTCAAACGCTACGGCAACGTCACCGCGCTCGACGGCTGCGATTTCGAAGTGCTGCCCGGCGAGATTCTCGCTGTGATCGGCGACAACGGCGCGGGCAAATCGTCGTTGATCAAGGCGCTTTCCGGCGCCACCATCCCCGATGAAGGCGAAATCCTGCTCGACGGCAAGCCGGTCAAATTCCGCAGCCCTCTGGATGCGCGCGCTCAAGGCATCGAAACCGTGTACCAGGAACTCGCGGTGGCGCCCGCCATGAGCATCGCCGAAAACCTGTTTCTCGCCCGCGAGCTCGTCAAGCCGGGCTGGCGCGGTTCGATCTTCAAGATGATCGACAAGCGCCGCATGCTCGACGAAGCCACCGCGCACATGAAGGATTTGCAGATCGGCATCCGCTCGATGCGCCAGGCGGTCGAAACCTTATCCGGCGGCCAGCGTCAAGGCGTGGCTGTCGCGCGCAGCGCGGCGTTCGCACGGCATGTGGTGATTCTCGACGAGCCCACCGCCGCACTTGGCGTCAAGGAGGGCAACATGGTGCTCGAATTGATCCGGCGCGTGCGCGATCGCGGCCTGCCGGTGATCCTGATCAGCCACAACATGCCGCACGTGTTCGAAGTCGCGGATCGTATTCATATCCAGCGGCTCGGCAGGCGTGCCGCGGTGGTCAACACCAAAGACATCCACATGTCGGAGGCCGTGGCGATCATGACGGGCGCGAAGCAAGCGGACGTCAAGGCGATTGCATGATGCATGCATCCCGCTGAGGGGCACACGACGATGGAAACCACCGGTACACGTTCGCCTCTCAAACGCACGGTCGGCTCGAACCAGGTCGGCATGCGGCAGTTCAACGAACGGATCGTTCTACAGGCGATCCGTTTGCATGGGCCACTGCCGAAAGCCGACGTGGGCCGTCTCACGCGTCTGTCGATGCAGACCGTTTCGATGATCGTCGACCGTCTGATCGACGACGGCCTGCTCGAAAAGCAGGCGCGCGTGCGCGGTCGAATCGGTCAGCCTTCGGTGCCGATCGCACTGCGTGCGGACGGCGCGTACACCATCGGCATCAAGGTGGGCAGACGCAGTCTCGACGTGCTGGCGATGGATTTCGCGGGCCACGTGGTGTGCCGCGATGTATTCGACTATGCCTATCCCGATCCGCGCACGCTGTTCCCCGCGCTCGAAAGCAAACTGGCGCGCGTGAATCAGACGCTCGGCGCGAAGGCGAACAAAGTGGTTGGCGTGGGCGTGGCTGCGCCGTTGTGGCTCGGCGGCTGGCGCGACTTTCTCGGCGCCCCGCAGGACGCGCTGGAAGCGTGGCACGAGATCGACTTGCGCAGTCGCATCGCGACGATGACAGGCTTGCCCGTCGAGTTCGCCAAAGACACCACCGCGGCCTGCGCGGCCGAACTCGTGATGGGCCAGGGCCGCGGGATTCACAATTTTCTCTATTTGTTCGTCGGGACGTTTATCGGCGGCGGTCTGGTGATCGACGGCCGTTTGCATGCCGGACCACACGACAATGCGGGCGCAGTCGGCTCGATACCGCTGAGGGACGGCAGCGCGCGCAAACCCGCGCGGCAACTGCTGCACGCAGCATCGGGTTTCGTTCTGGAAAGGCTATTGAGCGATGCAGGCGTGCCGCCCGCCGCCGCGCACGACCATCGCGCGTTGTCGCCTGAACTGTGGCGGCAAACCGAACAATGGCTCGACACCGCGTGTCCTGCGATCGCCAATGCATTGACCAATGCGGCTGCCTTGCTCGACCTGGAAGCGGTGGTGATCGACGGCGAACTCGACCGGCAACTGGTCCGCGAAATCATCCGCCGAACCGAGCGCGTACTCGATCGCTTCGAATGGGAAGGCATGGTGCGTCCGCAACTACTGGAAGGCACCATCGGCGCCGATGCGCGGGCGATGGGCGGCGCAATTCTGCCGCTATACGCGCATTTCGCGCCCGTGCACGAGCTTTTCCTTAAGCCGGCGACGGACGCCGGCTATTAGGCGCCGTTGCTCATTGCGCGGCGACTTTCGCTATCGCAGCCGTTTTAGCAGGCGGATTTTGCAGCAACGGCTGCAGCGCCGGCGCCAACGACTTCAGCAACTGCACCGAGAGCGCACTCGTGAACTCGTAATGGGCCGCATACGGCTCATGCACGTAGGCGGTCAGCGTGCCGTAGAAGCGGTCTCCCATCACAAACACGAAGGTTGCGCTGCGGTTCACCTTGCGCGACTCGATCAGGCGTGCGCCTTTGGCCCACACATTGAAGCGCTGATCGCCAGTGCCGGTCTTGCCGTAAATTTCGAGTGTTTGACCATCGGGGAACGTCATGCCCT
This sequence comes from Paraburkholderia sp. GAS32, assembly GCF_050434225.1. Classification (NCBI taxonomy): domain Bacteria; kingdom Pseudomonadati; phylum Pseudomonadota; class Betaproteobacteria; order Burkholderiales; family Burkholderiaceae; genus Paraburkholderia; species Paraburkholderia sp. GAS32. Next base: position 48,571 of record NZ_JBNPVS010000021.1, on the reverse strand, counting down.
GCGCGAGACGCTTAGCCGTACCGCCCAATACGACATCACGCAACAGTCCCCTGACCACCCCGGCGATCTCCGGCGACAACTGCTGCTGCGGCGCCACCGCCGCGCGCTGGAAATGCGTTTCGTACGGCGTGTTTTTCGCGAAGTCGAGTTGCGTGAGGCTTTCGGTCGGCACCTTGTTGCCGTTGTTGGCAATCACGCCTATCAGTTGCGCGAGCGCAGCCGGCCGGTCGCCGGACGCACCGATCGCTGCCGCAAACGACGGCGTGAGCGTCGCGAACGGATAGCCGAGCGCCTGCCACGATTTACCGATCGCATCGTAGGCGCGCAGTTCGACCATCCGCTTGATGCGGCGATCCTGGGTGGCGTGATAGCGGGTCTTGAAGAGCCACGAATAAGTCGACAGGCGCACGTCGCGGCTCGCGTTCTGTATCTGGTCGAGCGTTGCGTCGGGATGGGCGCGCAGATAGTTGAGGGTCCACAGTTCCAGCGGATGCACGCTCGAAATGTAGCCACGATCGTTCAGATTGAAGCGGTCGATCCCATATTTGTCATACAGGTTCGCGAGATCCTCATCGTCCAGGATTGAGGCAGCCGGCGTGTTCTTCAGCGCCGCACGCATCTTCGCGTTGAACCACCCATTCGATTCGTCCGGCGCGACACTGCGCAACACCGTCGCTACTTTAGGCGGCGATTTACGCACGCCGAGCAGCAGCAAGGCCAGTTGCTGCTCGGGCGCCTTGCCGTGGTACTTCGTGTAGAAACGATTCATATACACGCGGCTTTCCTGATCGGCGAAACGCGTGAGATACATCTTGCGAATCGCCGGATCACCCAGCCATTGCGATGACGGTCCGGTGGTCTGCACCATCTCGTAGTGGACGATATCGCGCATCAGCCGCACGAACACCAGATTCACCGAATGCTGGAATGCGCGGTGCACGGTGAGAATGCGGCTGTTGTCGTCGGATTCGAAGTTGTTGAAGGTCTGCGCGCCGCCGCCCGTGTAAAACGTTTCACCCGGACTTGCCGAGTATTTGCGTTCCACGGCCGCGTCGAGCATGGCTTGCAGCGAGCGGTCCGAGGTATGCGCCAGATAGTCCAGCGCCCAGCGCGTGAGCTGATCGTTCGGATCGTGCTTCACGGCTTTCAGCTCCGTCGTGCTCAGCGGGGCATAACGCGCATGCAGATCGGAGACGATCTGCAAATACGTCACCACGGTACGCATTTTCGCGGTCGAACCGAGATTCAGCCGCGCGCCGGAATTGATGTCGAATGGCTGGTTCACGCTATCGGTTTGCACCCGCACCAGGTTCGCGCCGTCACGCCGTTCGAACAGCGTGAAGCTATAGGCGATTCTCGACGGGTCGTCGGAGGCGCGCAGCATTTCATAGCCGACGAGCCCCGCGGCCTTTGCACCGTCGCGCGTCGCGGCAGCGGCAAGACGTTCACTCACGGCCTGCTGCACGGCGTTGTTGAGCGTGCCCGTTGCCTGCAGATCCAGCCGGTCGAGTTCATAGAAACTCGGAATGCCGAGTGCCGTCAACAGGTGCGAACGCATCGACGTCACGGCCTTGCGCGACACGAACGAGTCGGCGTTCTGCGTTTTTTCCGCTACGCGGCGCAGATCCACTTGCGCGGACAGCGCGGCATCGCGCAGCGGGATCGAAATAACACCACCGGTCGCCAGCAAGCGCAGATAACTATCCGTCAGACGGTCAAGTTCGGCATAGCCGTGGTGCAGGAAATACGACGGTGCACGCTGCGCGATCATCAGCGAGAGCACCTGGCGAAACGCCACGCCCTGCTCCGCGAGATTCTCTTCTGCCGACGGCGCTTTGAGAATGCGGTTGACGTCGTTGAAATCGCGCCCGTACCAGGCGGCCAGACCGTCGCCGATGCCATTGATCTCACCAATACCCGGTTGCGCGGCAAGCGGCACCGAGTTGAGATAATGGACGACGATCTGCTGGCGCGCGGGCATGGTCTGCGGACCATTCAGATAGGCTCGTACCGAGGCGGAAGCGATTTGCCGCAATTTCTCCGGCGGCGTTGCCGTGCGCCCACCCGTCGAGTGGCGGAACTTCTCGATCTGCGTAGCGAGCGTGCTGCCGCCAGGCGTCGACTGATGCCGGTTGAACACGCGCGCGCCCTGGTCGACGAGCGCGTGGCTAAAGCGTCCCCAGTCGATCGCCGGATTACGGTTCGGCTGATCCGGATCGAGCAGATAGCGGTCTTCGATAAACAGCAGCGAATTGACGATCAGCGGCGGGATCGAATCGAAGCTGTCATAAATGCGGCCCGGATACTGTGCACCAAAGAGCGGCGTGCCAGTACCGTCGAAGAGTTGCAGCCCCGCCTGATCTTTTTCGGCGTAGGGAATAAATAGACCGCTATCGGCCAGCGACAGCATTCGCTCGGAATCGCGCGACTGTGCGCTGATTTCAAACCCGCGTTCGAGCAAGCGCTGCTGGAACGACGGCAGCAACGCGTAGCCGAGGCGGCTGTCGTAAGGGCCCTTGTCTGCTTGAGGGAACCGGATGGAATGACTTTGACCGTTCTCGACGGAAAAACCCACGTCGCGCGTGAGTTCGGAGAGATAGCGTGCCTGCAGTCGAGACGTTTCGATCTCGATCTGGACAAAGCGGGCCGCCAAAGCCAGCGCGAGCAGGAATGCCGCTGCCAGCCCCCATTTGAGCCACTTCCTGACAGGCGCCATGCCTGTCGCGCGAAGCGGTAACCGAATCAGTGGCCGATTCATGGCTGCTCTCCCCGAGCGTGCACCATTCTCTTGATTCTGGCGCACCTTCAATCAAGTGTAGCGCGGAACGCGAGTATGCAATCGGTTCGGATTTACCCCACAGTGTCGCCGCCGCAACACCTTCTCGCCGGGCATGGCAAAGCACTAACCGCCATGAGATATTGAAGGTCTTTCGCGCGTCAAAAGAAAGCCGATTCAGACTTTTTTTGTGCCGACGCCGCTTGCCCTTCCATCTGGTCCGTCCGTCCACGCAGTAACTCGATGAATTGCTCAGCCGGCGGCGACAGCACGCCGCCTTTGCGCGTCACAATACCGAAGGTTTGTGAAGGCGACTTCAGTTTGACCGGCACGAAGCGCAACATTTTCTGCCGCACGAACAACTCCGCGATCGCGGTCGGTAACAACGAAACCAGATCGGCACTGCTTTGCAGTAATGCGACTGTCACGAAAGTGGAGGCAGTCGAGATCGGGTTGTCTGGCATCTCAAGCCCCGCCAGATCCATCTCCCGTTCGAGCAACGCGTGCAAGGGCATATGCGACGGATACATCACCCAGCGGTGACCGGCCAGGTCACGCAGTTTCACTTCTTTCCTCGGCAATGGCGGATGGCCATAACCCACCACGACGGATAACGGCTCGTCCCCAAGCGGACGGTAGTGATATTTCGACGGATCGGCGGCAACCGCCGCACGGCCGATCACCAGATCGAGCCGGCCTTCGTCGAGTTGCAGGAGCATGCGCGCGCTGGTGTCTTCCATCACTTCGATCGACAGGCCCGGCTGCCCGGCATGCAGATCGTTCAGCGCCGGCACGACGCACTCGGGAATCGCGCCCATGATCGCGCCGATCGCGAGCCGCCCGCCGCGCCCCGAGCGTATCTCGGCGACGTCCTGGCAGAGCGCGGTAAGGTCCGTCGCCACGAGCCGCGCGTAGCGGATCACGCAGTGGCCAAGCTGGTTCGGAATCATGCCGCTCTTCGAGCGCTCGAAAAGCGGCGCCTCAAGCATCGACTCCAGCTCCTGTAACGCCTTGCTAGCGGCCGATTGCGTCATCGACATCGCGCCGGCGGCTTTGTGCAACGACTTATGGTCGTCGAGCGCGATCAGCAATTGCAACTGCTTCATGCGCAGTCTCGACAGCAGGACGTTCAGGGTGTCTTTCATGAATTGCCGGGCAGTCGCGGGGTGAGTCGCCAGGTGAGTCGCAAAAGCGATCACAAGATGGAAACAATTCAATATACCCGCCACGCACCCCGCCGTATAGTCAGCGACGGAGACATTCAAAGACCCACGCCTCATCACCTCACCTCGGCACAACGCACATCACCATGACCCATACCCACAACCCTGCTCCCATGCGCGGCGTGTTCCCCGTCGCGCCCACCATCTTCGACGAGGCCGGCGGTCTCGACCTGGAAGGCCAGAAACGCTGCATCGATTTCATGATCGACGCGGGCTCCAACGGCCTGTGCATTCTGGCGAACTTCTCCGAACAGTTCGCGCTGTCCGACGACGAGCGCAACACGCTGATGCACGTGGTGCTCGAACACGTCGCCGGCCGCGTGCCGGTGATCGTCACGACCACGCATTTCAGCTCGTACCAGTGCGCTGAACGCAGCCGCAGTGCGCAGGCTGCGGGCGCCGCGATGGTGATGATCATGCCGCCGTATCACGGCGCGACGATCCGCATCGGCGAGCGCGGCATCTATGAGTTCTATCGCACGGTGTCCGATGCAATCGGGATTCCGATCATGATCCAGGACGCGCCGGTCAGCGGTACGGCGTTATCCGCGCCGTTTCTTGCCCGCATGGCGCGTGAACTGCAGAACGTGTCGTACTTCAAGATCGAAGTGCCACAGGCTGCGAACAAGCTGCGCGAGTTGATCGAACTGGGCGGCGACGCCGTGGTAGGTCCATGGGACGGCGAAGAAGCGATCACGCTGATGGCCGATCTCGATGCGGGCGCAACCGGTTCGATGACCGGCGGCGGCTACGCGGACGGCATCCGCCTGATCGTCGACGCCTATGCAGCGGGCGACACCGAAGCGGCCGCCGCCCACTATCAGGAATGGCTGCCGCTCATCAACTATGAAAACCGCCAGGGTGGCCTCGCATCGTGCAAGGCCTTGATGAAAGAAGGCGGTGTGATTCGATCGGACGCAGTGCGCCATCCGCTACCGCCGATGCATCCGGCCACACGCGCAGGCTTGCTGAAAGTCGCACGGCGGCTCGATCCGCTGGTATTGCGCTGGGGCGTCTAAGGTCGATCCAAAGCTGTCCAAAGCAAAACAATAAGCGCCCAGGCGCAACCCTCGGACGCAATCCCCGGGTCCTGCATCCACATACGCGGCCATACGCCCGGCGGATGCAGCACACGGGGAAAAAACCACATATAAGGTCGGAAGGAAATTGAGTAACATAGGCCCGCAAGCTCACCACACCACTTTCCATGACCGCCGATCCTCGAGAACTGACGCCGGAAACCCTCGCCGAGTTGCTCGAACGCATTGCCAAAGAGGATGCTTCGGCACTACGCGAGCTATATGATCTCGCCGCTCCGAAACTGTTCGGTCTCGCGCTCCGTATATTGAGCAGGCACGAGTGGGCCGAAGAAGTATTGCAGGACAGCTTCGTCAACATCTGGCGCTTTGCGGGCGATTATCGGCGGGCCCTTTCCGCCCCCATGACGTGGATGTCGGCAATCGTCCGGAACCGTGCACTCGATCACCTGCGGCGGGTCAACAAGCAGGAAACCGAATGGAGCGATGCGTTGGACGATCTTGTGGCAACCGGCGATCCGGATCCCGAAGCGCTGACCGCGGTCAGCCTGCAGGCACGTCTGCTGGCCGGCTGTATGCAGCAACTGGAACCGGCGCAGCGTCAGGCGGTTGCTCTCGCCTACCTGCGTGACCAGAGCCATAGCGAGATCGCTGAAGCGCTGACGGTGCCGCTCGGCACCATAAAATCCTGGATCCGGCGCGGCCTTGCCAAGCTGAAGACCTGCCTGGGAGGTGAGTGATGAATCTCCATCGCTATCCTCAACTGGTCGATATGCTGGCCGCCGAGTACGCGCTCGGCACACTGCGTGGCGGCGCCCGGCGACGCTTCCAACGCTACGCGGATCACGATGTGGTGATTCGTCGGGCCATCGAAGAATGGCAGCGGCGGATCTCGCCGTTGGCCGAACTCGCGGAGCCGCGTATGCCGCCGGCCGCCGTCTGGGATGCCATCGAGCGGCGGCTCGGTCTGGCGTCGGCTCGTGAGGCTGCGCGTGAGGCGGCACGACCGCGCACCGTGGTCGAAAAACCCGCTCGTCCGTCCGGCAGCATCTTCGAGAACCTCGCGTTCTGGCGCGGCTGGGCGATCGGCGTAACAGGGTTCGCCGTAATCGCCGCGGTGGTTGCCATGCGTTCGCTGTTGCCGTCCGGCGTGACGCCATCCACGGCGCCGACCGTCGCGCAACAGCCGGAAGCGGCCGTCTCGCATGTCGCGGTGCTGAACGACAAGGACGCGCATCCGGTTATGCTGGTCGCGTGGGATGAAGCCCGCTCCACCATGACGCTGCATCCGCTCGGCAAAGTCGACCTGCCGGCCGGCCGGGCGATGGAGTTGTGGGGCATTCCGGCCAATGGCCATCCGGTGTCGCTCGGCATGCTGCCGGACAGCGCCAACGGCAAGGTTACGGCCGGTCAGCAGAAGCCGGAGAGCTACGCGGCGCTGGCGGTCTCCATAGAAGCGCCGGGCGGCTCGCCCGACCACAATGCACCGACGGGTCCGGTGGTGTTCAGCGGCAAGCTGCTGCCGCTGTCCTGATCTACTCTTAGCCCTATGCAAAGCTTTTACGAAGCCACCATCACCCGCGCTGCCGGGCACTCATCCGCTTACGCGCCGCTAACCGGCCGGCGGAACGTCAACGTCTGCATCATGGGCGGCGGCCTCGCGGGCTTGTCCACGGCATTGGGACTCGCCGAGCGGGGCATCACCGACGTCGCCGTGCTCGAAGCCGAGCAGGTGGGTTTCGGCGCCTCCGGCCGCAACGGCGGCTTCGTGTTCGGCGGCTACAGCCTCGATTGCGCGGATCTGCTCAAAACCCTCGGGCCGGCCCGTGCCCGCGAACTCTATGCACTGACAACCGACGCCGTCGATCTGATGAGGCAACGTATCCAGCGCTACCGCATCGATTGCGACGTGACCGATGCCGGCGTGATCCTCGCCAACTGGTTCGACGAACCTGCAAGGCTCGACACGCAGCGGCGTCTGATGCGCGATTCGTTCGGTGTCGAGTGGGAACCCGTGGCGCCCGCGGAGCTCGCTTCACAATTGAAAACGAGCCGTTATCACGGCGGCCTGTTCGAGCGCAATGCGTTCCACTTCCATCCGCTGAAATATGTGCTCGGTGTCGCGGGCGCCGCGGCCAACGCGGGCGTGCAGATTCACGAGAAATCGCCCGTTGTGCGCTTGCAGCGCAGCGGCGCCCGGCGCGACGGCGCCGGCTTCGTGGTGCATACGCCGCAGGGCGCGCTCGAAGCACGCCACGTGGTGATGGCCGGTGGCGGCTATGCGCGCAACGTCTATGCGCAGGTCGAACGCGCGGTGCTGCCAATCGCTACCTACGTGATGGCCACCGAACCGCTCGGCGCCCGCCTGAAAGACGCGATGGACACCCGCGCCGCCGTCTACGACACCCGCTTCGCCTTCGACTATTACCGTCCACTGCCCGACACACGCATCCTGTGGGGTGGCCGCATCTCGGTACGCGACCGCGCGCCCGACGACATCGCGCGGCTCTTGCGGCGTGATCTGTTGAAGGTCTATCCGCAGTTGCACGACGTGCGCATCGAGCACGCCTGGGGCGGACTGATGAGCTACGCGCGGCACAAGATGCCGCAAATCGGCCGCAGCACGGACGGCGTCTGGTACGCGGTCGGTTTCGGCGGCCACGGCATGGCGCCCACCACCGTCTCGGGCGAATTGCTGGCGGCGGCCATCTCCGGCGAACGGCCGGTGCCCGAGGCATTCGCGGCTTTCGGCCTGACGCGCACCTACGGCGCGCTCGGTCTCGCGGCCGCGCAACTCACCTACACCGCGATGCAGACGCGCGACGCGCTCGCCGCCCGGCGCGCCTCGACCCGGCCGACGCGGTGACGCTATTCGCTAGCGGGCTCAATACGCCGCCGCTTATGCCCGAGACCCGCTCCGGAGGCTGGTTTCAGCATGCTAGAATGCGCCGTCATCGCCGCTCGAATACACAATGAAAAAGGGAAGCAAGGCCGCCGAGCCTGATACCAACGGCATCGCGTCCGACACCCGACGCAAGTACGATCCGGAACAGACGAAGCGCAACATCCTCGACGTCGCGACGCAGGAGTTCTCCGCGATGGGGTTGACCGGTGCGCGCGTCGACGCGATCGCGGAGCGTACGAACACCACCAAGCGCATGCTGTACTACTACTTCGGCAGCAAGGAAGGGTTGTACCAGGCCGTGCTGGAAAAAGTGTACGGCGACATTCGCGCGCTCGAACAGGATCTGCACGTCAGCGAACTCGATCCGATCGAGGGCATGCGCGCGTTGGTCGAGTTTACATTTGACTATCACGACCGCCAGCGCGATTTTGTCCGCCTCGTGACGATCGAGAACATTCATGGTGCGAAGTACGTCGAGCAGGTGAAGAGCTTCAAAGGCCGCAACGTCACCGTCATTCATACCATCGAAGATCTGCTCTCGCGCGGCATCGCGGCAGGACTGTTTCGCAGCGACGTCGATGCGATCGACCTGCACCTGATGATCAGTTCACTGTGCTTTCACCGCGTCGGCAATCGCCATACCTTCGGTACGGCGTTCGGCCGCGATCCGTCGCACCCGCGCTTGCGCGCGCGTCATCGCGCGATGATTGTCGACGCCGTGCTGCGTTTCGTGCGCAAGGAAGACTGAGGCAAGCCTGAAACGAAAAAGCGGGACCTGGTGCTAGCCAGGTCCCGCTTTTTTACTCAATGAAAGCCGTTCGAACGATACGTGCTGTTCAGTCCACCAGCACGATCCGCTTGATATCGCCGACGATAAAGATGTACGACAGCGCGCCGATCAAAGCGATCGCGCCGATGAACACAAGCGCGCCGACAAACGAACCGGTTGCCGCGACGATGAAACCCACCACCAGCGGCGTCACAATGCCGGCCAGATTGGCCGCAAAGTTGAAGATGCCGCCAGTCACGCCAAGCAGGCCATCCGGCGCAATGTCCGACACCAGCGTCCAGCCCAGCGCCGCCATCCCCTGCGCGAAAAACGCCACCGACAGAATCGCGATCACCGCCACATTGCTCTCGACATAGTTGGCGAGAATGATCGTCGAGGCGAGCAGCAAACCAGCGATGATCGGCAGTTTGCGCGCCACGTTCGGCGACTTGCCGCGCCGCAGCAGCCAATCGGAGAAGATGCCGCCGAACATCACGCCGATCGACGCGGCAATGAACGGCATGATCGCGAAGAAGCCGATCTTCAGCCATGCCATATGCCGTTCGGTGGCGAGATACGTCGGGAACCAGGTGAGGAAAAACACGAGTGTCGAGTTACCGGCGAACTGACCAAGGCAGATGCCGGCCAATTGACGATGCTTGAGCAGGCGTCCGATGGTGCGCCATTCGAAGCCGCTCTTCTCCGATGCAGCCGGTGCGCCGGAAACATCGGCGTCCTTTTTGCTGTGCGTCAGACCGCCGCCTGCTTCGATATAGTCGAGTTCCGCCTGATTGACGGACGGATGATCGTGCGGCTCGCGATAGAACAACCACCAGATCACACCGAACACAAGACCCACGCCGCCCACCACGTAGAACAGCGAACGCCAGCCGAACGCGCCCATCAACATGAACAGAAACGGGCTGAAAAACGCGAGGCCGATATATTCGCCGACCGTGTAGGTGCCGGTCGCCATCGCGCGTTCGCTCTGCGGAAACCATGTGGCCACCACGCGGCTATTGGTCGGAAAGCATGGCGCTTCCGAGACGCCGAGGCCGAGCCGGAACACGAACAACGCGCCGATACCATGCACGAGCCCTTGCGCGAGGGTGCACAGCGACCAGAACGTCATCGACAGGAAATACGTGAGCTTGCTGCCGAAACGGTCGAGAAACAGGCCGCCCGGAATCTGCGAAGCCACGTAGCTCCACGAGAACACGGAGAACAGCAAGCCCATGAGCGCGGCGTTGATGCCGAGTTCCTTGGTCAGCTGCGGTGCCGCGATACCGAGCACCGTGCGGTCCAGATAGTTGATCATTGTGCCGACCGCTAGCAGCGAGAGAATCTGATAGCGGGCTTTCGAGCGGCGCGCGGTGCTTACCGTGGCAGCCGTTTGGCGGGTTACCTCGGCGGGCGTGGAATGAATGGGTTGTGGCATGGCGTCTCTGTCTCCTCGGTCGGGTTACGTACCGGATATGTATGGCTTATGTACTACTGGCCTGGCGTTGCAACAAGGACTGGAAATGCGTGTACACGCGCTCGGCGTCAGGTTCCAGACCCGTGAAGATGCGCATCGCGTCGACCGCCTGATATACCGCCATCCCGCCGCCGCTCAGCGTGCGGCAGCCGAGTTCTTCGGCGGCCTGCAGCAGCGCGGTGCGGATCGGGAAATAGACGATGTCCGCCACCCACAAATCGCGGCGCAGCAATTCGACCGGCAATGGCAAGCCCGGCAATTTCGCCATGCCGGTGGGCGTCGCGTGAATCAGGCCGTTAGCGGCGGCGAGCGATTCTGCGAGCGAGCTGCCGGCGCTGACGGTAGAGGCGGGGAAACGCTTCTGCAATTCCGCAGCGAGCGATGCGGCGCGCTCGGCGTCCACGTCGAATAGCGTGAGCGTTTGCGCACCCATGGTCAACGCGGCATGCGCGACCGCTGCGCCCGCGCCGCCCGCGCCCAGTTGCACGACGCGCGCGAGCGATACGTCCGGCAAGCCGCGTTGAAACGCACGCGCGAAACCGGACCAATCAGTGTTGTGGCCGATACGTTTGCCGTTCTTGAATAGAACCGTATTGACCGCGCCGAGTGCGCGCGCGTCGTCGGAGAGTTCGTCAAGCAGAGGAATGACGGCCTGCTTGCAGGGATAGGTAATGTTCAGTCCGTTGTAGCCCATGCGTTCGGCGGCGGCGAGCAAATCGGCGAGCGCCGTGATGTCCAGCTTCAGCGCCTCCAGATCGATGCGCCGATACACATAGTGCAGACCCAGTTTGCTGCCCTCTTCCTCATGCATCGCGGGGCTAAGCGATCCGCCGATGCCCGAACCGATCAGACCGACGAGAAACGATTGCGGGCTCGCCTGAGCGTTTGCCTGTGTGTTCGCTTGTGCGTTCATTTGGCCGCCCTATTCTTAAGGATGACCGCCATCCGCTCCAGAGCGAGCACATAGCCCTGCGTGCCGCAACCAACGATGATCGCCTCGGCCACCGCCGACACGTACGAGTGATGCCGGAACGCTTCGCGGCGATGCACGTTCGAAATATGCACCTCGATGACGGGCTTTTCGATCGCAGAGAGCGCGTCGGCAATCGCCACCGAGGTATGCGTGTAAGCCGCCGGATTGATCACGATGCCATCAACCTTGCTGCGCGCCGCATGCAGCCAGTCGATGAGTTGGTGTTCCGCATTCGATTGGCAGAAATCGACCGACAGATCCAGCCGCTCGCCCGCGTCGCGGCAGAGCTGCGCGACGTCGTCGAGCGTTTCCGAACCATAGATGGCCGGCTCACGCGTGCCGAGCAGGTTGAGATTCGGTCCGTTGAGGACCAGCACTGAGGCAAAACTCATGACGACTACTCCTGCAAAAGTAAGGCATAAAGCGGGCCACAGCACGCGCCGCGGCTCTACAACGTAAGCGCAGTGTGCGCGCATTGCCCGCAATCGTCATTCGGGGTTTATACGAATTTGTACCATCTAGTTAGTTTGTATAGACTGTCGGGAAATTCCGCTAATATGGGCACTTCTGGCCTGCGCCCTGCTGGTTGACGGTAACTAGCTAGACCATTTTTCGCATTGCAGCATAGCGAACCGCAAGACATGCGGACGCCGTACAGCGGCCGCTTGGCGCTGCCCCAATAGCCGTTTCATTGTTTTTGCAGGAGCCGTTCATGCAACGTTCGATTGCCACCGTGTCGATCAGCGGGACCCTCGTCGAAAAGCTGACCGCAATCCAGGCGGCGGGCTTCGAAGGCGTCGAAATCTTCGAGAACGACCTGCTGTATTTCGACGGCTCACCCGCCGACGTGCGGCGCATCGCCGAGGATCTTGGCCTGAAGATCATGCTGTTCCAGCCTTTCCGCGATTTCGACGGAGTAAGCCCGGAGCGCCTCGAACGCAATCTGGATCGGGCGAAGCGGAAGTTCGACGTGATGCACGAACTGGGTACGGACCGGATTCTGGTGTGCAGCAACGTCTCGCCCGACACCATCGGCGACGATTCGCTCATGACCGACCAGCTCGGTGCGCTGGCCCGCGCGGCCGAAGCGGCCGGCGTGATTGCCGGCTATGAGGCGCTCGCGTGGGGCAAGCACGTCAAGACCTACCGCCACGCGTGGAAACTCGTCAACGCGGTCAATCATCCGAATCTGGGGCTTGTGCTCGACAGCTTTCATACGCTGTCGCTGAACGATACGGTGGACGCGATCGCCGATATTCCGGGCGATCGCATCGCCTTCGTGCAGATTGCCGATGCGCCGAAGCTCGCCATGGACGTGCTCGAATGGAGTCGCCACTACCGCTGCTTCCCAGGTCAGGGCGATTTCGATCTGGCAGGCTTCACCGCGCAGGTCGTGAAAACAGGCTATACAGGGCCGCTTTCGCTCGAAATTTTCAACGACGGTTTTCGCGCCGCGCCGACCGCCATCACCGCGGCGGACGGCCATCGCTCATTGCTGTTCCTCGAGGAACAGACGCGGGCACTGCTTGAATCCACCCAGCAGCCGGTCGGCGAACTCTATCGATCGCCCGCTGCGCCCGCGCACGTCGGCTATCAGTTTCTCGAGTTCGCCGTCGACCACACTACCCGCGCGCATCTCGTCGACTGGCTCGGCAAGCTGCGCTTCCGTCAGGCCGGCCAGCATCGTTCGAAAGATGTGACGCTGTTTCAGCATGGCGCGGCGTCGATCGTGCTGAATGCCGAACCGGATTCATTCGCCAATGCTTTCTTCCAGCAGCATGGTTTATCGCTGTGCGCGTCGGCGTTTCGCGTGGATGACGCCAATCAGGCGTTCGAGCGCGCCGCCGGGTTCGGCTACGCCCCGTTCTCGGGTCAGATCGGCCCGAACGAACGCGTCCTGCCGGCCGTGCAGGCGCCCGACGGGAGCCTGAACTATTTCGTCGACGAGACACCCGACCAGCCCACTCTGTTCGAAGCCGATTTCGTGCTCACCGACGTCAACGGTCCGACCGAAGTGGGGCCACTCACGCGCATCGACCATGTCTGCCTGTCTGTGCCGGCGCCTTCGCTGGATACGTGGGTCCTGTTTCTGCGGACCGCGCTCGGCTTTCAGGCCGAGCCTGGCGTACTGGTGCCCGACCCGTACGGGCTGGTGCGCAGCCGTGCGCTGCGCAGTCATGACGGTTCGGTGCGAATCGTACTGAACGCCTCGGTGGATCACCACACGGCAGTAGCCGAGGCCTTGCACACCTATCACGGCTCCGGCCTGAATCACGTCGCGTTCAGCACCGGCGATATTTTCAGCGCGGTTCCCGAATTCGTCGCCGACGGTCTGCCGGTGTTGCGCATTCCGCGCAATTACTACGACGACCTCGCCGCCCGCTATGCGCTGCCGGACGAGACCCTCGAGGCGCTGCGCGCGCACAACATTCTGTACGACCGCGACGAACGCGGTGGTGAGTTCTTCCACGCTTACACGGAACAACTGGATCAGCGCTTTTTCCTGGAGATTGTCGAACGGCGTGGCGGCTACGACGGTTATGGCGCGGCCAATGCGGCCGTGCGGCTCGCGGCGCAGGCTCAGCGCCGCAAGTAGGAGTTTGCGGCCGGTAATGCCGGTGGGCGATGGTTTGCGGTTTGCGGCCGGCGAATTCAGACAGATCGGGCACGGCCCATGCTGCATCGGCTCAAGCGGGCGCGCCGCACCGATATAATGGCGGTTGATCCGCGCCCCGCGCCGCGCGCACTCTGCCCAGTGCTGGTGTGGCGCGTACCGTCAGCCGAATGAAACGCCAGGAGAGATATGAAGAAGTTTGCCGTAGTCCTGTCAGTTCCCCTGCTTCTCAGCGCTTGCGCGTACTTCCAGAAGAATCCGGATGCCGGCGAGCCCGTTACGGACACCACCACGCAGCGCTCGGTCAACGACGTAGTCGCCTGCCTGACGCAAGTGGCGACCAGTCACAACGCCGCGTTCAAATCGACCGAGATCCCTCAGGGCCAGATGCTCGATTTCGGCGATTCGAATATCGTCAAGGTGCGCAGCGACAACGGCGCGACGACTTATCGCTTCTACGCGGGCAAACGCCACGTGAACAATCTGTGGATTGAATCGGCGAGCAAAACCTGCGCGCCGTAAGGTAAGCACGGGTAACAATCGGCCAGGTGTAACGGTCGGTAACTTGTGCCGGCGCAATCATAGTGTCACGGTGTTACATCACAATAGTGTCTTAAGAATCGTTTAAGACTTCATCCGCATGATCCGTCCGACACTATCCCGCACAAGGTGCGCTTCATGAACCAACCCGATCACAACACGAACGACACGCCCGCACCGGCGAAGCGGCCCACGATTCTGCGTCGCTTGCTGAGCCACCACGAACTGGCAACGCTGCTGCTGTTGCTGCACGCGCCGATCGACGCATCCGCGAAACCCGAGATTCCGCAGCTTCACGAAGCCGGCCTGATCGAAACGGTCTCCGGCGACGCAGGCGACTCGCATATCCGTCTGACGCCCGAAGGCAACGCAGTGTTGCGCGGACTCGGCGTGAAATAAGGCGCGTTTTACATTTTACTTACGCCTGCCACACGCCGTACCCCGCCTCGCGTAGTCCAATCGCCAATTCCACTTCCATATCCTGTGCGCCGCGGTAAGGCATCGGATTGTAAACTTCATACAATTCAGGCATGAGGCGCAGGCCGTAATCACGCACATAGCGATTTGCCTGAATGCCGGCCTTGTGCCGGTCGAATCTCAGATCCGGGTCCAATCCCGTCATTCCCACGTACACGCACGGCTTGTCGAACCGGTAATCCGGATTCGCGCGGCGAAAGCGTGCCTCGTTCCAGACGGTGTCGTCCAACGCGACGACGTAGACGTAGTAATGATGCTTGCGACGAACCATGTGTGCGGCGGCTCAGCTTCGCGAGGTTCCGTGCAGCAGCATCCGGTACTCGGTCGGCGTGACGCCGACGGTCGCCTTGAATTGACGCGTAAAGGCGCTGTGATCGGTGTAGCCGCAGAGTGCGGCGACGTCGGTGACCTTGTCGTGTGAAACCAGCAATGCGGTGGCGGCGTCCAGCCGCGTTTTCAGCAGCACCTGGCGCGGCGTCAAATGAAACACTTTGTGAAAGTAGCGCTCCAGTTGCGCCACCGACATATCCGCCATTGCAGCAAGCTGCTTCAGATTCAGCGGCTGCACATAGTTTTCCTGAATGGACTGCACCACTTCAGCCAGCCGGCTGTACGCGGGATGACTGCTTTCGTCCGCTTTCAGGTCGCGGGAGATGCCGGCGAGGCCGACTACCTTACCCGCCGCATCGCGCAACGGCTGCTTGCAGGTCAGGCACCAACCCGGCTGACGGCCGGGATACAGATGCAACTCCAACTGATCGATCATCTGGCTGCCGACGTTGATGATCGCTTTGTCCTGGGCGGTGTAGATACGACCGAAACGGTGCGGGAAGACGTCCTCGGCGGTCTTGCCGAGCAGCGCGGACTTTTCCTTGAAGCCACAGCGCGAAGCCAGCGTGCGATTGACCAGCGCATAGCGGGCATGCGCGTCCTTGACGAAAAACACGACGTCCGGCATCGCATCGAACACGGGCTCGAGCAGCGTGAAATGCGACAGCATGCCGGACAGCGTTGCGTCGTCCGGTTCGAGCGGATGAGCCAGCGTGTTCATCGTGCGGGTTCCGTGGTCGGTGCGGTTGTACGTTGGGTGCGTTCACCCGCGCAACTACACGGGTTGGCACTTGCGGTCGATTATAGGGCCACGCGCTACTGAAAATATCCAGGGGACGAATGGATGGCGGGGTCATTCAGCACGTGACTGCTCCTCGCTGATTGCCATCAACGTGCTGATTTGCGCCGGACTGAAGGGCGGGCGCGGCGCGGCAGGTTGCCAGCCTAAGTACAGCGAAGCCGCGGCGCCGCAGATACGGCCCTGGCATGCGCCCATCCCGCAGCGGGTATGCAGCTTGGCCTCGCGCCAATCCGGATAGGCGCGCACCTCGCCGAGGCTGACGTCTTCGCAACGGCAGAGCAGCGTGGCGTCGTCGGGTGGCGTGCGCGCGGCGGCCTGCAAGGCAAAGGCCGCTTCGACGCGCCTCGCGAAACGCCGCCATCGGGCTCGTTGCGCAAGCAGTGCGGCGGCGTTTGCTGGGCTGCCGCTTGCCGAGCCGCCGCTCGCGGACAGCCCAGCAATCTCGCCTTCCACACCCGCCAGTTCCGCGCCGCCGACGCCCGTACATTCGCCTGCCGCCAGCACGCCGTCGACCGAAGTCCGCTGTTCACCGTCGACGACGATCTCGCCCGCTTCGTTGATCGCACAGCCGAGCGCTTGCGCAAGCGTGATGTTCGGCACGAGTCCATAGCCGCAGGCGATGCGGTCGCAGTCGAGCGTCGACTCCTGCTGGCCGCGCCGGATCGTCACGCGCTCGACACGGCCATCGCCATGCGCTTGCCGGACGATGCTGCCGGTCCAGTAACGCACGCTCGCGAAGCCGCGCGTCATGGCAACGGCTTGCCGCAACTTCGCCGGCTCGCTCAACAATGAGACTCCGAATCGGGCGACCTCAAGCGCCGGGGCCTGCTCCACGACCGCCAGCACCCGCGCCCCCGCTGCACGTGCGGTGGCAAGCGCCGCGATCAGCAAGGGACCGCTGCCTGCAATCACGATCCGTTCGTCGCGTACCGGCATGCCCCCTTTGATGAGTGCCTGCAGCGCGCCTGCACCGGTCACACCGGGCAACGTCCACCCTGCGAATGGCAGTAGCCGCTCGCGCGCGCCGGTTGCGAGGATCAATCGATCGTAGCTGATCGACACACCACCATGCTCAGCCGACTCGAGCAGCAAACCTCGCGGACGCAAAGGCGCGATCACGCGGGCCGACGGCAAAAGGGTTACATTGGTTTGCGTCTTCAAGGCGCCGAGCAGGCCTTGTAACGGCACTTGCGGCGGATGGCCGGGACCTTGCCGCCAGATTTGACCGCCGGCGCGCGGATTGTCGTCGAGCACCGCGACTGAGGCGCCCTCGCGTGCCGCTGCCTGCGCGGCGTTCAACCCGGCTGGACCGGCGCCTACCACGACGATGTCGAAGTGCTGCTTCATCGTTTGTCCGTGGTGGTGGGGGCGTTGGTCCCGCTGGTCGCGGTGGCGACGTTGGTCGCGTTGGTCGCGTTGGTCGCGTTGGTCGCGTTGGTCGCGTTGGTCGCGTTGGTCGCGTTGACAGCATTGGCCGCAGCCGCGGCAGTGCAAACCACCTGCCCATCGCGGCAAAGCGTCTGGCATGCCAACGCATGCGCCCGGCCGTCGATCGTGACGCGGCACTCCTGGCACACGCCCATCCCGCACAACGCGGCGCGCGGCTGGCCGCTGACCGACGTCCGCGTGCCGCCCGCGCCCGCCATGACAAGCGCCGCGGCCACGATCGTGCCCGCGTCGACCTCGACGCTTCTACCGTCGATCGTCAAGTGAAGGCGTGTTGCATCGGCGTCAGTCATGGACCACCTTCTGCGTAAAACGGACCGGCAAGTACGGCTCGGTGGGAATCGGCGCGGTGTTCCCGGTGATCAGCGCGGCAAGCAACTTTGCAGTGCCCAGCGAAGTCGTCACGCCCAGTCCCTCGTGTCCGACCGCAAGCCACACGCCGGGTACAAAATCACCCGCCGGACCGATCAACGGCAGACCATCCGGCGACGCTGCACGAAAGCCGGTCCACGCGCGGATCCCATTGAGCGTCGGCAGGACCGGCAGATAGTGCGCCGCGCGCTGCAGCATCTGGGCGAGCACCGGCATGTCGACGGCGGGATCGGTTGTATCGAACTGGCGCGACGAGCCGATCAGCAACTGGCCTGTAGGCCGCGGCTGCGCATTGAATGCCACCGAGGTGCCGGCCGCGTGATGTGCGCTCTTGATGTAGCCCAGTTCGAGCAGTTGATGGCGAATGAGTCCGGGATAACGGTCGGTGATCAGCAAATGACCTTTCTTCGGTTGCAACGGCAGCGACCGCAGCAGTTGCTGAGCGCCCAGACCATTGGCCACGATCACATGCGCGGCGCTGATGCGCTCTCCGTTGGCCAGCGTCACGCCACGCGCGCTGATCTCGGCGACCTGCGTTCCGAGCCGCACACGGATATTCTCGACTCCTGAAGATTGCGTCAGCAGCCACTCGGCAACCGTGGGCGCATACACGATGCTGTCGTGCTCGATCCGCAAGCCGCCCGCCATCGATGCCGCCAGCACCGGCTCGCACGCCCGCAACGCAGCCGCGTCGAGCAGTTGAGCGGAGACGCCCTGCGCTTCGAAGGCTGCATGCATGATTCGGGCGGCTTGCCATTCCTCATCGTCGGCGGCAACCCATAAAGTACCGCAGCGCGCGAACGCATCGCGCGTGCGCAGGTGCGGCGCGAGCGCCAGCCACAAGTCGCGCGAATAGCGGCTCAGCGCGAACTCCGCGGGCGAGTCGTTCATCACGACGATGTGGCCCATGCCCGCCGCCGTCGCGCCGCCGCCGATGCCCTGCGCGTCGAGTACCTCAACGCGCATGCCGAGCGCGGCCAGCTCCGCCGCGCAAGCCGCGCCGACAATACCGGCCCCGACGATCAACACGTCCGCTGTCATGCCGTGCGGATGCCCCATGCGAACGGGTCGCGCTCGTCGAAACACAAACGCCCTTCGGCCATGATGTGCGCGTGGCCGGTGATGGTCGGAATCACCGAGACGCCATCGCCGGCGTGACGATAGCTCGCCTCGAATACGCTGCCGATGATGCTCTCCTGCCGCCACACCGCGCCTTCGGCCAGCTTGCCGTCGGCGGCGAGGCAGGCGATCTTCGCGCTCGTGCCGGTACCGCACGGCGAGCGGTCATACGCGTTGCCGGGACAAAGGACGAAGCTGCGGCTGTCGATGCCGTCTCGCGAGCCGGGTCCGAAGAGTTCGATGTGGTCGATCAAGGCGCCGTCCGCACCGGCGATGCGCTGCGCGATCAGCGCATCGCGAATTACGGCACTGAACGCGCTCAGCTCGGCGATACGCGCCGCCTCCAGCGAGTGCCCATGGTCGGCGACGAGAAAGAACCAGTTGCCGCCCCAGCCGATGTCGCCAGTCAACATGCCGTAGCCCGGCACGTCCACCTGCACGCCTTGCCGGTAGCGAAAAGCCGGCACGTTGCGCACGGCCACACTGCCGTCCTCGTTGAGCGTCGCTTCGACGACGCCGACCGGCGTCTCGATCCGATGAAGCCCCGGCCCGATCCGCCCCATGTGCGCGAGCGAGACAACGAGACCGATCGTGCCGTGCCCGCACATGCCAAGATAGCCCACGTTGTTGAAAAAGATCACGCCGGCCGCGCACGCGGGGTCGTCCGGCTCGCACAGCAGCGCGCCGACCACCACGTCCGAGCCGCGTGGTTCGGTGACGATGCCAGCGCGCCAGTCGTCGAATTGCGTGCGAAACACGTCGAGACGCTGCGCCAGCGTGCCGCCGCCGAGTGCCGGGCCACCCGACACCACCAGGCGGGTCGGTTCACCGCCGGTGTGCGAGTCGATGATGTCTAGGGTTTTCATGATGCACATGGTAGGAATGCCGGGCGCCGGAGTCTTGGCGCGCATAATCGTGGATTGTGACGATTTCAGCATAGCTCATCTGTCCATCCACGCATGCGTCGGCTATTGAAATCAGGTGGGCGCCGCGTCTGCACAACCTCTATCGAGCGAGGTCAAGAACGCATGTGAGGCCCAGTCAACATGCTTTCGACGTATTTTGCGTCCTATGCTGAAATAGCTGATCCGCTTGGCCTTGCCGGGCATACAAGCACAGCCACTATGCTGAAATCGTCATCCGCCACGCGTGAATCGCGCAAGACGGCAGCATTTTCCCTGCTTACACTGCGCTTCGACTCAACACACTCAGGAGAGCAGTCGTGGCGCATATCTGGGAAGGCGTATTGCCCGCAGTTACCACCAAATTTCACGCGGATTTCAGCATAGACCGCGAATGGACCGGCAAGAATATCGAGGCGCAGATCGACGCGGGTGTGGACGGCATCATCGTGTGCGGATCACTCGGCGAAGCATCGACGCTCTCGCTGGACGAGAAGCTGCAAGTGCTCGACATCGCCGTCGAGGCCTCGCGCGGCCGTGTGCCCGTTCTGCTGACGATCGCCGAGAACAGCACGCTCGACGCATGCCGTCAGGCCGAAGCCGGCAGCCGGCATGGCGCGGCCGGTTTCATGGTGCTACCCGGGCTGCGCTATCTGTCCGACCGGCGCGAAACGCTGCACCATTTTCGCAGCGTCGCCGATGCGAGCGCGCTGCCGCTGATGATCTATAACAATCCGCTGGCCTATGGCGTCGACATGACGCCCGACATGTTCGCGGAAATCGCCGACGAAAAGAAGATCGTCGCAATCAAGGAATCATGCGGTGACGTGCGGCGCGTGACCGATCTGATCAACGTGGTCGGCGACCGCTTCGCGATTCTGTGCGGGGTCGACAACCTCGCGATGGAAGCGATATTGATGGGTGCGCATGGCTGGGTGGCCGGTCTCGTGTGCGCGTTTCCGCGCGAGACGGTGGTGATTTACAAGTTGCTGAAGGCGGGCCGTCTTGAAGAAGCGCGCGCGATCTATCGCTGGTTCGCGCCGCTGCTCGCGCTCGACGTCTCGTCGAAGCTGGTGCAGAACATCAAGCTGGCCGAGACGATCGTCGGGCTCGGTACGGAGCCGGTGCGGCCGCCGCGTCTGCCGTTGGCCGGAGACGAACGCAAGGCAGTCGAAGCGTTGATCCGCCGGGCGATTGAAAACCGGCCGACGCTGCCGCAGGTTTGAGTTGCGGCAAATTGATCCGTAGCCGCTTCCGGCCGCGGCGCGGCCGATGATGTGCCGGTTTGTCAGGCCGCCTGCTTTTCCGCGGCCGCTTCACCTTGCCGCAGATGCAGCAGCCGATAGCCGCTCTTGTAAACGGGTTGCAGCCGGAAGTCGTTTTGCGGCTCGATCTCGAGCAGCAGGCGCAGACGCGACACATGACTGTCGATCGTGCGGGTGAATTCGCGGAACTCACGGCCCCACACCATCGCGAAGATATGGTCGCGCGACATTACGCGGCCAATATTGGAAAAGAACAGCGACGCCAACCGGTATTGCGTGCCCGATAGCGGCACCGGCTGACCGCGCAGCATGACGAGCTGGCGATGCGTGTCGAAATGGTAGGGGCCGACATCGAAGCTCGCGGCGCTGAACCGATCCGGATAGGCGCGACGCAGCAACGCCGCAACGCGCTCGCGGAACTCGCCCGGGCGCAACGGCAGCCCGACATAGTCGTCTGCCCCGCTGGCAAAGGCACGCACCACGCTATCCTCCGACGTCTCGGTCGAAGCGAACAGGACCGGCAGGCGGTCGCCGCCGACCGCGCGCACCGACCTCAGGACTTCGGCGCCGGACAGGCGCGTGCCTTGCCAGTCCAGCACCAGCAGATCCACGGTGGAACGGGCGAGCGCTTTC
This sequence comes from Paraburkholderia sp. GAS32, assembly GCF_050434225.1. Lineage (NCBI taxonomy): Bacteria > Pseudomonadati > Pseudomonadota > Betaproteobacteria > Burkholderiales > Burkholderiaceae > Paraburkholderia > Paraburkholderia sp. GAS32. Next base: position 26,911 of record NZ_JBNPVS010000021.1, on the reverse strand, counting down.
GACATGCTCAGACCGTCGTCATAGACCATACAGGTATGGCCGGCACTCATAAGAATCTTTTCGATCGACTGACGCATGACGGGGTCACGCTGAAGGATGGCAATGCGCATGGGATGACTCTTAACTGATAGCTCGGACGCGATTCTCAGAGGGACGCCCACTCCTTCACATAGGAGCAATCCTAATTTGCATACCAATCGCCCGACTCCCACACGTGGGCACGGCATTCCTACACCCAACCGCTGCGGCTCGCACAACGCGCAGCCCTCATGGTCCTGCCTGCCGTCGAAAAGGCGCGTCTCGGGGAACTTTTCCCAATCTAATTAAGCACTTCCCGAAGCGACCGGCTTTCATCCTGTAAAATCGCCGCCCTGGCCCCAGTCGTCATCGCGCTTGCCCTATCCGGGCCGGCGCGCCGGTGTCCCGTGCTCTACCCAGCGCTTGCCACACTTCTCGCCCGACGACCGCCGTATTTCCACGCGCTACGTGTGGTTTCCAATTCAAGACAAGACACGAGCAATGCAAGCGACAAATCTGGGTGGAGCGCAGGCTGTCACCCCACGCCCTCTTGGGCGAAGCGATTACAAGACGCTCGGTCTCGCCGCGCTCGGCGGGGCGCTGGAGTTTTACGACTTCATCATCTTCGTATTCTTTGCGCCGGCGATCGGCCAGTTGTTCTTCCCCGCCGCGATGCCCGACTGGCTGCGTCAGGTGCAGACCTTCGGCATCTTCGCGGCGGGCTATCTGGCCCGGCCGCTCGGCGGCATCATCATGGCGCACTTCGGCGACCTGTTCGGCCGCAAGCGCATGTTCACGCTGAGCGTGCTGCTGATGTCGGTGCCGACGCTGATGATGGGCCTGCTGCCCACCTACGCCAGCATCGGCGTAATGGCGCCGGTATTGCTGCTGCTGTTCCGCGTGATGCAAGGCGCGGCGGTCGGCGGCGAAGTGCCGGGCGCATGGGTGTTCGTTTCCGAGCACGTGCCGCAGCGGCACATCGGCTATGCGTGCGGCACACTGACAGCCGGCCTCACGGCAGGCATCCTGCTCGGCTCGCTGATTGCCTCGGCGGTGAACCGCAACTTCGCACCGGCGGAAATCTCCGCCTACGCATGGCGCATCCCGTTCCTGGTGGGTGGCGTGTTCGGCATGTTCTCGGTTTATCTGCGCCGCTGGCTGCATGAGACGCCGGTGTTCGCCGAGCTCAAGCAACGCAAGGCGATAGCCGCGGAAGTGCCGCTCAAGGCCGTGCTGCGCGACCACGGACGCGCCGTGATCGTGTCGATGCTGCTCACGTGGATGCTGTCCGCTGCGATCGTCGTGGTGATTCTGATGACGCCGACGCTGCTGCAGAAGCAGTTTCATATCGCGCCGGCCACCGCGTTGCTGGCGAACTGCGTGGCGACGCTGTGCCTGACGATCGGCTGCGTGATGGCGGGTTCGATCGCCGGCCGCATCGGCGCGGGGCGCACGATTTTCATCGGCGGCCTCGCGCTGGCTGTGACGTACTACGTGATGTTCCAGCAGCTTGCCGTCGATACGTCGGCGCTGGTGCCGCTGTATGCGGTGGCCGGCCTGTTCGTCGGTGTGATCGGCGCGATTCCGTTCGTGCTGGTGAAGGCGTTCCCGCCGGTCGTGCGATTCTCGGGCATCTCGTTCTCGTATAACGTTGCCTACGCAGTGTTCGGCGGCCTCACGCCGATCGCCGTTTCGCTGATGATGAAGTCGAACCCGATGGCCGCGCCGCTGTATGTCGGCGCGATCTGCATTGTCGGGGCATTGACGACGCTGTTTATCAAAGACGCGCCACAAGTGCGCTAGTCGAGCTGTTTCGCAACGGCGCACCGCGTGGTGCGCCGTTGTTTGCATCGGCTCCACGCCCCGCCTTTACGGCAATTCCGGTGACATCGACACTTCACGTCGGACCGAAACATCGTGCGCTGCATCAGCCTACGATGTGTCTCATGAACTCTTCCAATACCCGCCCATCGCCCGCCCTCGGCCGCATTCTCGCGACCGTCAGCGTCAGCGTCGGCTTCGTCGTCACGCAACTCGACGTGACCATCGTCAACATCGCGTTGCCGAAGATCGGTGCGGACCTGCATGCGAATGTCGCGGGCCTGCAATGGGTCGTCGATGCGTACACACTCGCGTTCGCCGTGCTGATGCTTTCGGCGGGCGCGCTCGGGGACCGGCTCGGCACACGGCGCATGTACGCGGCCGGCATCGTGCTCTTTGCACTCGCGTCGCTCGCCTGCGGATTGGCGCTCGATGCCACCATGCTGGTCGTGGCGCGCGCTGTGCAGGGCATCGGTGCGGCCGCCATGCTGCCGAACTCGCTGGCGCTGCTCAATCAGTCATACGGCCGCGATCCGAAGCTCCGTGCGCGCGCAGTCGGACTGTGGACCGCCGCGGGCGCGATTTCGATCGCGGCCGGACCGGTGGTCGGTGGCGTGCTGATCGCGGCATTCGGCTGGCGCAGTATCTTTCTCGTCAATCTGCCGATTTGCGTAGCCGGTTTGCTGGCGACCTGGTTCTGGGTGCCTCGCCCTGAATCCGCACAGAAAAGCGCGCAACGAGCGGCCGCGACTGCGGTTCCCGCTCCGGCCACGACTGGGCGTGAGACGGCGATGAGGACAGGCACTGGGGCTGGAGCTTGGAATGCGGCTGCTGCTGCGACTAAAGGTACAGCATCGGCATCGGATAAAACCGAAGCAATCACACGCGGTATCGATCTGAGCGGTCAGACACTTGCGATCGTCGCGCTCACCGCCTTCGTCGCCGCTGTGATCGAACTGCGGCCGCTCGGGCTAAGCCATCCTCTGGTAGCCGGCGGGTTCATACTCGCGCTCATCGCGACCGGCGCTTTTATCGCAGTGGAATCGCGCGTCGCGGCACCCATGCTGCCGCTCTCGCTATTCAGCAAGCGGACCTTCAATGCCGCGGTGCTGTTCGGCATCTGCGTGAATCTGACGTACTACGGCATGGTGTTCGTGTTAAGCCTGTATTTGCAGCGCGTACGCGGCTATACCCCGCTGCAGGCGGGCCTCGCGTTCCTGCCGTTGACGGGCGGTTTTCTGCTCTCGAACGTGGCAAGCGGCTGGGTCGTCGGACGCTTTGGCGTACGTGTGCCGATGATCGCCGGCGCAATCACTGCGGGGCTCGGCTACGGCCTGCTGCATTTCGTCGATGCGTCTACGCCGCTCGTCGGTTTGCTGCTGCCGTTCCTGCTGATTCCCTCGGGGATGGGCCTCGCGGTTCCGGCGATGACGACCGCCGTGCTGGCCTCCGTCGAAGCGAAGCGCGCGGGCACTGCGTCCGCTGTGCTGAATACGGCCCGGCAAGCAGGTGGCGCAGTGGGTGTAGCCGCTTTTGGCGCGTTGGCGAGCGGTGCGGCTGCCACGCAGATCGTTTCGGGGATGCAGGCCGCGACGGCCATCTCGGTCGGTCTACTGGTGCTCGGTGGAGTAATGGGTTGCCTCGTGCATCCGGAGCCGCACGCGTCGGCCTCGAAACCCTACAAGACTGGTCCTGGGCAAGTTGGTGAACCGCGTTGAGTGTCTCATCGCTTTGCCCGGCGCGAGCCGGCGAATTGGCAAATCGATGAATCGGCAAACCCGCAAACTGGCGAGTCGCACTTAGCGTCTCGCCGCTTCACCGGAAGCGCAAAAAAATGACCCCCGCGATGCTTACACACCGCAGGAGTCTTCTTTCCGCGCTTATACGGCGCCAGCAGGCGCGCTACAACGCGCACTGCCGCCGCGTGACTTACAGCGGCGCTTCCTGAATCACGCCCGTGTCGATCGCGCGCTCGATCAGCCCTTCGTTTTGCGCCTTGGTGATCGCGTCGGCGATCAATTTTTCCGGCTGTTCGATTTCGGCCTTGATCGTGCCAATAAGACCGGATGCATCCAGAACCACCAATGTTTTCGCCGAATCGGCAAGGCTGATGATGACGCGATGCGGCGTAGGCCCTTCGCCGAGACTTGCGCACAACTGCGTGACCTTGCCGCCAATGGTTTGCTCAAAACTTTGAATCATTATTTGCTCCCTTGATTACAGCCACAATCAAAAGCGACCTGCACAGACTACCTCAATTGCGTGATCAGAGATTCAGCCCGCCGCGTGGCGAGCGCGCGCCGTCGATACTGATTCGGCCCGCTCCGGTCACGAACAGCAGCAGGAAACCACCAGCGATACCGATGTTTTTCCAGAAGTGAATCACCATATCGCGTTGCAAAGCGGGATCGGTAACATTCCAGAAATCGTGGCCCAGCACCGCGGCCGCCACGGTATAGACGGCCAGGACGAGCGCGAGCGGCCGGATCTTGAAGCCGACGATCAGCAGCAGGCCACCGAGCGCCTCGACCGCTGTTGCAATCGGTGCGGCGACCTGGACGAGCGGCACACCCTTCGAATTCAGATAGCCGACAAAACCCGCATAGCCCAGCAGTTTCATCACACCGCCCCATAAAAACAGCACGGCAAGGGCAACACGCGCGATGAGGATGACGCCGGAATCGACGGGACGCGTCATGAGGGGCTCCTGTAAATGAATAAGCAGCAGACCCGGCCAGACGGCCGCAGTTCCCCACTTTGCACCTGAGAATAGGTGCGCTGCCCGCCTTTTCCAAGCGTGGGCCGGCACGAACAGCGTAATCCGCGCCGTCTCAAGGGAAGGAAAAAGGTGTCCCAGCGCCCAGCACGTGCCCGATCGTGCACGCCACGGACTGTATCGCCGCCGCGCCTAAGCGCGGGGATAAGATGGGTGTCGTCGCCGTCGTGAAGTGCTATTGCTGCGGCGCATCCGGCGCGAGCAAAACACCCTTCGTAAAGACGAAGCAGCCGTAACCGCGCTCTTCGCCGGTAGCGATCACGCAATAGGCCTTGCGCGCCCGCTCATAGAAAGCGAAACGTTCGACCGAAGCAAATGGCACCTCGCGCCCTTCCGCCGCGTTGATTTCGATCTGCACTTCGCGCTGAACGGCTGGAATCGTATTCGGCTCGCCGACCACTTCCATCCGCGACGCAGGGCGCTCGATGAATGTATCCAGCGGCATCACCGACAGAATCGCGCGAATGGCACGCGGTGCGTTCACGCCATCGAGGCGCAGTAGCTTGCCCAACACCGTCTCCTGCGCGACGGACGCGCCCGGAAAGTTGGCGTCGCAAACCACCAGTTCGTCGCCATGCCCCATCGAGCGTAGCGCATGCAGCACATCGGCATTCAGCAGCGGGTCCAGATTCTTCAGCACGGTGTCTCCTTGAGGTTCGATTGGCGGCCAGCTACCCGGGTTCGAGCGGATTGCCCTTGTGGCTGCCCTTGTGGCGCGTCGCGATCGATTGTAGCAAGACCGTGGCGCACGGTCCGTTGCCGGCGACTCACCGTCAATCCGCCTTTCTACACGATGCGGCGAGCGGCATTCCGCGACACCGCCACCGCAACCATCCGACCAAGGCGAGCAGCACGAGACCCGCGCCACCCAGCACCGGCTCGCGCCAGGCCAGCAACGCAGTGAAGGTGAACGCGCGCGCGCCGGCCAGCAGAGCGAAGCCGGCGATCGCACTGGAGAGCGCGTCGACAACGCCCGACAGGCGCGCGACCGTGAGGACAGTACCGGGAGCCGTGGCGGCAACGGACTCATGCATGATCGTCTCCGTGAAAAAACTGCATGTGGTCAGGTAGCGGCAGGGACCTGGTCGAGGAAACCGGTCACCGCCTGCAGGCGACCGTGCGTGTCGAGCACGCCGAAGTCGGATCCCTTGACGATCGCCTCACCGGCCGGCGTGGTGAGTGCCCACGAAAAACGCAGGCGGTTGGCGAAACCGTCGACTTCCGTCGTGCGGCGAAACGTGTGATGCGGGAAGCGTTCATGCACCGCACGGATCATCGCGTCGATGCCGTCATGGCCCGCGCCTGCCAGCAGCGGATCGCGATAGTCGGCATCGGCAGTCCATGTCGCGGCGATCAGTTCGCGGCGGCGCACTGCATCGGTTTCATTCCATGCGTCGAAGTAACGGTCGATCAGATCGGTATGCGCATTCATCTCAGACTCCTTGATTGGCATGACTGAGCACTACGCTCGGCAGACACGGTGTATGCGGCGGGCTCGGAGTGAAGATTGACGGCTCGAGCGCAGCGCGTCGATTACGTGGGAGGTAAGCATCGGGATGCACCAGCGTGAAGAACCGCGCTTTTTTGCCCACCGGATTGGCCATTCGGCCGAATCGTCACCGGCTGCGTCAGCCGCTAACCTCATGGCGGTTTGGGGGCCGCGCAGTGTCGACTCGCGGCATGTGACGAACTGAATGGGCGCGGACACAAGCCGCTTTTTTAATATGGTTTTCACACTTGCAAGACCGTATCCAACAGGATACACTCATCAACAAATCGGTTCACCGCCTGTGTACACGGTCAAGCGCACCGAGGAATTCGACCACTGGCTTGCCGGCCTCTCAGACTTGAGGGCGAGAGCCAAAATCCTGGTGCGGGTCCGGCGTGCTGAGCGAGGTCATTTCGGCGACGTCAAGCTGCTGGAAGACGGTGTGTCCGAGATGCGCATCGATTGCGGGCCCGGCTATCGGGTCTACTTCGCGCGCGAAGGGCGCATGGTGTTTCTGCTGCTCTGCGGTGGCGATAAATCCACGCAGCCAGCCGACATCAGGCATGCCAAATCAATGTGGGCAGAGATCAGAAAGGAACTGTCATGAGCAAAGTCAAAACCGCACGGTTCGACGCATCGCATTACCTCGATAGCGAAGAGATGATCGCCGAGTATCTCAACGCAGCGCTGGAAGAAGGCGACGCCGACCTCCTCCTCGCCGCGATCGCCGACATCGCAAAAGCACGCGGCATTGCGAAGGTCGCGGCGGACGCTGGACTCGGGCGCGAAAGCCTCTATAAAACACTCGCGCCCGGCTCCAAACCGCGCATGGACACGGTGTTCAAACTGCTGCGCGCGCTGGGCGTCAAACTCAACGCCGTGCCGGAAGGCGTGGCGCCCGCCTGATTCGCGCCTGGCGTGTTGTCGCTTGGGGTAACGCCCTGAATGCGCTGCATATTCGTAGGTGCTCCTACGCTCTCTCGGATATTCCAGGGTATTGCCGGGCATTCCTGGGCATTCCCGGGTATTCCATTACCTGTCAGGTAATGGATCGCTAACGCGCTTTGGCTATCATCGGCAACATGAACACACTCTCTCTTGCACAAACCATCCCGTCGAACAGGTCGACGGCAAGCCGCACGGTCGGCGATCTGCTGCGCGAATGGCGGCAGCGGCGAAGAATGAGCCAGTTGCTGCTCGCCGCTGAAGCCGATATTTCAACGCGGCATCTGAGCTTCGTCGAATCGGGCCGCGCGGTGCCCAGCCGGGAAATGGTCATGCACCTCGCCGAGCGGCTCGACGTGCCACTGCGCGCGCGCAATGCGCTGCTGATTGCGGCGGGTTATGCACCGCTGTTCCGCGAACGCCCTTTGACGGACCCGCAGTTAGCCGCCGCACGCGAGGCAGTTGAGTTGGTGCTCAAAGGTCACGAGCCGTATCCGGCTCTCGCGATCGACCGTCACTGGACCATCATTGCCGCGAACAATGCGCTTGCGCCGCTGCTTGCAGGCGCAAGCCCGGCGCTTCTGAAACCGCCGGTCAATGCGATGAGACTGAGCTTGCATCCGGAGGGCATCGCAGCGTCGATCGTCAACTGGCATGCCTGGCGCGCGCACGCGCTGTCCCGACTCCAGCGCCAGATCGACGTGAGCGGCGACGACACGTTGAGCGCACTGCGCGACGAACTCGCTGCATACCCCGCTCCGCCCGGCGCGGAAGCGGCCGACCACGACGACACCGCGGGTAGTCAGATCGCCGTGCCGTTGCGTTTGCGCACACCGATCGGCGTGCTGTCGTTCTTCAGCACGACCACGGTATTCGGCACACCGGTAGATGTCACACTATCGGAGCTTGCTATTGAAGCGTTCTTTCCCGCCGATCAGGAAACCGCGGCGGCGTTGCGCGAGTTTGCCGCGAGCCAACGTGCCGAAGGCCAAAAAACTGAAGCCGTGAAGCCATAGCAGCACCGCTGAACCGCAGAAACCCGAAGAGCAGCATCGAAAGCAGAGTTGTTCCCGCTTGCAGCACCATTCAAACCACACGGAGAGACACACTTGATCAACAGCGCCCTATTGGTCCGCCAACTCGGTCCGGCCGACCGCGACGCCTACTTTGAGCTTCGCCTGCGCGGACTGAAGGCGCATCCGGAGTCGTTCGGGCAAAGCTACGAGGAAGCGGTGGCCAAGGGTGCGGCGCGGCACGACGCGATGTTGCAGGGCACGCGCGCAGCCGAAGGCGACTTTTTGCTCGGTGCTTATGAATCGGCCAATGCCCCCTTAATCGGCGTGGTCGGATTGCTGCGTAACCAGAGCGACAAGGAACGGCACAAGGCTTCCGTCGTCGGTATGTATGTCGCGCCGGAAGCTGCGGGTCGCGGAGTCGGGCGCGCCTTGCTTAATGAGTTGCTGGCGCGAGCGGCACAGGTAGAAGGTCTACGGCAAATCCAGTTGATGGTGAGTAGCCGCAACGAGGCGGCGCGCAAACTCTATGAGTCGCTTGGCTTTCGCAAATATGGTTGCGAGGTCGACGCCTTGAACGTCGGCGGGGTGTTTCACGATGCCGATCTGATGGCGCGCTTCATGTAACAGCTATTGGGCGCCAATCCTGCTCCCGGGGCGCCCGGTCCGCTCGCTGGTCGCGGCAGTAGTCGGCGGCCTGATGCTGGGCTACGGAGCCCGTCTGGCCTACGGTTGTAACATCGGCGCCTATTTCAGCGGCATCATGTCAGGCAGCTTGCACGGTTGGCTGTGACTGGTCGCCGCTTACGCCGGCAACGACTCGCCACCCGCCTGCGCCCGGCGTTCGGCCTCGAAGTCGAACGGATCCGCGCAAACGGTTGCTAGAAGTTACAAATGCGCCCCGTTTGTAACTAGGGCTGCACCAACCTGTTACACATCTGATTTGTCCCCACAGCAGCGCCAATGAGCGGTATTTATTACTTTCAATTGAGCTCGCTTTCTATTTCCTTTCTGATTCAGTCCTGATTTTTCGGTTCTCGACTGGGTACACGCCATTGCTCAGATGAACAACGCTAAGGCCCACCACACAAGGGTTTTCATGGATCAGACAAAATTCCAAGGCAACAAAAAACCTGCTAAGCATCGTCTATTACAGGACTGTGAAAGACTTACCGAAATTTGATGTATCTTTTTGAGATATTTTTTTGAGAAGGGATTGATTTCTTGTTTTGCCCTTCATACAATTCGTCCCAAGCTGTTACGAAATGTAACGCTATGTATCAAAAAGTCGCGAGCTGTATCAGGTAGTGACATGTAGCCGGAGGACAACGTTTCCGGTGAGGCACAAAAGACATAACGGCAAAAAAAAAAGCCGACATAGTAATTCGGGGCTTCGGAAACACAGAAAATGGACCGTAGCAGCGAGACGCTGGATTCAATCCGCGAGATCAACTTGTCTTACATCATGCTCGCGCAACGTATGTTGCGTGAGGACAAACCGGTCGGCATGTTCCGACTGGGACTGTCGTCGGAACTAGCTGATTTGCTTGCCGGGCTGTCGCTCGCGCAGATCGTCAAGCTGGCCGCTTCCGATCAGCTTTTGTGCTTCTTCCGCTTCAACGACCACTCGATGTTGTCGGCGTTGACGCAAACGACGAAGCATGCGGCAGTTGCACCGACTCATGCGGCGATCCTGCTTGCAGGCCAGCCTGCTGAGCAATTTGCTTAATCGAGGTGACCGCGATGCTCAAGCGTAGCCTGACGGAAGACGCACAAGAAGTATTCCGTGCCATCGCGCTGATTGAACTCGGCGCGCGCATGCAGGTACTCGAAAGCGAGTTGACGCTTTCGCGCGACCGCATGATCCGCCTGTACCGCGAGGTCAAAGGTGTGTCGCCGCCCAAGGGTATGCTGCCTTTCTCGGCGGACTGGTACATGACGTGGCTGGCGAACATCCACGCGTCGTTGTTCTACAACACGTACCTGTTCCTGAAGAACGAAGCGCGTTGCTCGCACCTGGATGCGCTGACCAAGGGGTATCGGCTGTATCTGGAACATTGCCAGCACAGCGACTCCGAACCGGTGCTGGATCTCACGCGGGCATGGACGCTGGTGCGTTTCTTCGACGCCGACATCCTGCAGTTGACCAAATGCTGCCGTTGCACCGGCAAGTTCGTCGCGCACAAGCACGATCTGCAGCACAACGTGGTGTGTGGCGCCTGCCAGCCGCCATCGCGCGCCGGCAAGACCAAAAAGGCCGCCGCCGCTCGTCAGGAAGCGCTCGAAGCAGCGCAGATTGCACAAGCCGCCTGAGTTAAGTGGAATCGATGAGGGCCGGTCCAGCCTGATTCGAACCGAAGCACCTTGGAAAAAGTCCGCCATCCCGCGGACTTTTTTTATGTGGTTCTCGCCCGGACACGGGACACCTCACATCTAACACCCGACGCCAGGCGCTACCCCGCTACCTCCCGCTGCCGTATTAGTCCACCAGTCCCACCGTCTGCACCACCAGCCACAGGTTCGCCGCGCTGATCACCACGAACAGCGACCAGGCGAGAAACCGCGTCGGAAGTCTGTTGGCAAATTCGCCCATCAGCGAACGATCGTTGGTCATGCGAATCAGCGGATAGAGCGCGAACGGCAGTTGCAGGCTCAACACGACCTGGCTTGCGACCAGCAGCTTGCCGACTGCGCCGTTGCCCATCATCTGCACGCCGATCAGCGCCGGAATCAAGGCGAGCGCCCGCGTAATGAAGCGCCGTTGCCAGCACGGAATTTTCAGCTTCAGGAAGCCTTCCATGATGACCTGCCCGGCCACCGTGCCGGTGAAGGTCGAACTTTGCCCCGACGCCAGCAGCGTGATCGCGAACAGCACCGCTGCGAAACCGGTGCCGACGATCGGCGCCAGCAGTTTGTACGCGTCTTCGATTTCGGTGACCTGATTGTGGCCGGTCGCGTGGAACGCGGCGGCCGCGAGAATCAGGATCGCCATGTTGATCAGCAGCGCAATTATCAGCGAGACGATCGTATCGATGCGCGACATGCCGATCGCCGACCGGATGCTGGCCGAATCGCGTTTAACCGCGCGGGTCTGCACGATCGACGAATGCAGATAGAGGTTGTGCGGCATCACAGTCGCCCCGAGAATGCCGATCGCCAGATACATCGGCTCGCGGCTGCCGAGTGCCTGCCACGAAGGAATCAGTCCTTGCGCGACGGACGGCCAATGCGGCTTCACCAGTGCCAACTCGATGATGTAGCCGACGCCGATCGTCGCGATCAACCCGAGCATGATCGCTTCAAGGTCGCGGAAATTCTTGCCCTTCAGGCCAAGCACGATCAGCGTATCGAACGCGGTCAGCAACACGCCGGTGGTCAGCGAACATTTGAAGAGCAGATGGAAAGCCAGCGCGCCGCCGAGCACTTCGGCCAGATCGCAGGCCACGATCGACAGTTCGGCAAGCAGCCACTGAAAGCGCGCGACACCTGGTGAGTAACGCAGCCGAGACAATTCCGCGAGGTCCCGCCCGGTGGCGATGCCGAGGCGCATGCTCAGACATTGCAGCGCCATCGCCGCAAGACTCGACAACATGACGACGAACAGCAGGCTGTAGCCGTAACGCGAGCCCGCTTCGATATCGGTGGCCCAGTTGCCGGGGTCCATGTAGCCGATCGAAATCAGCAGGCCAGGCCCCGCGAATTGCAGGATTTTTTTCCAGAACGGCGCGCCTTGCGTAACGGCGACCGTGCCTTGCACCTCGGATGGGCAAAACGGCGCCGTTGCGGTGGTCGGTAATTTGAACTGCAAGCCAGTGGTCTCTTGAAGGGGATAAACCGCGACGCCTCATGCAGGCTGCCGCGAACCGCCTCAAGTGTACAAAGAAACTTCCGGCAATGTCCCGCTTAACGCATAACGGCCGACGTCGCGTACGCGATAGTCGAGTGGATCGTGCAGCGTATGCACGCGAGCGTTGCGCCAGAATCGGTCGAGCGCGAGCGGCGCGTGTGTGGCACGCGCGCCGCAGGCATCGAACAGTTTTTCGCTGACGTCGAGCGCGGCGCGGTGCGCGACGATTTTCGCCTCCGAGGTGGCGAGCGCCACCTGCGCACGGGTTTCGGCGTCCAGAGACGGGCCTTGTTGCCATGCGTCCTCGAGCGCGTAGGCGGCACGCACAGCCAGCGCTTCCGCGCTCACCGCCTGCAGACGCATCTCACCGAAGCGCTGGATCAGGTAGGGATCGTCGGTGGCTTTTTCGACGCCCGAGGATATCCACGGTTTGCCGTACTGTGTGACGTACGCGCGTGCTTCTTCGAGCGCGCCCTGCGCGATGCCGACGAACAGATTGATCAGCACCTGCTGCGAAATCAGCGTGCGCAGGCTCGCGTATGAGGTGTCGGCCCGCTCCAGCACCTCGTGCGGTTCAACCTTGACTTGCACAAAGGAGACGCTGCCGCTATCGGTTTGCCGCTGACCGATCGGATTCCAGTCTTCGTGAACGGTAATGCCTTCACGCGTGGTCGGCACCACCGCGAACACCGCTTTGCCGGTAACCGGATCGTGCCCGGAAACCGTCATCATGTGCGAGCCGCGCGTGCCCGAACAAAATCCTTTCTGCCCATCTAAAAGATAGCCACCGTCGCTGGTTGCGCTTGCAACGAGTCGCGTGTCGAGCGGATTGACCGCATTACCCCACCACCAGCGCTCTTCCACGGTGCCGCCCAGATAGCGGGCACGTTGTTCCGGGTTGCCCCATACATTGACGCTGACCACCTGCAGGCACGTGAAGCCAAGCAGATGCGCGAGCGCACTGTCGACTCGCGCGATCTGGCGGATCGTCTCGTAGATCTCGGGCCAGCGCGTGCCGGAACCGCCGAATTCACGCGGTACGGCGAGCGTGAGCAGTCCCGCGTCGGCAATCCATTGTTTTTCCCGCGCGGCGTGGCCGCCGTCGCGATCGCGCTGAGCCGCGCTGGCACGCAACGCGTCGAGCAAGCCGGTAAGATTGCGCACCACAGGCGCAGCGCCGGTTTGCAGCGGTTGCAGTGCCTCGGGATGTCGAGGTTCGTTCATGCAATGTCCACGTGAAGAAGTTTGGCGAGCGACACGCTGCTTATCCGCGCGGCCGGTTTGCATTCGATCGGGTGAGCCGGAGTCTCGCTGCGCCCAGCGTCGTAAATAGCATGATAGACGGTGACGTCGCCGCTGAAAACGTGGGCCGCAAGCGCGTATTCGTTATGCAAATAGCGGTCGAAAGGCGACGATCATGCGCGTTGCGCAAGCCGTCGCACGAAACGATCGCCGACGAACTGCACCGCCGTCACGATCACGATCAGCAACACGATCACCGTCACCATCACGGTAGTATCGAAACGCTGATAGCCGTAGCGGATCGCCAGATCGCCGAGACCACCGGCGCCCACCGCGCCCGCCATGGCCGAGGAACCGATCATCGCCACCACGGTGATCGTGAAACCGCCGAGAATGCCCGGCAGCGCTTCAGGCAGCAGCACATGCCAGATGATATGCCGGCGCTGCGCGCCCATTGCCTGCGCGGCTTCGATCAAACCGCGGTCCACTTCGCGCAAGCTCACTTCGGCCACGCGCGCAAAAAAAGGAATCGCCGCGATACTGAGCGGCACGATGGCAGCCCATACACCGATTGTCGTGCCGATCAGCAAACGTGTGAGCGGCAACAGCGCGACCAGCAAAATGATGAAAGGCGTGGAGCGGAACGCATTGACGAGCGCGCCGAGCGTGCTGTTCACCACACACTTTTCAAAGATGCCGCCGCGCGTTGTGGTGACCAGCACCAGCGCGAGCGGAATGCCGACCAGCGCCGCGACGAAGGCAGATACGCCGACCATGACGATGGTGTCGCGAATGGCATCGGCGAGTTCCGAGAGCCAGAGATCAGACATAGCCCAGCACCTCGACATGATTGGCATAGTGCCGCGCACGTTCGAGCAGCGTCGCGATCTGCGTTTGCACCGTGCCGTCCGCGTTCGCGCGCACTTCTGCCGACACCACCAGACGCCCTTGCGCATGCCCCTGAATCCGGTCGATGCCGCCATGCACGAAACTCACGCGGCCACCTTCAATGCTCAATGCAGACGTCAACCCACCCAGGTCAGGCTCACGTGCATCGCTGCCGGTGAAGCGCACGTCGAGCAGAATCTGCGCATCCGCGTGCGCGATCTCGTGCAACGGTTTGACGCGCGCGGCGAGATCCGCAGGCAGATCATGCACCAGGGTCCGCAGCAACGCGCGCGTCGCATCGTGCTGCGGGTCGCCGAATACGCGCCACACCGGACCCGTCTCCACCACTTCACCACGCTCGATCACGGCCACCGTATCGCAGACCTCGCGAATGACCTGCATCTCGTGTGTAATCAGCACGATGGTCAGGTTGAGGCGCTGATTGATATCGCGCAGCAACGCGAGAATGGCTTGCGTCGTTTCAGGATCGAGCGCGGACGTTGCTTCGTCGCAAAGCAGAATGTCCGGGGCGGTCACAAGGGCGCGCGCGATCCCGACTCGCTGTTTCTGACCGCCGGACAAACTCGCCGGATAGGCGTCGCGCTTGGTCGATAGGCCGACTAGTTCGAGCAAGGCGTCGACCTTTTTGTCGATCGCCGCTTTAGCCGCACCAGCGATTTTTAACGGCAACGCAATGTTTTCGTGCACCGTTTTAGCGGAGAGCAAATTGAAATGCTGGAACACCATGCCGATACGCCGCCGCAGCGTGACCAGCCCGCGTTCGTCGAGCTCGCCGACACTCACGTCATTCACGCGCACGGCGCCGGAACTCGGCTTTTCCAGACCATTGACGAGCCGCAGCAGGGTCGATTTACCTGCGCCGCTTCGCCCGATGATGCCGAACACTTCACCGCGCGCCACCTTCAGCGTGACGTTCGCCAGCGCCGCAGTCGACACACCGCGCGTGTTGGCGAACACCTTGCCCACGTCGTCGAATACGACGACTTCTTGCGCGGCATCGGCCGCATCAAGATTCAAGGCGACGGACGGTGCGTCTTCAATGAATTGCGGCACGTCGAAAAGATGAGCCATGGCTTCGTTCCTCTCAGGCGTCCACGGTGGATCGCGCGCCGGTTTGCGCGCGACGGCGATGCTGCGCGCCGGCATGCACCTCAGGCAATCGCGCTCGCCCACCGCCAAATAGCTTTTCGCGCAACGTCGGCGCCGAGTCGTAATCTTCCTTGTAAACGCCGCGATTCTGCAATTCCGGCACCACCAGATCGACGAAGTCTTCGAACGATTCGGGCATGACGGTGCGCGTCAGATTGAATCCGTCGACGCCGGCCTCTTCAATCCACGACACCAGCTCGTCCGCGATCTGCTGCGGCGACCCGACTACGGGCTTTGCGCGGCCGCCGAGCGTCATCTGTTCGAGCACCTTGCGTTTGGTCCATACGCCGCTCACGCTCTTCTTCGAAATCGCTTCAACGGCAGATTGCATCGATTCGGTCTTCACATACGAAATCGGTTCATCCAGTTCGTACTGCGAGAAGTCGATGCCGGTCGAACTGGAGAAATGCGCGATACCGCCCTCGGCGCTCGCATAACGCCGGTACTCTTCGAATTTCTCCTGCGCGGCGCGTTCTGTTTCGCCGACTACAACGGTGATGCCGGCAAAGATCTTGATATCGTCCGGCGCGCGGCCGAAGCTGACCGCCCGTGCACGAATGTCGTCGACAATGGAACGCGTGAGCTGCTTGTTCTGGCCACCGACAAACACGCATTCCGCGTGACGCGCCGCGAAATCGACGCCCCGGCTCGACGAACCCGCCTGATACAGCACCGGCGTGCGTTGCGGCGATGGCTCGCTCAAATGAATGGCGTCGATCGAATAGTACGGACCGTCGTGTTTCACGCGATGCACCTTGTCAGGGTGCGAGAAGATGCGTGCCTCGCGATCGCGCACTACCGCGTCGTCCTCCCAGCTATGCTCCCATAGCTTGTAGACCACGTCCATGTAATCGTCCGCGCGGTCGTAACGGTCGTCGTGGCTGATCTGTTGTGCGAGACCCATGCCGCGCGCGGCACTGTCCAGATAGCCCGTCACGATGTTCCAGCCCACCCGACCCTTAGTCAAATGATCCAGCGTCGACATGCGGCGCGCGAACAGGTACGGCGGCTCGTAAGTCAGATTCGACGTGACGCCGAAGCCGATATGCTTCGTCACGTGTGCCATCGCGGGCACAATCAGCGATGGATCGTTGATCGGAATCTGCACCGATTCACGCAACGAGGTTTCCGGACCGCCCTGATAAACGTCGTATACGCCGACGATATCCGCGAGAAAGATCCCGTCGAACTTGCCGCGCTCGAGCGTTTGCGCGAGGCTCGTCCAGTAGTCGAGGTCGGTGTAGTGCGCCGAACGGTCGCGCGGATGCGTCCACAAACCATGATTGATGTGACCGACCGCATTCATGTTGAACGCGTTCAGCAGGATCTTTTTCTTCGCCATCGTGCGGCTCCTTGCTGGTTGCAACGTTGCTAGCGGCGTGCCTTACCAGGCGACGGCGTAGAGGCTGCCGAAGGCTTTGTCGAGCGCAGCGCGCACAGCGGGCGAATGCTGATAGATCGAGATGAACTTGCGGATACGCGGATCATTTGCGCTTTCCGGACGCACGACCCACTGGATCGCGTAGTTCTTGTTTTCCAGGCCGTCGAACAACAATGCGCTGTTCGGATCGGTAGTGCCCGCGAGCTTGATGAAGCTCGGGTAGCCTTGCGCGAGATCGACGTCGTCGAGCGAACGGGCCAATTGCGAGGCTTCGAGCTGAACGATCTTCAGGTGCTTCGGGTTGTCGATGATGTCTAGCGTCGTGGCGCGATAATCGATGCCCGGCGTCAGTTTGATGAGACCGGCGCGTTGCAGCAACAACAGACCACGACCGCCGTTGACCGGATCGTTAGCGATGGCAACGGTGGCGCCGTCTTTCAATTCATCGAAGCGTTTGATCTTTTTCGAATACAGGCCGATCTTCATGATCGTGCCCGGGGCGATTGCGACGAAGTTATAACCACCCTGCTTCTTTGCGTTCTCGAGAAACGGGATGTGCTGGAAATAGTTGACGTCGATATCCTTGTTGGCGAGCGCCGCGTTCGGCGTATTCCAGTCGGTAAACTCGATGATCTTCACGTCAAGCCCTTGCTCCTTCGCTTCGCGCGCGGCGACTTTGAGCGCCTCGATTTGCGGGCTGGTGGCGATGCCGATTTTCAGCGTGGGCGTGTCTGCCGCGAACGCGGGCGAAGCGGACAACGCCAGCGCGAGGCCGAACGCGCCGAGGAACGTCAGCGTCCGCGCCTTGAAAAAACGCCGTGCAGTGGTCAGAGAAATGCGCATGGTGAACTCGTTAGGATAGGGGCGTGGTGTGTTTCGAGGCGAGCCGATTCCACGACATGCGGGCAGGCGTGCCGGAATCGGTCGGACAACAGAAATCTGCAGCGCGCGGTTTAACCGGCGTGCGGCAGCGATAGAACGCGTGAGCGGGTCAGCGCGGACAGCGGCAGGTCGGACAGGTCATCGCCTCTCTCCAGATGAGGTGCGAATCATCATAGACGGCGGGAAACCGGTGGTCTACGAACGGATTTTCGGAAGGAAAGCGGGAAAAATGATTTGGGGCTCGCCCCATGGAGCTGGCGCAACACGTCACCAAAGAAAAAACGCCGGGCCACGCTTTAGCGCAACCCGGCGTTCTTCACCAGCCAACAAACTAAAAACAGACCTTAGCGCTTCGCCACCTGCTCCGCCGACGCAGAAGCAGAAGTAGCAATCGGACCCGAAGCCGGCGCAACCGCCCCCACCGTCTCGTCGCCCGCAGGCTTCACATCACCCCAGCCGCCACCCAGCGCGCGAATCAGGTTAACCGTCGCCACCGCCTGCGTGCCCGACAGATGGCTCGCCTGTAGTTGCGATGTCAGCACCTGCCGCTCGCCGTCGATCACATCCAGATAGCTGACCGCGCCTTCCGTGTACTGCGTGCGCGACAGATGCGCCGCGCGTTGCGAGGCCACGACCGCATCGTTCTGCTCGCGCATCTGATCGTCGAGCAAACGCAGATCGGCCAGGTTGTCCTCGGCCTCACGGAACGCCACCAGCACCTGTTGACGATACTGCGCGACATCTTCGTCGTACTTCGAGCGAGCTTGCGCGAGGTTTGCCTTGCGGCGGCCACCGTCGAACAAAGGCAACGTTAGCGCGGTACCGGCGAATGGCCCGAGAATAAACGCGCGGCTCGACCACTTGAACAGATCGCCCAGCGTCGCCGATTCAAAACCAGCCGCACCCGTGATATCGAGCTTCGGGAAGAACGCCGACTTCGCCAGACCGACCCGCGCATTCGCCGCCATCATCGCCCGCTCCGCCGCCGAAATGTCCGGCCGACGTTCGAGCAGCGCCGAAGGCAAACCTGGCGGCACGCGCACCGTCACCGGCACGAGCGGTGCCTCCGCGAACGAGAAATCGGCCGGCGGCTTGCCGAGCAGAATCGCCAGACTGTGCTCGGAGGCCGCGCGCTGACGCGCCACGCCCACTGCATCGGCACGCGCACTCGCCAGTTCGTTGCGAGAACGCGAAACATCCAGCTCACCGATATCGCCTTCCCTGAAACGGCGCTCGACCAGCTTCAGCGTGTCCTCGCGCAACGCCACGGTACGGCGGTACAGATCCTGATCCGTGTCGAGCTCGCGCAACTGGAAGTAGTTCTGCGCAACGTCGGCTTGCAACGACAACTGTACCGACCGGAACAATGCTTCACTTTGCTGCTCGTCCGCACGCGAGGCATTCACGTTCGAACCGACTCGCCCGAACAGATCGGTTTCATACGATGCGCCAACCTGCGCACGCCAGATCGTGCCGTTCGTCCCGCCCGCGCTATCCGGCTGAAACTGCGAGGCCGCCGATGCCCGTTCACGCGTCGGGCCGAAGCCCGCGTCGAACTTCGGGAACCAGTCCGACTTCGCCGCCTGCGTCACCGCACGCGCCTGTTGCACGCGTGCCGCAGCCGCCTTCAAGTCCTGATTCGCTGCAGCCGCCTGTTCTTCCAGCGCGTTCAACTGCGGGTCGCCGAAAATCGCCCACCATTCGCCGCGATGCGCGTCGTCGGCGGGCTGAGCCTGCTTCCAGGTGCCCGTGTCCTGCGGCGATGCGGCGGACGTAGCCGATGCAGCCGAAGCACCGGACGCAGCCGATGCAGCAGTCGGCGTTTCCTTGAACGCAGCCGGCGTATCCACATCTGGCCGCTTATACGTGGGCTCCACGGAGCAAGCCGCGAGCAACGCCAGCAGCAAACCGCTGGCAGCCGCTCTGCCCCATCCGCTTAAAGATTCAAAACGCTTCATTATTATTTTCTCCTCAGGCGTCCGTTACCGGCGCACCAAGGTGCGGCGCGTCTTTCTGCGCGACGTGAATCGTCCCGCCCGCCAGCGTACGCAGCACCACATAGAACACAGGGGTCAGCATCAGGCCGAACAGCGTCACGCCGAGCATGCCGAAGAACACCGCGATACCCATCGCATGACGCATCTCCGAACCCGCTCCGCTCGAGAGCACCAGCGGCACCACGCCCATGATGAAAGCGATCGACGTCATCAGAATCGGACGCAGACGCAAGCGGCTCGCCTCGATTGCTGCAGCCAGCGGTGTACGCCCGTCATGTTCGAGTTCGCGAGCGAACTCGACGATCAGAATCGCGTTCTTCGCCGACAGCCCCACCAGCACCATCAAACCGATCTGCGTGAAGATGTTGTTGTCGCCACCGGTGAGCCACACACCGGTTAGCGCGGACAGCACGCTCATCGGCACGATCAGGATCACGGCGAGCGGCAGCGTCAGGCTTTCATACAACGCGGCCAGCACGAGGAACACGAGCAGCACGCTGATCGGGAACACCCACAGGCCCGCATTGCCGGCGATGATCTGCTGATACGTCAGGTCGGTCCATTCGAGCTTCACGCCGTGCGGCAAGGTTTCCGCTGCCACGCGTTCGGCCGCGGCTTGCGCCTGGCCCGACGAGAAGCCCGGCGCCGGACCACCGTTGATATCGGCAGCTGTATAGCCGTTGTAGCGCACCACCATTTCCGGACCATACGTCGGCGTCACCGTCACCAGCGACGACAACGGCACCATGTCACCGGCAGCATTGCGCGTCTTCAATTGCAGGATGTCGTCAGCACGTTGACGGAACGGCGCGTCAGCCTGCACCCGCACCTGATACACACGGCCGAAGCGGTTGAAGTCGTTCACATACAGCGAGCCCAGATAGATCTGCATCGTGTTGAACACGTCCGTGACCGGCACGCCGAGTTGCTTGGCTTTCACGCGATCCAGGTCGACGTTCAATTGCGGCACGTTGATCTGATAGCTCGAGAACGTCGGTCCGAGTTCAGGCGTTTGCGCTGCCTTCTTCACGAATGCCTCCGCTGCCTTGTTCAGTTCCGCGTAACCCACCGCGCCGTGATCCTCCAACTGCATCTTGAAACCGCCCAGCGTACCCAAACCAAGCACAGGTGGTGGCGGGAACACCGCGACGAACGAATCCTTGATCGCGCCGTACTGGTGGTTCAACGCACCGGCAATCGCACCGGCCGAGAGTTTCTTGTCGCCACGTTCCTTGAAAGGCTTCAACGTGACGAACACGATGCCCGCGCTCGAACTATTGGTGAAGCCGTTCACCGACAGGCCCGGGAACGCCACCGCGCTTTCCACGCCCGGCTGCTTCAAGGCAACCGCGCTCATGTCGCGGATCACCTTTTCCGTGCGATCCAGCGATGCGCCGTTCGGCAGTTGCGCAAACGCAATCAGGTATTCCTTGTCCTGCGCCGGCACGAAACCGCCCGGCACGACGCGCGAGATCAGCACCGTTGCGCCCAGCAGGATCGCGTAGACCGCGAGCATCGCACCTTTACGGCCCAGCACGCCTCTCACGCCACGGCCGTACTCCGTCGAGCCGCGATGGAACACCTTGTTGAAGCCCTTGAAGAAGCGACCCAGCACGCGGTTCATCACACGCGTCAGGAAGTCCTCCTTGGCGCCGTGGCCACGCAACAGCATCGCGGACAAAGCCGGCGACAAAGTCAGCGAGTTGAACGCCGAGATCACCGTCGAGATCGCGATGGTCATCGCGAACTGCTTGTAGAACTGGCCCGTCAGGCCGGTCATGAAAGCAAGCGGCACGAACACGGCAACCAGCGTCAGCGCGATGGCGATAATCGGCCCGCTCACTTCCTGCATGGCCTTATAAGTCGCATCGCGCGCACTGAGCCCGCTTTCGATGTTCCGCTCGACGTTCTCCACCACCACGATCGCATCGTCCACCACGATCCCGATGGCCAGCACCATCCCGAACAACGACAACGCATTGATCGAGAAGCCGAACGCCAGCAGCAGCGAGAACGTACCCACGATCGACACCGGTACCGCAATCAACGGAATGATCGACGCCCGCCACGTCTGCAGGAACACGATCACCACGATCACCACCAGCGCGATCGCTTCGAGCAGCGTGTGAATCACCGCCTCGATACTCGAGCGCACGAACTGCGTCGGGTCATAGACGATCTTGTATTCGACGCCTGCCGGCATGTCTTCCGCCAGCTCCTTCATTGCGGAACGGACCTGGTCGGAAATCGCGAGCGAGTTCGCACCCGGCGCCTGGTTGATAGCGAGCGCCACAGCAGGCTTGTTGTCGAGCAGCGAACGCAGGCCGTATTCCGACGCCGCGAGTTCGACACGTGCGATATCACGCAGATACGTCACGCCGCCATCCGGCGCGGTTTTGACGATGATGTCGCCGAATTCGCCCTCAGTCTTCAAACGGCCACGCGCATTCACCGACAACTGCAGTTGCGTGCCCGGCACCGAAGGCGATGCGCCGATCACACCGGCTGCCACCTGAATGTTCTGCTCGCGGATCGCGTTGACCACTTCGGTCGCGGTCAAACCACGCTGTGCGACTTTCTGCGGATCGAGCCAGACGCGCATCGCGTAGTCGCCCGAACCCCACAACTGCACTTCGCCGACGCCCTGAATCCGCGCCAAGCGGTCCTTGACGTTGAGCAACGCGTAGTTGCGCAGGTACGTCATGTCGTAGCGATTGTTCGGCGAGATCAGGTGGACCACCATCGTCAGCGTCGGCGAGCTCTTGATGGTCGTGATGCCAAGCCGTTGCACGTCTTCCGGCAGGCGCGGCAGCGCCTGGTTGACGCGATTCTGCACAAGTTGCGTCGCCAGGTCCGGATTGGTGCCGAGCTTGAAGGTCACCGTCAGCGTGAGATTGCCGTCGCTATTGGCTTGCGACTGCATGTACAGCATGTTCTCGACGCCGTTGATCTGCTCTTCAAGCGGCGCCGCAACGGCCTCCGCGATCACTTTCGGATTGGCGCCCGGATATTGCGCGTGCACCACCACCGAAGGCGGCACGACTTCCGGGTACTCCGAAATCGGCAGCTTGAAGAGCGAAATGATGCCCCCCAGCAGGATCAATACCGATAACACACCGGCAAAGATCGGTCGATCGATGAAGAATTTGGATATGTTCATGGGAAGCTCTTAACGTTGGAGCATGCGCCCGCTACGGCCAGTCAACATGACTGGGCAAGCGCGGCGCACGGGGCTCACGAATTCTTGTCCGCTGCTTTTGCCCGCGTCTGCGCAAGCGGCGCGCTGTTCGGATCCTGATCGGTGGTCATCGGCACCATGTGAGCGCGCACTGCATCGCCCGGACGCACCCGCTGGACACCGTTCACGACGATCCGGTCGGTTGCCTGCAAACCGCCCTTGACGACGCGCAGGTTGCCCTGCATGCCGCCCACTGCGATTTCCCGGTACACGACGTGGTTGCTCTGGTCGACCACCAGCACGAACTTCTTGTCCTGATCGGTGCCCACTGCGGCGTCGTCGATCAGCAGTGCCGGATGCGGCTCGCTGCCGCCGACCTTCACGCGCGCATAGAGACCAGGGATCAATGCACCGTCCTGGTTATCGAAGCGCGCACGCACCCGGATCGTGCCGGACGACGTATCCAGCCGGTTGTCGACGGATTCGATCGTGCCGCTGCGCGAGTAGCCGCTTTCATCCGCCAGCCCGAGGTCCACCGGCACCTTGCTGCCATCCTTTGCGCGGCTCAGGTACTGCAGGTAGGTCTGTTCGTCAACGTCGAACGATGCGTAGATCGGCGAAACCGACACCAGCGTGGTCAACGGCGCCGAGCTTGCGCCCGCCGACACCACGTTGCCCACCGTGATTTCCGCGCGCGAGACGCGGCCCGACACCGGCGCGACGATCTTCGTGTAGCCGAGATTGATACGCGCGGTTTCGACGGCGGCTTGCGCGGCCTTCAGGTTGGCGCTCGCTTCGCGCGCGGCGTTCTGCTTCTCGTCGTAGTCGCGCTTGGCGATCGCGTTGTCGGCGATCAGGCGTTGCGCGCGCTCCCAGTCGCTTTGCGTATAGCCCGTACGCGCTTGCGCCGCCGCGACCTGTGCTTCGGTACGATCGACTTCAGCCGCGTACGGACGCGGATCGATCACGAACAGCGTGTCGCCCTTCTTCACGAGGGCGCCGTCCTTGAAGTTGACGGACACGATCGTGCCCGGCACTTGCGAACGGACGTCCACTTTTTCGACCGCTTCGAGGCGGCCGGAATAGCTTTGCCAGTCGGTGATGGTCTTTTGCACCACGGTGGCCACATCGACTTCCGGCACGATGGTCGGCGCAGCAGGCGAGCTCGCGTCGACGCGGATCGCGCCGAACGTGCCCAGCCCGGCCACCACGATGACGGCTAGCACGGCAATCGCCACACGGCGACGGGAAAGAGGAAGGATAGTCATGAGAAGCTCCCGGTATCGTTGATTAAAGTTTTGCTTATTGGTGTCTCAGCGATGGGCGCGCGCATCGAAGCGCCACTGAAAAAATCGCACCGCTTCCTGCAAGGCGGGCGGATGGTCGGCCAACGCGGCGTGCGAGACGCTGGGATAGCGGACCACCTGGGTCAGCACACCCGCGTCGATCAGACCGCTCGCGTATTTCTCCGCTTCCACATGCAGCACGTCGTTTTGCGCCGTCGCGATCAGCGTGGCCGGCAGGCCCGCGAGGCGCGACGATTCGAGCGGCGCGGCATACGGATGCATGCGCTGCGACGCTTGCGGCAGATACGCGCGATAACACGCCGCGCATTCCTTCGCGGTGATATCTGAGCCGAGGCGCTTTTCGTCGCCGAGGCGCGTCAGGCTTGGATCGAGCATCGGTCCGAACAGCGCTTGCGCCGCAATCCGCACGTCGCCGCGATCACGCGCGATGAAAGCGAGGCAGTTGGCCAACTGCCCGCCGGCATCGTGGCCCGCCACGCCGACCTTCTTGCTATTCCCGCCAAACGCGCGTGCTCGTGTCTGCACCCACAGTGCCGCGCGATGTGCGTCTTCAGGCGCCGCCGGAAACGGAAACTGCGGCGCCAGCGAATAACCGACCGAAACGACCAGAGCCGGTAAGTGTTCTGCGAAATAACGGGCGGCGAAGTCCGCCTGATCGATCGAGCCCTTGGTAAAACCGCCACCGTGGAAATAAAGCAGTACCGGCAGTGCGGTTTTCTGTGCCTGGCGGTACAAACGCAACGTAATGTCCTGTGCGTGCCCTTCGATCTGCACGTCAGTGACGTCGAGAGCCGTGCTGTCAGCCTGTGCCGGGCCGCTGCCGGCGGGCACAAACGAGTACGGCGGTTTAAATGCATCCATGTCGAGCCGCGCAATGCGCATAGAACTTCAATGGTGCGAATTGTGGGTTCGGCAGACTCGTAAATAAATGCCTATAATCCGGCAACACAATTCGGCGCCCCTGAACAATCGAACGCGATTGCTCTGCGGACTCGATTCCTGCTCAGTGCGCCCGCCCCTTTTAGGAGGTTTGCAATGGACCGGCTTCAGGCCATGCAAGTGTTCACGCGCGTCGTCGACACCAACAGCTTTACCCGCGCGGCGGAAACGCTCGACCTGCCACGCGCATCAGTTACCACCATCATTCAGAACCTCGAAGCGTTCCTCGGCACGCGGCTGATGCACCGGACCACGCGGCGTTTGTCGCTGACGCCGGACGGCGCGGCGTATTACGAACGCTGCGTGCGCATCCTCGCGGACGTCGAAGAGACCGAGGCCAGCTTCCAGAGCGGCAATAAAAAGCCGCACGGTAAGCTGCGCATCGACATGCCGGGATCGATCGGGCGTTTGCTGGTGATCCCTTCGCTGTGTGAATTCCACACGCGTTACCCGGACATCGACCTGCAGCTCGGATTGACGGACCGGCCCGTCGATCTGTTGCAGGAAGGCGTGGATTGCGTGGTGCGGGTGGGCGCGCTACAGGATTCCTCGCTGGTGGCGCGCCGTATCGGTTTGTTCGAGGGCGTGACATGCGCGGCCCCCAGCTACATCGAGCGAGCGGGCATGCCGACTTCGCTCGAAGACCTCGAAAATCACAAAGCAGTCAATTATTTTTCGAGCCGCACGGGGCGCACGATCGATTGGGCCTTCATGGTTGATGGCAAAGAAGTCGAAGTGAAAATGAAGAGCATTGTGTCGGTGAACGACGCCGATGCTTACGTAACGTGCGGTCTGGAAGGCTTCGGCCTGTTTCAGCCGGCGCTCTTCATGGTGCTGCCGCATCTGCGATCGGGTCAGCTGGTTGAAGTGCTGCCGGAGCTGAAGCCTTTGCCGATGCCGATTTCCGCAGTCTATCCGCACAGTCGGCATCTGTCGCCTAAAGTCCGTGTTTTCGTAGACTGGATTGCCGAGCTGTTCGACCGCTGCCCGTTGCTCAGCGGACGCGGCAGTCTCGACGCGATGTGCACGAAGCGTACTTTCGAAGAACGCGAATCTGCTCCGATACTCGACACGCCGGTGATAACGGAGTGGGTTGCCTGATTCGTGCGAGTTGAAGTACAGATTATGGAAAAGTGAATTTCAACCGCGGCTCTAATGCCGCGGTTGCCCTGCAGTAACCGGATAACGCGTACGCCGTCGCGATTGTTCTAGATTCGCGACAATTCATTTCGCGAAAGTGCGATTTATCCGCATCACGTCGAAGTCTACATTTCACCCTGTCGCAGCGCCTCTCGTGCTGCAAACGAATCGACAGGAGTGAATCATGAAGCGCAATCTCTTAGCAGGTCTGGCTCTTTCGCTGCTTGCCAGCGCACCGGTGTTTGCTCAAAGCAACGGTGGGGGCATTGGGCATGCGGGCACTTACCAAACGTTGCCCGCGCCGACTACCGTCGGCAAAACGCGTGCTGAAGTTAACGCTGAGCTGGTCGCGGCGTATCGCGATGGTTCGTTGCCTGCGTTGAATCGTACGTCGTACCCGAATAAAGGTCTGATTGGTCAGACGCAGGCTGCGCGCATTGCATTGCAGGAAGGGACTGGTGGCGACGTTACGCGCGTCGCCAACGGGCAGTAAGGCGAATGCGCCGCGATGATTCGGTTTCCAAAAGAAATTTTCATCGCGGTGGGTTGTTTGCACTCTTTACGAAGGAGCATGTTATGACACCGTCTGAACTTGATGATTGGGATGTAGATGTGGGGGCGTGGACGCCTTATCGGGCGCCGCAGCGGTAAAGGTTTGGTTTTTGTTTTTGCCTTCGCGGCGCTTTTTGTCAGTGCTCTAGGGGCTTTGGCCTTTCCTTGATTTGTTAGGGAAGGTCTGCACAACCCGTTTCCTGCACGTCGCGCGGTTTGCTGCCCGCGTTCTAGTGGCGGCGAAGATGCTGGGACCTCGATCACAGTTTTATTCGAACCGCGGCAACGTGCGTTTGCCGAAACTCATGGCGTCTGCGCCCGCATGT
>NZ_JBNPVS010000020.1:0-155458 GCF_050434225.1 Paraburkholderia sp. GAS32 | reverse complement strand
CAGGCGCGCAGCAGGATGCTGAAGCGCGAGTGGTCGTCGAGTACCGTCAGGGGGCTGCAGCGCTCCTTCTCGAGGGTCTCAAAGTGTCCCTTGAAGTCCATCTGCCAGAGTACGTTGGGCTGCTCGTGCTCAAAGCGCTTCCAGGGCTGGCTCATCGCTGAATCGGCCGGCAGGATCAGGTTGTGCCGGTGCAGGATGTCGGTCACGGTGCTGGCCTGTGGCACCGCCTCAAAGCCCAGATCCTGCAGGCGCCGGCGGATCTTGCGCCCGCCCCAGCGCGGATGGGCCTGGCGCAGCCGCACCACTTCCTGCTCCATCGCAGCGGGGGTCTTCGAGGGACTGCTGGCAGGGCGCCGGGATTGATCTGACAGCGCGTTCTCGCCGCGATTGAGCCATTTGTAGCCGGTCTGCCGGCTGATGTTAAAGCGCTGGCACAGCTCGGTCATCGTCAGCATGTTCTGACTGGCCAGATGAACAAATTCCTGTCGGAGGCTCATGGTGTCTCTTGCGTTCCAGGGCATGGTCGGGACCGGGCGTTTTAATACCCGGAAGTGTCAACCATGTCCCCGCACACCTGTCAGCTATGTCTCCGGTCTATACACGGCGGCAAAGAGAAGTAAGTGCCGCCCCGCACAGGGGCAACGCTAATAGACCACTAACAAAACAAGGAAAGGCCAACGCCCCAAGAACACAGACAAAAAGCGCCGCGCAGGCAAACAGAAGAAGAAAAGACCTACACCACAGCACCCGCAACCGCGGCCGACCTCACATGCTACGATGCTCCGTCCATCGCACAAAACATCGGAGACATAGATGCATCCAGAGAGCGCCGCCCGTTTCGACGAACAGTTCGCGCCTCGCATCGCCGAGGCAATCGCCGCATGTTTCGCTACCACCGTGCATACTGAAGTGCTCCCATACGGCGGCCACGGCCACCCCACCCGCGTGCGAATCCACGCAACACCGATCGAAGACCTGCGCCACTACGCACATCCGTTGAATCTGTTTCTAACCTGGGACAGCGACGAGATCGAACGACTAATGGGTGCGGAAGGGCCAGCGCGCTTCGCCGGCTATCTGGCCGCGTTACCACGCAAGCTCGAAGCCTGGCGCCACGTCCGCGAACTGGATTTCGTCTCGCACACCCAGGCCGAGCCGACGGTATTGCTCGGCGGCCTCGACTTCGAGTCTTAACTAAGAAGCCGCCGCACCGATCAAACCGCCGCACCGATCCGAAAGAAACTCACACTTTGCACCAACCCTGAAGCCTTACTCTGCACCGCATCGGCCGCAGCCGCCGCCTGCTCCACCAAAGCCGCATTGCTCTGCGTCGCCTGATCCATCTGCGTGACCGCATCGTTTACTTCCGCAATACCTGCCGCCTGATCGACACTGGCCGTCGCGATCGCCTCGACGATACGCGTCACGCTGCCCGCGCTTTGCACCACGCCGTCCATCGTATTGCTTGCGTGATTGATCAACTGCGTACCGGCGTCGATCGTAGCTACCGACTCACGAATCAGCGCCTTGATCTCGCGCGCAGCATCGGCCGAGCGTTGCGCGAGGCTGCGCACTTCGCTCGCGACGACGGCGAAGCCGCGCCCCTGCGTGCCGGCACGCGCCGCTTCAACCGCGGCGTTGAGCGCCAGAATATTGGTCTGCGCGGCGATCGCTTCAACCACCGCGATGATATCGACGATCCGCTTGGACGCCGCGTCGATCTGGCCCATGGTGCGCACGGCATCGGTCATCACAACACCGCCGTCGCGCGCCGCTTGCGCCGCGGTCCGCGCGAGCGTGGTGGCCTCGCGTGCGTTACTGGCGTTGCGCTGAACCGAGTCGGTGAAATGCTGCATCGACGCGGCGGTTTCTTCGAGCGAGGCGGCCTGTTGTTCCGTGCGCGCCGACAGGTCGAGGTTGCCGGCGGCGATCTCCTGGGTCGCTGAGGAAATCGTGTGCGCGCCTTCACGAATCTCGCTGACGATGTGCCGCAGGCGTTGATTCATTTCGTTGAGCGCGACCAGCAACTGACCGGTTTCGTCGCGGCTCACGACGGTGACATCCGCGCGCAGATCGCCTGCCGCAACCGCTTGCGCGACACCCACTGCCTGCCTGACCGGCAACGTAATGCTGCGGCTCAGGAACCAGACCGCGAACGCGCCTACGCCGAGCGAGCCGATCACGACCGACAGCAGCAGCACGCAGGCGAGCGTGTATGCGTGTTCCGCGGCTTCGCCCGTGCGCACGTTGGAGTCTTGCGCCTGCTGCATCACCATAGCGACGATTTCGTCGATAGCGGCGGTCGGCGCCCGGTCGATGCCTTTGACCAGACCGTCGACGACGTGCGCCGTATTCGGATCGGCCGCGTCGTAATGCTTGAGCGCGTCGAGGTAACGGTCCTGCAACGAGGCGTGCGTGGCGAGCGCCTTGTCGACCCCGTCGACGTTGGCGCCCAATGCACTCAGTTGATCCTTCAGTCGTAGCAAGGCCGCGTGCGTCGTGCCGCTTTCCTTGCTGAAGGCGTCACGGTACTTGGCGAACGCAGCCGGGTCCGCGCCGCGCAGCAACAGGTCCTTCCATTCCTGCACCTGCTTCTTGAATTCGATCTGCGCGACGCGCGCAGTGTCCGCGGCTTGCGCGTATTGGCCGAGCGTTTGCGCGGACTGGATTTGCAGCGCATGCGTATTCGACAACGCATGCCACCCTTCCAGACCCACTACCATTGTCGCGGCGAGCAGCACCGCGCCGAGCAGCGCCAACTTGACGGCGATCTTCAGATTTCTATAGAGTGTCACGAGGATTTCCTTTGGCAGACCTTAGTCCAGCTTGAATTGCGTCACGGCACTGGCAAGACTCACGGCCTGGCTTTGCAACGCGGCAGCGGCGGCAGTGGATTCCTCCACCAGCGCGGCGTTCTGCTGAACCATTTCATCGAGTTGGCTGACTGCGCGGTTCACTTCCTGAATCCCGCGCGTTTGTTCGTTGGCCGCCTGGGTGATTTCGGAAATGATGGTGGTCACGTTGGCGACGTTGCTGACGATTTCCGTCATCGTCTCGCCGGCCTGGCGAACCTGGCCCGACCCCGAGGTCACGCTCGCCACGGTTGCTTCGATCAGCGCCTTGATTTCCTTCGCGGCCTGCGCGCTGCGTTGCGCGAGGCTGCGCACTTCGCCGGCGACCACCGCGAAACCGCGGCCCTGTTCGCCGGCGCGCGCGGCTTCCACCGCTGCGTTCAACGCGAGAATGTTGGTCTGGAATGCAATGCCGTCGATCACGCCGATGATGTCCGAGATCTTCACCGAGGCATGTTCGATCTCGCCCATCGTCGTAATCACTTCGGAGATCACTACGCCACCGCGCGAGGCCACCTGCGATGCGGACACGGCCGTATCGTCGGCCTGCTTCGCGGCGCTCGCCGATTGCGTAACCGTCGAGGTGATTTCTTCCATCGACGCCGCTGTCTGTTGCAGGCTGGCCGCTGCGGATTCGGTGCGGCCCGACAGATCGACATTGCCCGCGGCGATTTCATTAGCGGCCACGCGCACCGATTCGCTGGCATCGCGAATCTGGCGCATCACGTGGCTGAGTTTGTCGATGAAGGTGTTGAACGAGCGCGCGATCTGCGCGACTTCGTCGTGGCCGACGGCTGGCAGACGTTGTGTCAGATCGCCTTCGCCCGAGCCGATCGCGTCCATTGCATCGCGTACTTTCGAGAGGCGCTGGAACGACACGGCGGTAACCGCGGCCACGATGGCGGCGGCGATGGCGGCGATCACGATCAAGGCGATCACCGAAGCCGTCAACAGCGATCGCATACCCGCCGTCGCTTCCGATTTATCGAGTGCGACGACCGCGTACCAGTCGGTACCGGGAATGGCCTCGGCGCGCAGCAGCTTCGTGCTGCCGCTCACGTCGACTTCGACGGGGTGCTCGGCGCCGAAGAGCGCGGTCAGCTTGTCGCTGGTGAGCGCGGGTGCGAGGTCCGATACCGGCTTCAAAGTCAGCTTGGCATCCGGGTGCGCGACGATATGGCCGCTCGCGTCGATCAACATGCCGAAGCTCGCGGGCGTCGGATGAATCGCCTTGACGTTGGCAATCACGCTGTCCATCGCGACGTCGCCGGACACCACGCCTTTCACCACGCCATCGCGTACCACTGGCGCGGCGAACGCGACCACCAGCTTGCCCGTGCCCACATCCACATACGGCGGCGTCACCACCGGCTTGCCCGCTGCCGCGGCCTGCTTGTACCAGGGGCGGCCGGTCGGATCGTAGTCGGGCGGAATGCCGGTCGGGTCCGAAAACTTCGCGGTCTTGTCCGCGTAGCCGACGTACACGTTGGTGAACTTGCCGGCTGCGGCGATCTGCTTCAACGCGGCGGACGGATCGGGTTGCAGCACCGCGTCCTGCAGCGAGTTGATCATCTGACTATTGGAGGCGATCCAATCTTCGATCCCGTCTGCGTGACCGCTTTCGACAGCGTTCAAACTGCTTTCGATCGCATCGGCGTTGTACGAGTTGGCGACGACATAGTTGAGAACCGCGTTAGCAGCGAGCGCAACCACAACGATGGCGACGCACAGGGCGACGATGCGCGCGCGAATGGAGGAGAACATGTTGGGAGTCTTTCGGAGTAAGCAGTGAGCCGTAGTCGGTGAGGCGGGGGCCTCATACGCGGTATACGGCGCCGGCAGTGGGGACTTGAGCGGGTAATGCTTTCAGTTTCTGACGGCGGCCGGCAACGCCGCTTGTGGCGGCGCGCCGCGATGCTACACACTTTTTCGCGCGATGCGGGTTTTTCAATGGATGCCGAAACAGCGCCCTGGCATTGAGTTTCGGGCGCTGTATTCGTATGACGATAACGGTGGGTATGACGCTATGCGAGGCTATATGCCGATGCGCGCAAATGGTCTTACATCACCGGAGAATGCAGATGATGCGGATGGTCGAGTGTCTCACCCACGATGCGCAGTGCCTCTTCGCATTCGTCGCGCGTCTTTGAGCCGCCGAGGCACACACGCATTGCGTTCGGCGGATTGCCATCGGTGGAAAACGCCGCCCCCGCAACGGCGGCGATGCCCTGGTTGCGCAGTTGCAATGCGAGTTCGGAAGCACTCCAGCCGCTTTCGGCCGGTACCGGCAACCACAAATGAAAGCCATCCGCGTGCGCTTCGTAAGGCCACGCATCGAGCATGCGCGATGCAATCGCCTGGCGTGCGCGCGATTCGTTGCGGATTGCGTTGAGCATATCGAGCGCGGTGCCGTCGACGATCCATTGCGTTGCGAGCGTGACCGTGAACGGACTCGCCATCACCGTTGTCGCGCGCAACGCGCCGGCGAGGCGCTGCGTTTGCCTGGCAGTTGGCGCGTGCAGATGCGCCACTCGCAAACCGGCGCCGAGACTCTTCGATAAACCCGTCACGTAGTAGGTCAGTTCGGGAGCGAAGCTCGCGAGCGCATCGGGCGCACTCTGCGGCAGCATCGCATACGCATCGTCTTCGATGATCGGAACGCTGTAGCGCAAGGCGACATCGGCGAGCGCCTCGCGCCGTTTGTGCGTGAGCGTGAGCGTGCTCGGATTCTGCAGAGTCGGATTGCAATAGAACGCGCTCGGCTTGTCGGTTTTACAGAGCGCTTCGAAGGCGTGCGCGAGCGGACCTTCGTCGTCACGCGGCAGGGCTTGCAGACGTACGCCGAGCTGCGCGGCAATTGCCTTGATGCCGGGGTAAGCAAGCGTGTCGAGACAGATCGTGCCGCCGGGCCGTGCTAACTGCGAAACGAGCGCCACCAGCGCGCTATGAATGCCGGGGCACACCAGCACGTTCTGCGCGTCGCAATGCGGCACGCGACGCTTCAGCCATTCGGCGCCCGCGTCCTTGTCGGCGGCCGAGCCGCCGAAATCCTGATAGCGCAGCAACTGATACGGATCGCTGCCGCTCATCAGGCGCGCGGCCGAATCGCGCAAACGGGCCGCGTAATCGGGCGGCTCGGGTGGCGTATTCATCGACATCTCGATGCTGCTGCCGCCGGCGAGCGGCAAGGTAGCGGTGCGGCCACGCACGAAGGTGCCGCTGCCCGCGCGCGAATCGAGCAGGCCGCGCTTACGCGCCTCCGCATACGCGCGCGCCACCGTCGTGTAGTTCAGCGCGAGTTCTTCGGCCAGATCGCGCAGTCCCGGCAAGCGGTCGCGTGGACGCAGGCGGCCGGTGGCGAGATCTTCTTCGATCAGATCGGGAATCGCGAGGTAGGCCGGCTTGCGAGTGTCGGCGAGGCGTTTGATCCAGTGATGTGTCGGGCTGCTCATCGATAGCCTTCGGCTGGGGGTGATGATCATTGATCGCATTCGGATGCGATCAATGATCGGATTGATCGCCCGTGGTGAATGAGTGCACCACGCCGACTCGTCCCGGCAGACAAATCGCACCTGGCTGGTGCGATATCCCGGGGTCGGGGGTGATTGCCCGCGACGCCCCGGCTATATGCAAGCTTCACGCCAAAAAATTTTTCGAGTCGCATGTCGAATCGAGGCGGAATTGATTGCTGATTGATCGCATTTGTGTGAGCGATCAATGGCACGGCCGTTGCATTGAGAGAAGCGCGCACGGATGGAACGCGCCATCTTTTACTTAGCAAACCTGATCGGAGAGTGTTATGCCAGCCGTCAACAAACCGCTGCATCAGAAAGGCGATTACCTTGTCGACTACGAAGAGAAAGTCTTCGAAGACGTGAAGGCCGAACCAGGCGAGAAGGCACTCGTCACGTTTCATACGGTCGCGTTCGAGGGGTCGATCGGCTTCGTCAATCTGTTGCAAGCCACGCGTTTGCAACGCAAGGGCTTCGAGACGTCGGTGCTGCTTTACGGGCCGGGTGTCACGCTTGGTCTGCAACGCGGCTTCCCTACGCTTGGCGACGAAGCGTTCCCCGGCCACCTGAACTTCAACAAGCAACTGATGAAGTTCATGGAAGAGGGCGGCAAGGTGTACGCCTGCCGCTTCGCGCTGCAAGCCTTGTACGGGCACGGCGAAGCTTCGCTGATTGAAGGCATCCGCCCGATCAGTCCGCTCGACGTGCTGGATATCCAGTTACTTCATCGCAAGGACAACGCGCTGATCATCCACACCTGGACGGTTTGACGAGAGGCGAGTGACCACTATGTCCGACAAACGCATCGTGCGTGCCGCCGCGGTCCAGATCGCACCGGACTTCGAACGCAGCGGCGGCACCCTCGAGAAGGTATGCGAGGCCATCGAGAAAGCGGCACGCGAAGGCGTGCAACTGATCGTGTTCCCCGAAACCTTCGTGCCGTACTACCCGTACTTTTCTTTCGTGCGTCCGCCGGTTGCTTCCGGCGCCGATCACATGAAGCTCTACGAGGAAGCCGTGATCGTGCCGGGCCCGGTGACGCAAGCGGTGGCCGAGCGGGCGCGTTTGCATCGGATGGTGGTGGTGCTTGGCGTCAATGAGCGCGATCACGGCAGCCTCTACAACACGCAGTTGATCTTCGACGTGGACGGCCAACTGGTGCTCAAGCGTCGCAAGATCACGCCGACGTTTCATGAACGGATGATCTGGGGTCAGGGCGACGCGGCCGGCCTGAAAGTCGCGCAAACGGCGGTGGCGCGCGTCGGCGCGCTCGCGTGCTGGGAGCACTACAACCCGCTCGCACGCTATGCCTTGATGACGCAGCACGAAGAGATTCATTGCAGCCAGTTTCCTGGTTCGCTGGTGGGACCGATCTTCGCCGATCAGATCGAGGTGACGATCCGGCATCACGCATTGGAGTCGGGCTGCTTCGTAGTCAATGCAACGGGCTGGTTGACCGAAGCGCAGATTGCATCGGTCACACCCGATACGAATTTGCAGAAGGCGCTGCGCGGCGGCTGCAACACCGCAATCGTGTCGCCGGAAGGACAGCATCTGGCGCAGCCGCTGCGTGAGGGCGAAGGCATGGTGGTTGCCGATCTCGACATGGCCTTGATCACCAAGCGCAAACGCATGATGGATTCAGTCGGCCACTACGCGCGGCCGGAATTGCTGAGTCTTGCGATCAACCGGCGGCCGGCGGAAACCGTCGCGCCGATGCCGGCGTGGTCCGGTGCTTCGAGCACGGGTTTCAATTCAAACGAGGGATGGCACGATGAACTCCAGCGAGACACTGTCGGCAGCGAGCCGGCAATTGATGACTGAATTGCAGTCGGCCGGTTTGCGGCTCGTGTCTCCGGATGCGGGCGCGGCGAGCCGGCGCGGCGGCGCGGGACCCTCGGACCACAAGGCGGTGACGGTGGACGGCGTGACGATCATGGTGCCGGTGCATACGAGTACCGCCTGGCACTCGCCGTTCGTCGCAGAGACGCCGGATGCGAACGGCTCGAGCGCCTTGCTGCGCGGTACGATCCCGATTGCCAATATCAGCTTTCCCAAAGCACCACGCTTTTACGGCATGCAGACGCTCGACGGCGTGCCTTACTCGCACATTGCCGCGCTGCATAGTGCGGACGTGCTGGCCACGACGGTGCTGCAAACGTGCATCCGCTACGAGAGCCGTCGCAAGAGTTGCAAGTTCTGCGCGATTGGGCAATCGCTCGCAGCAGGCCGCACGATTGCGCGCAAGACGCCGGAGCAATTGGCCGAAGTGGCACGGGCAGCCGTATTGCTCGACGGCGTCAAGCATATGGTGCTGACCACCGGCACGCCGCCCACGTCCGATCGCGGCGCGCAGATCCTGTGCGAAAGCGCGTTCGCAATCAAAGCGGCGGTCGATCTGCCGATCCAGGCGCAATGCGAGCCCCCCGACGATGATCGCTGGTTCGCACGCATGAAAGCGAGCGGCATCGATACGCTCGGCATGCATCTCGAAGTGGTGACGCCCGCTTTGCGCGAACGCATCATGCCGGGCAAGGCGAGCGTGCCGCTGGCGCGCTACATGGAAGCGTTCAAGGCGGCAGTTGCGGTGTTCGGACGCGGTCAGGTGAGTACGTACATACTCGCCGGTCTTGGTGATAGCGCGGAGGCGATTCTGGCCATGTCGCGCGAGTTGATCGAACTCGGTGTCTATCCGTTCGTGGTGCCGTTCGTGCCGATCAGCGGCACGCCGCTCGAAGATCATCCTGCACCCACGCCTGAATTCATGAAGTCGGTTCTGCAACCGCTCGGCGCAATGCTGAACGTTGCTGCGATGCGCTCAAGCGATATCAAGGCCGGCTGCGGAAAATGCGGCGCGTGTTCGTCGTTGTCGTCGTACGAGGAGTGATCATGTTCGGTGAAGCGATTGCAGGCGAGGCGCTGGAAGGTGACATGAGTTTCGCGCCCTATGCGCCGAGCGAATTCCGCATCAAGTGGACGACGCTCGATTGGGAAGCCGATGAAGCGTACAAGTTGCGGCGCGCGGTGTTCTGCATCGAGCAGGGCATTTTTGTCGGCGACGATCGGGACGATATCGACACGCACGCGCAGCAACTGGTGGCAGTGAGCTGTGTCGCCGGCATGCCGGAGCAGGTGGTCGGCACGGTGCGCATTCATCGCGATGAAGGCAACGTGTGGTTCGGTTCACGTCTTGCTGTGCATGCAGCGTTTCGCCGCCACGGAAAAATTGGCGCGACGTTGATTCGTCTCGCGGTGAGCAGTGCCCATGCGCTCGGCTGCGAGACTTTTCTCGCCCACGTGCAGAGCCAGAACGTGCCGCTCTTTCGCGCGATGCATTGGGATGTGCTTGCAGAGGAAATGTTGTTGGGCCGGCCGCATCATCTGATGCAGGCGCAACTGGACTGGTATCCGCCGTGTGTGGCGCCGTATAGCGGCTTCGTGACTCATACGCAACCACACAGTGCGGCTTCCGCACGGAGCGCGGCATGAGGAGCGTGGCCGATCTCGTCGCCAGCCTGCGCGAAAGTCGCGGGTTTCGGCACAAGACGGATATCGTCGACGTGGTCAGCACACTCGCCCGGCGTCTGCCGGGGGGCACGCAGGATCTCGCGCAGGCTGTTGCACTTGGCGACGATTGCGCGGCCATTGCCGATGGCGATGGTTACCTGCTGTTCGCCATCGAAGGCATGGTCAGCGATTTCGTGAGCGCAATGCCGTGGTTTGCCGGCTACAGCAGCGTGATGGTCAACGTCAGCGATATCTACGCGATGGGCGGGCGGCCGCTGGCGGTGGTCGATGCGCTATGGAGTCGAGGCATCGACGCCGCCGAGGAGGTGCTTGCCGGCATGGCCGCGGCCTCCGTTGCTTATGGCGTGCCGATAGTCGGCGGTCATACGAATACGCGCAGCGATGCTGCGCAACTGGCGGTGTCGATCGTGGGACGCGCGAAAGCGCTGCTGTCGAGTTTCAATGCGAAGCCCGGCGACCGTTTGATGATGGCCGTCGATTTGCGCGGGCACTTCGAGGAACCGTATCCGTTCTGGAATGCGTCGGTGGGTGCGCCGCCTGAACGTTTGAGAGCGGATCTCGAACTGCTTCCGCGGCTAGCGGAAAGTGGCTTATGCGATGCGGCGAAGGACATCAGTATGGCCGGCACACTCGGCACTGCGCTGATGTTGCTCGAGTGCTCGCGGATGGGCGCACGGATCGATCTTGAGCGTATTCCGAAGCCAGCGGACGTCCCCTTGGAGCGTTGGGTTACCGCATTTCCGAGCTTCGGCTATTTGCTGTCGGTTCGGGAGGAGCAGGTGGACGCAGTGCAGGCGCAGTTCGATTCGCGCTCGCTCGCTTGCGCCGTGATTGGTACTGTCGATGCGTCGTCTGAAGTGGTTTTGCATCACCACGATGAGGCAGCGGTGTTGTGGGATTTCAATCGCGAGCCGTTCATGATCGCGAAGGACGGTTCGCGATGAATTCGTTGCGAATCGCGTTGCTGACGCATTCGGTCAATCCGCGTGGCGGCGTAGTGCACACGCTTGAACTGGCGACCGCGTTGACCGCGCTCGGTCATGACGTGACCGTCTTTGCGCCCGCTGCGCCGGGCGAGACGCTGTTCCGTCTGCCGCCGTGCCGCGTGGTCTATGCGCCGATCACGCTATCTCAGGCCGGCACGGTAGCCATGGTGGAGGCGCGTATTCATGCATTCAAGCAGACCTTGATGGAGCACGACGCGTGGTCGTTCGATGTGCTGCACGCGCAGGACAGTATCAGCGGCAACGCACTTGCCGAGCTGAGGGCGCAAGGGCTCATTCGCGGTTTCATGCGCACTGTTCATCACCTGGATCATTTCGACGATCCACGTCTCGCTGCATGGCAACGGCGGGCGTACGAGGATGCGGATCAAGTGTTGTGTGTCAGCGATACGTGGACGCGCGAGATGCGTTCGACTTTCGGTATTGCGGCGCTGACGGTGCCGAACGGTGTCGACATCGCGCGCTTCACGCCTGAGGAAGACGCGCACGATACGCAGATCAGGCGGCGCTTGGGCATTGATGACGGCCCGATCGTACTTTCAGTGGGCGGTATCGAAGCGCGCAAGAACACACTCGCGCTGCTCGAAGCCTTCGCGTTGGTACTACGCACGTTGCCGGGCGCGCAACTTGTGATTGCCGGTGGTGCGAGCCTGCTCGACCACGACGCCTACGCCCGCGGCGTGCTTAAGCGAGCGGCGGAGTTGGGGCTGTCGATTGGTCCACACGAAAGCGTGGTCGTAACCGGGCCACTCGAAGACGCCGCCATGCCCGCGCTCTTTCGCAGCGCGGACGTGTTGTCGATGGTGTCATTGCGCGAGGGCTTCGGCCTGGTGGTGCTGGAGGCGCTTGCTAGTGGCACGCCGGTGGTTGCCTCTGCAATCGCCCCGTTCACCGAATATCTCGACGACAGCACCTGTTACTGGGCAAATCCGGCCGATGTTGAGTCGATAGCGGCGGCGTTGCTACGTGCTCTCAGCGGTAGCGGTAGTCGTATTGATTTCGACCGGGCCGTGCCCGCGTTACTCGCGCGCTTTAGCTGGGCGGCAAGCGCACGGCGTCACGTCGATGTGTACCGCCAGTTGCTCGCAAAGCGCGCGCTAACTATTCATTGATCGATTGAGGATTTGCGATGCCTGTCATGCACTTTCGGATTCAGTGGCCCGATGGCGATGAAGCGAACTGTTATTCGCCGTCGCTCGTCATTGGTGATTTCTTCAAACCTGGCGAGGCTTATGCGTTGGACGATTTCGTCGAACGTTCGCGGCAGGCGTTAGGTATCGCTTCGGAGCGCGTGCGCGAGAAGTACGGCTTTGCCTGCTCGGCAGCGATGGATCAGCTCGCACAGATCGAACGCGATGCGGAGCGCTTTCGCGATCAGCCCGAGGCGACCGTCAAGGTTATCGAATTCAGCTAGGCGTTTATTTTTTGCAGAGGACGCATCATGTCGAATCCAACCCATCATGGGCGCGCTGACGGGCATCACAGCGTGCTCGTCATCGGCGGCGGGCAGGCGGGCCTGTCGGTTAGCTATTACCTCAAGCAGGCCGGCATCGACCATCTGGTTGTGGAAAGGAACACGGTGACGCATACGTGGCGCCAGCAACGCTGGGACGCGTTTTGTCTCGTGACGCCGAACTGGCAGTGTGCGTTGCCCGGTTACCCCTACCTGGGCGACGACCCGCACGGGTTCATGAAGAAGGACGAGATCATCGACTATCTCGATGGTTTCATCGCGCACGTCGAGGCACCGGTGATCGAGCATGCGGAAGTCAAACGCGTGAAGCAGCGCGATGACGGCGTCTATACGATCGTGACCGCGCAAGGCGATTTCACCGCGGATCAGGTCGTGGTCGCCTCGGGTGGGTATCACACGCCGATCGTGCCGCGGCTCGCCGAGCGCTTGCCCGCAAGCATCGTGCAGTTGCAATCGTCAGCGTATCGGAACCCGCAGGCTTTGCCCGAGGGCGCGGTCATGGTGGTCGGCACGGGGCAATCCGGCGCGCAGATCGCGGAGGACCTGCATCTGGCGGGGCGCAAGGTGGTGCTCGCAGTCGGTGAGGCGCCGCGCTGCGCACGCTTTTATCGGGGGCGTGACGTGGTCGATTGGCTCGCCGACATGCAGTACTACGACATGCCGGTCGAAAAGCATCCGTTGCGCGAAGGCGTACGCGACAACACCAATCACTATGTGACCGGCCGCGACGGCGGGCGCGACATCGATCTGCGCAAGTTCGCCGCCGAAGGCATGGAGTTGTACGGCAGGCTCGACGATCTGCGCGACGGGCAATTCCATTTCGCACCGACGCTCGCCGCCAATCTCGACGCCGCGGACGATACGTATAACCGGATCAACGCGAGCATCGACGGCTTCATCGAAAAGCATGGCATCGACGCGCCGGCGGGTGAAGTCTACGAACCGCTCTGGCGGCCAGCGGAAGAACGCACGATGCTCGATCTCCACACTAGCGGCATTTCGGCAATTATCTGGTGCATCGGTTTTACACCGGACTTCAGTTGGCTCGATGCACCGGTGTTCAACGGTCGCGGTTATCCGGCGCATACCCGTGGCATTACACCGATCGACGGTTTATATTTCGTCGGTTTGCCGTGGCTGCATACTTGGGGATCGGGGCGCTTCTCTGGTGTCGCACGCGATGCGGAGTTCGTCGTGCAGGCGATTCGCGAGAAAACACGCGAGCGTGAGTCGGTGAGGGCGGCTGTGGCGGCTTAAGATTTCGACTTACACATCACGACGCGAATGCATGAAAAAACAGCCGCTGCTTTTTATCGCAGCGGCCGCTTCTTTTCGTACGGACTGAATCGAAACCGAGCTGAAACTTAGCTCCCCAGTGCAGGATCGCTCATGCTGCTCCGGCCGGTTTCCACGTGTCCGGCGAAGCGTCGCGCGAACGACGGGTCCGTGTCGACGGTAATCACCAGGTCGTACCAGCCGTAGGCATTGCGCAGATCGAGGTACAACTGTTCAGTATCGCCGCCGCGCACCGAATGCTTGACCACGTTGTTCGCGTCGTAGGCATTGACGATGGTGAACTGGCAGCGTGCGCTGCCCACATTTTCCAGACGCAATTGCAGGTTGCCGTTGGCGACGTCGTAGCCTTCGGCGACTTCCGGCCGTGCAATATCGGAGCCGTGCCACCAGCTTCTCGCAACCGGCTTGCCGGCGAAGCGGCGCAGGAAACCGTTCGGGCCGTAGACCGTGTAATCGTACGTACCGTCGATATTCAACGGCAACTGATCCTGCAGCCGCTTGCCGGCTTCGACC
Source organism: Paraburkholderia sp. GAS32 (assembly GCF_050434225.1). NCBI lineage: Bacteria > Pseudomonadati > Pseudomonadota > Betaproteobacteria > Burkholderiales > Burkholderiaceae > Paraburkholderia > Paraburkholderia sp. GAS32. The sequence goes on along the minus strand of NZ_JBNPVS010000020.1, from coordinate 141,279 downwards.
GTATAGGTCAGCGGTGCGGCGAGGCCATTGGCGGCATAGACGAGAAACACGGCGCCCGTGCGGCCTGAATTGACGAAGCGCATCGTCAGCTTGTTCTCCGCACCTTCACCGTGCACGCGCACGAACAGTTCGTACGGCAGCGCGCGCGCCGGGCGCACGCCGGGTTCCTGCTTCGGTACGGCCTGCACGAGCGGCGGCAGCGGCACATAGTCCGGATGGCGATTCTGATCGGGCGGCACATAGCCGCTCGTGCTCGGCAGCGTCGGGAAGGCGTCGTTCGGGGTGCTGAAGTTGAATGCCGACATCAGATCGCCGCACACCGCGCGACGCCACGGCGTGATGTTCGATTCGCCCAGATTGTGCTGCTGGCCGAAGCGCTTTTCGATAAAGCGGATCACCGACGTGTGGTCGAACAGTTCCGAGCACACGTAGCCGCCTTTCGACCACGGCGAGACCACCAGCATCGGCACACGCGGTCCGAGCCCGTACGGACCCGCCGGCGTATTGCCGCTGCCCGCATAGTTTTCATTGCTGGTGTCGACGGTCGACAAACCGTTTGCGCTCGATGCCGGCGCGAACGGCGGCGCCATATGATCGAAGAAGCCGTCGTTTTCGTCGTAATTGATCAGCAGTACAGTCTTGCTCCATACCTCGGGATTCGACGTGAGAATCTGCAAGACCTGATCGATGTACCACGCACCGTAGTTCGACGGCCAGTTCGGGTGCTCGGAATACGCTTCCGGGGCGACGATCCACGAGACTTGCGGCAGGGCGTTGTTCTGCACGTCGCGCTTGAGGATGTCGAAGTATCCGTCGCCGTTGGCGGCGTTCGTGCCCGTGCGGGCGTTGTCGTACAGCGGGTTGCCCGGCTGCGCGTTGCGGTACTGATTGAAGTAGAGCAGCGAGTTGTCGCCGTAGTTGCCGATGTACGCGTTCTGCGTCCAGCCCCACGAGCCGCTGGCGTTGAGTCCCGTACCGATGTCCTGATAGATCTTCCACGTGATACCGGCGTTCTGCAGCACTTCCGGATACGTGGACCAGCCGTAGCCGAGTTCCGAGTTGTCGATCACCGGGCCGCCGCCGCTGCCGTCATTGCCGACCCAGCCGCTCCACATGTAGTAACGGTTCGGGTCGGTCGGGCCCATCAGCGAGCAGTGATACGCGTCGCAGATCGTGAAGGCGTCGGCGAGTTGATAGTGAAACGGAATGTCGTCGCGCGTGAGGTAGGCCATCGTCGTGGTGCCCTTGGATGGCACCCATTGATCGTAGCGGCCGCCGTTCCATGCTGCGTGCGTGCTGGTCCAGTCGTGCGCGAGGTCTTGCAGGAATTGCAGACCGAGGTTCGGCGCGGTGGGGCGGAACGGCAACACGTAGCCGACGTCCGCGGCAAGCGGCTGGTACCACACCGGCTTGCCGTTGGGCAGGTTGATCGCGCGCGTGTCGCCGAAACCGCGGACGCCCTTGAGCGTGCCGAAGTAATGGTCGAACGAGCGGTTTTCCTGCATCAGCACGACGATGTGCTCGACGTCGCGGATCGTACCGGTCTTGTTGTTGGCGGGAATGGCGAGGGCGTTGCGAATGCCCAGCGGCAGCATGCTCAACGCGGTGGCGGAACCGGCGGCGTGCGCGGCGGAGCGCAGAAAATCACGGCGATTTTTTGAAGTCATGGTTTTGGCTTTCGATCTTCATAAGAGGAACGAACCATGAGGCGCGAGCGTGAGCCACGCGCCGCATGGGGCGCGGAATTCAATCTACGGTGTGGATGACGGGTGTGGCGAGCGGCGTCGACGCGGCAGCGGACAGCGCCGCGTCGGCGCTTGATGCGGGCAGTGCTGGGGTTTGAATCGTGACTGCGGGTAACGCTGGTGAAGCGGAAGAAGGATTCGCTGACAGGACCTGTGAAGCGCCGCCGTTATCGCCGGCGGCGTCGGTAGAACTCGTGGTGCTCGTGTCCGGTGCTTTATCGTCGTCGTTGCCGCAAGCGCCGAGCAGCATGCAGAGCGACACGGCGGCCAGCGCGCCCGCCAAACGTTTGCGATAGAAGGCAATGGACGGCTTCGACACAACAGACATGGCAATGTCTCCGGCACGGGGAGGATGCGCCAGGGCATCCACGTGCCCAGGTCAGCGATGCGCAAGAATAGTCGCTTACCTGTGTAACTTTTGTGAAGATGTGGAAATTTGGGTATTTGTTGAGAATTGGGCGGCCGTCAATCCTGGATCGCGACGATGGCTTCGATCTCGACGGTAATATTGCCCGGCAGCGAGCCCACGCCGACCGCCGAGCGCGAATGCCGACCGGCATCGCCGAATACATCGACGAACAGATCCGAGCAGCCGTTGATCACGCGCGGATGCTCGGTGAAATCCGGCACGGCGTTGACCATGCCCAGCAGCTTGACGACCTGCTTCACGCGCCGCAAATCGCCTAGTTCGTTATGCAGCACGGCGAGCAGATTCAGGCCGACCATCTGCGCGTGCTGGTACGCTTCGTCCGCGCTGACGGTGGCGCCGACCTTGCCGGTCATCAGCGAGCCGGATTCGTCGAGCGGACCTTGGCCCGATAGAAACAGCAGATTGCCCTCGCGCGTGCAGTGCGTGAAATTGCCGATCGGCGTCGGCACTTGCGGGAGCTTGAGGCCGCGCGTGTGCAGCCGGTCGTAGCAGTTCATCGATGGGGAAGTGATGGTGAGCGGTCTTTAAGGAGTCAGCGTTGCGCGCGGGGGGATTTAAGGTTTCGGGTTTGGCGCGGCCTTACGCCGCCGGGTCCTGCTCGCGATGCCGCCAGCCGAGGCGCGCTTCGATACGGGCGGCCACGGCCTGCACAGCTTGTGCGAAACGTTCGGTGCCGAGCTCGGCTTTCGCCTCGGGCATCACGATCGAAATCGTGAAGACGCACGCGCCGGTGTTGTCGAGCACGGGCGCCGCGAGACACGCCACGGACGCATCCGATTCGCCGATCTGAATCGACAGCCGCGCCTCCAGCGCCTCGCGGGCAATCTGCGCGAGCACTTGCGGCCGGGTTTCCGCTCGACCGGTAGGCGAGCTTTGCGCGTGCTGCGCAAAAAACGCGATCCGTTCGGCATCCGGCAGATGCCCGACGAGCAAGCGTCCGGACGCGGTCCAGTTGAGCGGCACGCGGCTGCCCACTCGCGAGGTCACACGGAAATGCCCTGGCCCTTCGGCCATTTGCTGTACGACCATCATGCCGTCTTCGAGTCCGCAGACCTGCACGGTCTCTTCGACTTCGGCGGAGAGACGCTGCATTTCTTCATGAGCGACCGCGAGGTAGTCGAGCGAGCTGGCGTACGTCAAACCGTAACCGTACAGACGCGAGCCGAGCCAGATCGTGCCGTCCATGCGCCGCGCCAACAGGTTCTTCTCGACCAGATCGTTAATGATCGAATACACCGTGGACAGCGGCGCGCCGACCATGCGTGCGACTTCGTACGCGGTGGCGGGACGGTTTGCCTGCTGGAGCGCGTCGAGAATCTGCACGGCGCGCTCGATCGCGCTGGTGCGCGTGCGCGGCGCAGCAGCTTCAGCCTGTGCTTCGGCGCCGGCTGAAGGCGCCGCGGGTACTGCTTCGGACGCGGAAGGTCGGGACGTGCGAGCCATCGTGCTCCTCTGACGCGAGATGTTTTTGTCCAGTTGACGCAGGGTGATTGTATGCTAGACTGATCCGCAATTACAACATATATTCCATAATTAAGAAATACCCGGTCGGAGGCGCTTCATGGACATTCGCTCTCGCTTTGGCTTACGCCCTGTCATCAATGCTTCAGGCACGATGACGAGTCTGGGTGCGTCCATTGTCAGCGCACCGGTAATCGACGCGGTGGCGCAGGTGTTGCCGCAATTCGTCGAGATCGACGATCTGCAACGCAGAGCCTCGGCGGCGATTGCCGAGGCGTGCGGCAGCGAAGCCGGTTATATCACCGCGTCGTGCTCGGCGGCGATTACGCTCTGCATCGCCGCCACCATGACGGGCGACGACCACGGCCTGATCGAACGGCTGCCCGACACGACCGCCCTGCAGCGCAACGAAGTCGTGATTCAAACCGGCCACATTGTCAATTATGGCGCACCGGTGGACCAGGCGATCCGTCTGTCCGGCGCGCGCGTCGTGCCGGTGGGCGCGGCAACCGAAGCGCACGGCTACCAGTTGAATACCGCCATCACCGAACGCACGGCTGCGGCACTTTACGTGGTTTCGCATCATACGGTGCAATTCGGCATGATCCCGCTCGAAGAATTTATTGCGGTCGCGCACGCGAAGGGCGTGCCCGTGATCGTCGACGCGGCTTCCGAATATGACCTGAAGCGTTTCATTGCGGCCGGCGCCGATCTCGCGCTCTACTCGGCGCACAAATTTCTCGGTGGGCTGACCGCCGGCATCGTCGCGGGTAAGAAAACGCTGGTACGTGCCGCGTATTTCCAGAACGGCGGCATTGGCCGCGGCATGAAAGTCGGCAAGGAAGGCATTGTGGGCGCGATCGCCGCGCTCGAACAATGGCAGCAGCGCGACCATGGCGCGGTTCGCGCTCGCGAGCGCGGCTACCTCACGCTGTGGCGCGAGACCTTGAATCGTTGCGACGGCGTCTGGGCTGAGATCGACGCCGATCCGACCGGCAATCCGCTCGATCGTCTGAAACTGCATATCGATCCCAGACAGGCCCGTATCACTGCGTGGGATCTCGCCGATGCGCTCGCGCGGCCACCCGAAGGCGAGGCGCCGGTGATCGTGCGCGATCATGAAGCGGAACTGCATTTCTTTTTCATCGACCCGTGCAATCTGCACCCGGGCGAAGAACAGATCGTATTGGCGCGGCTCACTGCCGAGCTCGAGCGCGCACGACAGTCGGCCGAGCCCGTCGTTACGCGGTTTTACCAGCGCGACGCGCGCCGCATTGCCGCGCGCCGTAATTGGCCGGATTGATTCTCTCCCGGTTCATATCGATTGACCGATGACCGTTGTTTGACCGTAGCGCCGGATTCCATTCCGGTGCCGTTTTGACTTGCCCGCTTAGTACTACTTATATCGCCGGAACATCACCGTGTAACCGGCGTTCGTTTTTCTTTCGACTTGAGGAAACCATGATGCACAAGCAGATTCTTCGTACGGCTATCGCGTTCGCTGCCGCCGGACTCGCCGCGCAGGCCGCCCACGCGCAAAGCAGCGTGACGTTGTACGGCATTGTCGATGCCGGCTTTACCTTCACCAATAACCAGAAGGGTGAGAAGGCTTATCAGGCGACGCAGGGCAACGTGCAGGGTTCGCGCTGGGGCCTGATCGGTAGCGAAGATCTGGGCGGCGGCAACAAGGTCCTGTTCAAGCTCGAAAACGGCTTTAGCCTGGAGAGTGGCGCAGCCGGTCAGGGCGGCCGCATGTTCGGCCGTAGCGCATGGGTAGCGCTCTCCAACAGCAAGGCGGGTACGATCACGCTCGGCCGTCAGTACAACAGCGTGCAGGACTATCTGTCGAACATGCAGATCAATGGCGTCGGCGCGATGAGCCAGTACGGCAATGCGATCTACGACAACGACGATATCAACAACACGTACCGTACCGACAACGCGGTCAAGTACACCACGCCGACGTATGCCGGGTTCACCGCAAACGCAATGTACGCGTTCTCGAACACGGCGGGGCAGTTCGCCAACAACCGCGCATGGAGCGTCGGCGCCGACTACGTGAACGGTCCGCTGCACCTGGACGCGGCATACTCGCTGGTCAATCAGCCGGCTACCAACACCACGGGCGCGGCGCCGTCTGACAACTACTACAGCACCAGTTCGTCGATCATCAGCGGCGTGAAGCGCAACCAGGTGTGGGGCGCGGGCGGTTCGTACGTGTTCGGCCCGGCAACCTTCCTGCTGCTGTACACGAACTCGCAATTCCAGTTGCTCAGCGGCGGCAGCCTGCACTTTGCCAACTATGAAGCCAGCGTGAAGTATCAAGTCACGCCGGCCGCGCTGCTCGCGCTCGGTTACATCTACACGACACAGAACACGAGCCGGACCACGGCCACTAATGCCCATTACAACCAGCTAAGCGTGGGCGGCGAGTACTTCCTGTCGAAGACCACCGATCTCTACCTGAACGGTATCTACCAACGTGCGTCCGGTTCGCACGCATGGGTCGAAGGTATTTCGAATCCGTCGAGCAACAACGGCCAGTTCGTGACCGTCGCCGGCATCCGCCACAAGTTCTAAGTCCGCCGCCCGCGCCGCTGCGCATGCAACATTCCGCTCAACGGAGGCTGCGGCGCGGTTCTTTCTTTTCAGGAGCACCTATGGCGACCGTTCAAGGAAGTCTGTTACTCGTCTATGCATTGATTGCCATCATCGCGCTGGTCGTGCTGATCGCGCGCTTCAAGATGAACCCGTTCATTACGTTGATGATGGTGTCGGTGGCGTTGGCACTCGCCGTCGGCATGCCGGCGACGTCGATTCTCAAGTCGTTCGAAACGGGCGTGGGCGGCACGCTCGGCCACATTGCCATCGTGGTCGGGCTCGGTACGATGCTCGGCAAGATGATGGCCGAATCGGGCGGCGCCGAACGTATCGCGCGTACGCTGATCGACCTGTTCGGGCCGAAGAACGTGCATTGGGCGATGATGTGCATCGCGTTCCTCGTCGGCCTGCCGGTGTTTTTTGAAGTCGGTTTCGTGCTGCTGATTCCGATCGCATTCAACGTCGCTCAACGGACCGGTACGTCGATGATTCGCGTCGGCATTCCGATGGTGGCGGGTTTGTCCGTCGTGCACGGTCTGATTCCGCCGCACCCGGCTGCGTTGCTCGCGGTCACGGCGTACAACGCGGATATCGGTCACACGATTTTCTACGCGCTGATCGTCGGCATTCCGACCGCGGCCGTGGCCGGTCCGCTGTTCTCGAAGCTGATCGCGCGCTTTGTCGTGCTCGACGGCTTTAACCCGATGGCGCAGCAGTTCATCGAACAGGACGCGAAGCGCTCGCATCAGGAACTGCCGGGCTTCGGCATCACGTTATTGACGGTGCTGTTGCCGGTGTTGTTGATGCTGGTCGGCAGTTGGGCGGATTTGATCGTGCCGGCCAAAACGTCGCTGAACAACGCGCTGCGCCTGATCGGCCATCCGGACATGGCTTTGTTGCTGGCCGTGCTGTTGAGCTTCTACACGTTCGGCAAGTCACGTGGCTTTAATCGCGAGCAGATTCTCAAGTTCACCAACGAGTGTCTGGCGCCGACTGCGAGTATCACGCTGGTGGTGGGAGCGGGCGCGGGCTTCGGGCGCATTCTGATCGATAGCGGCGCGTCGAAGGCGATCGTCGATGTGGCGACCGGCGCGCACGTGCCGCTGCTGATTCTCGCGTGGCTGGTGGCGGCGTTGATTCGTGTGGCGACCGGTTCGGCAACGGTCGCGATGGCGACGGCGGCCGGCATCATTGCACCGATCGCGGCAGCGGCGGTGGGCACGGCGGGCGGCGTGCGGCCCGAGTTGCTGGTGCTCGCCACCGGCGCGGGGTCGCTGATTCTGTCGCACGTGAACGACGGCGGGTTCTGGCTGGTGAAGGAGTACTTCGGTATGACTGTGCCGCAAACCTTCAAGACGTGGACCGTTTGCGAAACGATTATTTCGGTGACGGCGCTGGTGTTGACGTTGGGGCTTTCGACCGTGATTTGAGCGGGGAGGCTTTGTCGCGGCGTGTCATTCATTAGACGCGCCGCGATTTCACATTGCGCTCCCATTCGCGCGACTATCGCCGCGATCTCCCGACTATAGAAGGTGCCGCAACAACCTCGGGCCGTAAGCGGGAAAGAGTTGCCTTGATGGTGTTCAACGCTGCCGCGAGATAAACGCCGCAATCACCTCGTTCAACGCATCCGGTGCATCGCGATGCGGCGAGTGTCCGCAAGCATCGAGCTTTACCAGTCGAGCATGCGGCACGCGCTTACCGATCGTATCGATCTGCGCCATGGTGCCGTAGTTGTCGTCGTGGCCTTGCACCGCGAGTAAAGGTTGCCTGATGGCAGCCAGTTCATCGACGATGCGCCATTCCCTGAACGCAGGATTCAGCCAGATATCGTTCCAGCCGTAGAACGCGGAATCGACGTCTGCGTGATAGCGGCTTAGCTTGCTGCGCAGATCAGTGGTTTCGTAGAGCTGCTTGGTTTGCGCAATGCTTTCCACAGAGATGTCTTCGACGAATACATGTGGTGCGATCGCTACCGCACCGGCCAATTCATCCGGATGCTGCGCCGCGTAGAGCAGCGCGATCGACCCGCCGTCGCTATGCCCGATCACCCACATGCGCCTGCGTTCCTGCGTGCCGATATCGAGCGCATCGAGCAAAGCGGGCAGGATATCGCGCGCTTGTGCGGTCATGAAGTCGACCGGCCATTTGACGTCGTGCGCACGCGGTGTGGATAGTCCATAACCGGGTCGCGAATAAACGAGACCACGCATGCCGAGCCGCTCGCACAAGGCTTGTGGCCAGTCGCGCCACATCGCGATCGAGCCGAGTCCTTCGTGCAGGAAGACCGCGATCGGTGCATTGGCCGCCGCTTCATTCACCCAACGATATTCGATGCGCAACGGCCCATGCGATGCCGTGGCGAGCAGTTCTGCGAATTCGCTAGCAAGGGTTGCGGTTGCGGGCTTCTGCATGGATCACCTTATGACTGTTCGCGCAGTTTGAAGCGTTGAATCTTGCCGGTAGCGGTTTTAGGCAAATCGTCGATGAACAGGATATCGCGCGGATACTTGTGCGGCGCGAGCCGTTCCTTGACGAAAGCCTTCAACTCATCCGCGAGTATCTCAGACGGCGTGAATTCACGCTTCAACACTACGAATGCGCGGGTCTTCACGAGGCCGCCGTGATCCACGCCGACCACCGCGGCTTCCAGCACTGCGCCGTGCTGCACCAGGACCATTTCCACTTCGACGGGCGATACGTATTGACCGCTCACTTTCAGCATGTCGTCGCTGCGGCCCGCATACACGTAGCAGCCGTTCGCGAGACGGCGGTATTTATCGCCGCTGCGGATCCATTCGCCAAGGAACGTCGCGCGCGATTTCTCGCGATTGCTCCAGTACATGAGTGCCGCACTCGGTCCTTTGATAAACAGATCGCCGACTTCGTCGTCGGGCACCGGATGTCCGGCTTCGTCGCGCAGTTCAACTTCGTAGCCGGGCACGGGGCGCCCCGTGGTGCCGTACTCGACTTCACCCGGGCGGTTTGACAGGAAGATATGCAGCATCTCGGTCGAGCCGATGCCGTCGAGAATTTCGCAGCCGAAGTGCGCGGTGAAGCGCTCGCCAATTTCGCGCGGCAGCGCTTCGCCCGCCGACGTGCACACGCGCATCGCGACATCGGCGCGCGCGGGCAGGTTGGGTGAGACGAGCATGCTCGCGTAGAGCGTCGGTACGCCGTAGAAAATGGTCGGACGATGCTGTACGAGGCGAGTAAAAATCGCGTCGGCGGTGGGACGTTCAGCCATCAGTACGGCCGTAGCGCCGACCGAAAGCGGGAACGTCAAACCATTACCCAGACCGTATGCAAAGAACAACTTGGCCGCGGAGAAAACCACATCGCTTTCGACGATCCCAAGAATCGGCTTCGCGTACAACTCGGCAGTCCAGTACAGATTCGCGTACGTATGGACGGTGCCTTTCGGTTTGCCCGTCGAGCCGGACGAATACAGCCAGAACGCGATATCGTCGCAACCGGTCGTGGGCGTCTTGATGGCCGGCGTGGCTGCATCGATCAGATCTTTAAGCAACGGCGCCGTCAAAGGCTCGCCTTCAGGCGGCTGTGAAACGATCAACTGGCAACCGTCGTGTTCGGTGGTATCCATCGCCTGCGTGACATTCGGCAGCAATGCGCCGGATGCGATCACGGCGCGCGCATGGCTGTGCGTCAGCATGTACACATAGTCGGCCGTGGTGAGCAACGTGTTCGCGACGACCGGCACGACGCCTGCATAGAGCGCACCGAGAAAGGCAATCGGCAGTTCGACGGTATCGAGCATCACCAGCAGCACGCGCTCTTCCGGATGCACACCGAGTGTGCGCAATGCGCTCGCGAAGCGCCGGGCCCGTTCTTCGAGTTCGCCGTAGGTGGTGGTGCCGGTGTCGTCGATATAGGCGGTCTTGGCGGCGCGCGCTTCATTCAGTCCAAACAGATAGGCCGCGAAATTGAATACCGCGGGCGGCGGTTCGACAGTCGGGGCGGGCCGACTCGCAGCCGTTTCCAGCAGGGCTTCCATGTGTCTCCTCCATCGGGTGGGGGCGGTCCGGCGGTTATGTGCTCTTGATCCGCGCGATGCTTACTGTCTGATTGCTTGAAGCCTGTCTCGTCCCGCTATGCTGCGGGCAAATGGGTGGTTTGCGTCAGTGCGTCGATTGCAGCGCTCGATGCCTGAACGGCAGAGCGCCTGTGATAGAACCCCAGTGCGCGCAGCCCGCCGAGTTCTTCTCCGCCACCCGCGCGGCCCGGCCCGCCATGCAGCGACATCGGCATCACGTTGCCGTGGCCGGTTTGACTCTGCTGGACTGCAGGCGAGATCGCGTGGACACGTCCGTGCGAGTCGGCGAGTTCCAGTGCGAGCTTGGCGAGATGCGCGTCGTCGTTCGAATAGATCGAGGCGACGAGCGAGCCTTGGCCGCGTCGCGCGAGTGCGACGGCGTGCGCTTCGGGAAGGGCGCCGTTTGCTGCGGTGGCGACGCGATAGGGCGCCACGGTCGCCACTGGCCCGAATACTTCGACGTCGTGCAGCAGCGTCGCGCTATCGGGATCGTTGACCACGAACAGATGCGGCGCGACGCAGGCGGCAATCGTTGCGTCCGCATCGATAAGCGGCGCAGCCGAGCCGTCGTATGCGAGCACGGCTTCCTCGCGCAACGCCGCGACGCCGGCCAGAACGTTCTCGTATTGCTCGCGGCTGACGAGCGAACCCATCCGCACGGCGTCGTTGCGTGGATTGCCGACGGTAATTTTCGCGAGCTTTGCTTTGAGCGCTTCGAGTACCGCTTCGAGCGATGCTTCAGGCACGAAGGCGCGCCGGATCGCCGTGCATTTCTGACCGGACTTCACGGTCATTTCCCGCACCACTTCCTTGATGAACAGTTCAAAGGCCGGCGTATCGGGTGTTGCGTCGGCACAGAGAATTGCGCTATTGAGGCTGTCGGCTTCGACATTCAGACGCGCACCATGCTCGACGAAAACCGGATGCGCGCGCAGTGTCGCGGCGGTTTCCGCTGAGCCGGTGAACGACACCACGTCGAATGCCTGAATCTGATCGAGCAGACCTGCGGAACTGCCGCAGATGACGGACAACGCGCCGGGCGGCAGAATGCCTGCGTCGACCACATCGGCAACCATGCGTTGCGTGAGCCATGCCGTCGCCGTGGCGGGTTTGATAATGACGGGCACGCCGGATAACAATGCGGGCGCTGCTTTCTCCCACAAACCCCACGATGGAAAATTGAACGCGTTGATGAAGAGCGCGACGCCGCGCGTTGGCGTGAGCACGTGCTGCACGCTGAACGATTGGTCCTTGCTCAACGAAGCGGTATTAGCGTCGCGCAGCGCATGTACATCACCGAGCGACGCACCGAGTTTCGCGTAGTACGACAGTGTGAAGATGCCACCGTCGATGTCGACCGCCGAATCATTGCGCGTGGTGCCCGAGTTCGCAGTCGCGATTGCATAGTAATCGTCGCGTTTGGACTGCAGCAGTTTGACGATCTCGGCCAGACGCGCAGCGCGCTGTGCATAGGTCAGTGCACGCAGGGCCGTGCCGCCTTCTTCCCGAGCGAAACCAAATGCATGGTTGAGATCCAGGCCCTGGCTCGACACGCGCACGAGCGCTTCGCCGGTGATCGGGTCGGTCAGCGTCACGCCTTCACCGTCGCCCGCGACCCACTGGCCCGCAACGTAGTTCTTCAATAGTTCGGTCATAGCGAGTCTCAGGCGGAAGGTGAGCTGGGAGTGAATTCGATCGCGCCTTGCGGCAGCAGATACAGCACCAACGCCTGCCCATTCTCAACGGTCGGTCGATGCGCGCTGCCGGGGCCGTACACGCACCAGCCGGCCGGATGACCGTCGAAGGTAGCGCCTTCGGTGAGCGGCATGATCAGATCGATTTCGCCGTTGGGATGCACATGATGCGGACCGGCAATATCCTTCATATCGACCACGTCGACGGAAAAGCCGTGGGTTTCCGGCAAGGCCTTGAAGATCCGGCCATAACGAATGCCGCCGCCTTCGCGGTTGCACAGCCAGCCTTCGGCCACGCCGGTGCGGCAGGCATCCGCCAGTTCGCGGAAGGTCGCGCCATCCGCGGGATACGTGTCGTTGAGCCACGTGGCCAGCGTGCCGTCGAGCGGGCGGCCGGCGAGTTGCTCGGTCACGCCCGCAATCAGGCGTTGAAAGTCATGTGGGGACATGCAAGCCTCCAGATCAGCGCGCGCGCACGCACCTTAATTCATACGTGCTGTTGCGCTGTCTCCGTGACGCTGCCGAAAAACCTCGACAGCGTTTGTTATTAGATCAATATTTGGCGAAAATTAACTGTTCACCAGAGCCCTGTCAAGCACTATAGTACATGTAACGTATTCAATAGGCAGTTAAACATGAATCAAAATTACTCTTCCGCGCCGCTGGACGATCCTGCCGATGAGGACGCGAGCCGCTCCGCTGGGGCCAACCGCGGAGCGGACAGCGGGGCCGAGCGTGGGACGGAGCGCGAGGAACGCGATCCTTTTCTAACGGCAATGGGTGATCGCGTGCGCTTGCTGCGTGCGCGCCGTGGCATGACGCGCAAGACGCTGGCGACTGAAACCGGCTTGTCGGAGCGTCATCTGGCGAATCTGGAATCGGGCGTGGGCAACGCATCGGTGCTGGTGTTGCGGCAGATCGCGGCGACGCTGAACTGCCCGCTGGCCGAAGTGATCGGCGACGAAACCACTTCTTCCGCCGAATGGCTGCTGATCCGCGAACTGCTGCAGGGGCGCGACCAGGCGGCGCTACAGCGCGCCCGCGTGGCGCTTGCCGAGATGTTCGCGCAGGCGCCGCGCGACCCGCATCGCAAGGACCGGATCGCGTTGATCGGCCTGCGTGGGGCTGGTAAGTCGACCTTCGGCCGGATGCTGGCGCAGGAGCGCAAGGTGCCGTTCGTCGAGCTGACGCGCGTGATCGAGCAACTCGCCGGTTGTCCGCCGTCGGAGATTCATTCGCTTTATGGTGCGAGCGCTTACCGGCGTTATGAACACCGCGCGCTGGAGGCGGTGATTCACGAGCACGAGCGCGCTGTGATCGCGTCGCCGGGCGGGCTGGTGTCGGAGTCGGGCACCTTCAATGCATTGCTGTCGCACTGCTTTACCGTATGGCTGCAGGCCACGCCGGAAGAGCATATGCGCCGCGTTGTCGCGCAGGGCGATCTGCGTCCGATGTCCGGCAACAAGGAGGCGATGGATGACCTGAAGCGCATCCTGGCGGGGCGTAGCGAACTATACGGCCGCGCCGACATGACCTTCGACACCAGCGAAAAAACTTTGGCAGACGCCTATTTGCAGTTGCGCGACCGGCTGGCTGCAAGGCTCGCGGCAGAATCGCCGGACGAAGTACGGGTGAGCTGAAATGCAGTGCGAGCCTAGGGTTTACTAGCAAACATGCACTAAAGTGCTTTACTCGGGGATGACGATGCACTATTGTTCAAAAACAAGTTTTGCATCGTCCAGTCAGGAGACGCCCCATGTCCACAGCAGAAACCGCCATCGCGCCGGTCGACTACCGCACCGATCCTTCGCAGTACAAGCATTGGAAGCTGAGTTTCAACGGTCCTGTCGCGACCCTTGGCATCGATATCGCCGAGGACGGCGGGATCCGGGACGGCTACAAGCTAAAGCTGAATTCATACGACCTTGGCGTCGACATCGAACTGCACGACGCGATACAGCGCATCCGCTTCGAGCATCCCGAAGTCAAAACGGTGGTGCTAACGAGCCTGAAGGACCGCGTGTTCTGCTCGGGCGCAAACATCTTCATGCTGGGACTGTCCACGCATGCGTGGAAGGTCAACTTCTGCAAGTTCACCAACGAAACGCGTAACGGTCTCGAAGACTCGTCGCGTCATTCAGGTCTGAAGTTTCTCGCCGCCGTGAACGGTGCATGCGCCGGTGGCGGTTACGAACTCGCGCTCGCTTGCGACGAAATCTATCTGGTCGATGACCGCTCGTCGTCGGTTTCGCTGCCGGAAGTGCCGCTGCTGGGCGTGCTGCCGGGTACAGGTGGCCTGACGCGTGTTACCGATAAACGCAAGGTGCGTCACGATCGTGCAGACATCTTCTGCACGGTGGTCGAAGGCATCCGCGGTGAACGGGCGAAAGCATGGCGTCTCGTGGATGAAGTCGTGAAGCCGAATCAGTTCGATCAGACGATTCATGCGCGCGCGCTGGAACTTGCCGAACAAAGCGATCGTCCGTCGGACGCACAAGGCGTCATGCTCACGCGTATCGAACGCACCAACCGCGAAGACGGCCTGACTTATAAAACGCTCGACGTTACGATCGATCGTGCGAAGCGCATCGCCACCTTCACGGCGAAAGCCCCGCAAGCGGGACAACCCACGGAGATCGACGCGATCGTCGCCGCAGGCACGAGTTGGTGGCCGCTGCAGTTCGCCCGCGAACTCGACGACGCGATTCTGTCGATGCGTACCAACGAACTCGAGGTCGGCACCTGGGTCTTCAAGACCGAAGGCGACGCCCGTAACCTGCTCGCTACCGACGCCACGCTGATGCAGCACAAGGACCACTGGTTCGTGCGCGAGACCATCGGCCTCCTGCGCCGCACGCTGGCACGTATCGACGTGTCGTCGCGTTCGCTGTTCGCACTGATCGAACCGGGTTCGTGCTTTGCCGGCACCTTCGCGGAACTCGCGTTTGCTTGCGACCGCAGCTATATGGCCGCACTGCCGAGCAACGAAGACGAAGAGCCGGCGATCACGCTGTCGGAAGTCAATTTCGGTCTCTATCCGATGGTTACGCATCAATCACGTCTCGCTCGTCGCTTCTATGAAGAAGTCGAACCGCTCGACGCGGTGCGCTCGAAGATCGGCCAGGCGATCAAAGCTGTTGAAGCCGAGCGCCTTGGTCTCGTGACCGCATCGCCCGACGATATCGATTGGGCCGACGAAATCCGCATCGCGCTCGAAGAACGCGCGGCGATGTCGCCGGATGCATTGACCGGACTGGAAGCGAATCTGCGCTTCAACGGCCCGGAAACGATGGAGACGCGTATTTTCGGGCGTCTCACCGCATGGCAGAACTGGATCTTTAACCGGCCAAACGCAGTGGGCGAGAAGGGCGCGCTCAAGGTGTACGGCAAGGGCAGCAAGGCGCAATTCGACGTCTCGCGCGTTTGATTCTTTCGACGCGACGCAACGTAACTGAAAGCGACGCCACCTGCCTGATACGCGCCTCTCATCCGCAAGCTCTGTATTCCGACCAAGGAACCGACCATGTCTACGATCAACTACAGCGAAAAGATTCCGAACAACGTCAATCTCGCCGACGACCGTGCACTGCAACGCGCGCTCGAACAATGGCAGCCGAATTTTCTGTCGTGGTGGGGCGATATGGGCCCGGAAGGCTCGCACGGCTATGACGTGTATCTGCGCACGGCGGTGAGCGTCGACGCGGGCGGCTGGGCGCATTTCGATCACGTGAAAATGCCGGACTACCGCTGGGGCATTTTCCTTACGCCCGGCGAACAGGACCGCAAGATTCATTTCGGCGAGCACAAGGGTGAGGCCGCGTGGCAGGACGTGCCCGGCGAGCATCGCGCGAATCTGCGCCGCATCATCGTCACGCAAGGCGATACGGAGCCGGCTTCGGTCGAGCAACAACGGCATCTGGGTTTGACCGCGCCGTCGATGTACGACCTGCGCAACCTGTTTCAGGTGAATGTAGAAGAAGGGCGCCACTTGTGGGCGATGGTGTACCTGCTGCATCGCTACTTCGGCCGCGACGGTCGCGAGGAAGCCGAAGCGCTACTCGGCCGCCGTTCGGGCGACGAAGACAATCCACGCATTCTCGGCGCTTTCAACGAGAAAACGCCGGACTGGCTCGCGTTTTACATGTTCACGTACTTCACCGACCGCGACGGTAAGTTCCAGTTGTCGGCGCTCGCCGAGTCGGGCTTCGATCCGCTTGCACGTACCACGAAGTTCATGCTGACCGAAGAAGCGCATCACATGTTCGTTGGCGAATCGGGTGTGTCACGCGTGATCCAGCGCACGGCGCAAGTGATGAACGAACTGGGCACGGACGACGTCGCGAAGATTCGCGCTGCTGGCGTGATCGATCTGCCGACCATCCAGCGGTACTTGAACTTCCATTACTCGGTGACGATCGACCTGTTCGGCGCTGATCATTCGTCTAATGCGGCCACGTTCTATAGCTCGGGCCTGAAGGGCCGCTATGAAGAGAACAAGCGCGACGACGACCATCAACTGAACGGCCAAAGCTACAAGCTGCTCGACGTGCAGGACGGCAAACTGGTCGAGCGTGAAGTGCCGATGCTCAACGCCATGAACGAAGTGCTGCGCGACGACTACATTAAAGATTCGGTGGCGGGTGTCGGCCGCTGGAACAAGGTACTCGAAAAGGCCGGCATCGATTTCCGCATGAAAGTGCCGCATAAAGCGTTCAACCGGCAGATCGGCACGTTTGCAGGTACGCGTGTGTCGCCGGACGGCCGCGTGATCAGCGAAACCGAATGGGCCGCCAATGAAGCGAAGTGGCTCGCTTCACCGGAAGACCGCGCGTATGTCGCCTCGCTGATGGGCCGCGTCGTAGAGCCCGGCAAGTTCGCGAACTGGATTGCGCCGCCGGCAATGGGTGTGAACCGTCAGCCGGTCGATTTCGAATACGTGCGTTTTAACTGAGCACGGCGATTGAAAACGTGCGGCGTGCGGCGTCGTATTCGCACGAATATCTGGTGGAGGATGTCATGAACGGCCCAGTATCGATCGAAGTTCTCAGGCAGCATCTGATCGATCCGGAAATCTGCATTCGCTGCAATACCTGCGAAGAGACGTGCCCGGTCGATGCGATCACGCACGACGAGAACAACTATGTGGTCAAGGCGGATGTCTGCAACGGCTGCATGGCGTGCGTGCCACCGTGTCCGACTGGCTCGATCGATAACTGGCGCACCGTGCTGAAAGCCGATGCGTATTCCATCAACGAGCAATTCAAGTGGGACGTGTTGCCCGAGCAGAACACGATGGCTGTACCTGCTGCTGAAGATGAATCGGCCGCGGCGGGAGCGTCAGGCGATGAGC
Organism: Paraburkholderia sp. GAS32; assembly: GCF_050434225.1. NCBI lineage: Bacteria > Pseudomonadati > Pseudomonadota > Betaproteobacteria > Burkholderiales > Burkholderiaceae > Paraburkholderia > Paraburkholderia sp. GAS32. Next base: position 123,944 of record NZ_JBNPVS010000020.1, on the reverse strand, counting down.
CGACGGATGCAAGCGGTATTGAAGTCGATACCGTGCGCGGGTCGGTCGTCCCGCCATGGTCCGCGGCGAAACCGTACGTGAATCTTTATACGCACAAGGCGCCGACTACCGCGACGGTGGTCGGCAACTACCGGCTCACCGACGGTTCGACCGAGAGCGACATCCATCACATCGTGCTTGATTTCGGTTCGATGCCTTTTCCCGTGCTGGAGGGGCAGTCGATCGGCATCCTGCCGCCGGGAGCGACCGCCGATGGCCGCACACATCACGCGCGGCAGTATTCGATCGCGAGTCCGCGCGATGGCGAACGGCCCGGCTATAACAACGTGTCTCTCACCGTGAAGCGCGTGTCCCAGCAGCACGGCGACGCGCTCGATGGGGTCTGCTCGAATTATCTGTGCGATCTGAAGAAGGGCGACATGGTCAGCGTGATCGGCCCGTTCGGTGGCACCTTCCTGATGCCGAATCATCCGAACTCGCATTTGCTGATGATTTGCACGGGCACTGGTTCAGCGCCGATGCGTGCGATGACTGAGTATCGCAGACGGCGTCGTCTGAAAGGTGCGACTGGCAAGCTAATGTTGTTCTTCGGCGCGCGCACGAAAGAAGAGTTGCCGTACTTCGGGCCGCTGACGAATCTGCCGAAGGATTTCATCGACACGAATCTGGCGTTTTCGCGCACGCCGGGCCAGCCGAAGCGTTACGTGCAAGACGCGATGCGCGAGCGCGCGGTCGATGTCGCGCAGATGCTCAAAGACGACAACACGCATATCTACGTGTGCGGGTTGAAGGGGATGGAAGACGGCGTGCTGCAAGCGCTCAAGGAAATCGGCGAGCAGCACCAGCTCGATTGGGAAGCGCTATGGATGAAGCTGAAGCGGGAAGGGCGGCTGCATCTGGAGACGTATTGAATCGCTAAGTCTCAAGAGAGACATCACACAGTGAGTGGTGCGAAGGCCCGGCTGCTTTAAAAAAACGCAGCCGGGCTTTTTTTATCTCGAGGGATCCGCGCCGTCTTCGTGCTGCGACGGCGACACCGCCCCACACGCACGAATCACCAACTGCACGACTTCCTCCGTCGTCACCTCAAACGCTTTCTGCGTCAGCGCGCGTTTGCCTTTAAGCGCGCGAATCTGCGCGTCGAAGTCGGCGTAATGCTGGGTAGTCGCCCAGATCATGTACATCAGCGTTTGCGCATCCACCGGCGCCAGCAGCCCGCGCGCGATCCAGTCGTCGATCACCTTCACCCGGCTGTCCAGCCACGGCTTCACGCGCCCCGTGAGAATGTCCTCCATATGCTCCGCGCCGTGAATGATCTCGCTTGCCCACACCTTCGAGCCTAACGGCCGGCGGCGCGACAACTCCATTTTCGCGCGTACGTATCCGCCAATCGCTTCGACCGGATCGTCGCTGCATTCGAACGTGTCCGCCGCGCGATGCCAGTCTTCGAACAGGTCTTCCAGCACACGCCGGTACAACGCGAGTTTTGTCGGGAAGTAGTAATGCAGGTTAGCTTTCGGTAAGCCTGCACGCTCCGCGATCATCGCGGTGCTGGTTCCGTCGAGTCCTCGCTCGGCGAAAACCGCTTCGGCGCACGCCAACAAATGCGCTTCATTCGACTCGCGAATGTGCGCCTTGCGCCGCCGCAAAGGTGCGCGAGTTTCGTCCAGTGTCTCGTCGTTTTCCGTGATGTCGGCAGCCACGTTGTCGTCTCTCATGTTGGCCTTCATCGGCATGTGTGCCGCGTCGCGCTTCATTCTAGTCGTTTGAGCGCGGATGGACACGCGCATTCGAGGTCGTCGAAAAATGCGTGCTGCAGTGCAATGGCACGCTTCTCGCTATGTTTCCTACCGTACGAAAGGTGTTGATTTGGCGGGCTTAATCGTCTACAACCTGTCCAACTGGACAGGATTGAGAGAGCGGGAGATGCCCCAGGGTTTGCCCTCTGTATAAGAGGCGATCGAAGGCATCGAGTGTGCACCGCCGCCGTGCGGACACGCCCCAAAACCCGCCGCCGATGCACCAGTTTCATGTCGATTCACCGAAAGGAGCGAGACGAATGAACGCGGTATCCGAAGCGCTGAAGCACGCAGAACCCGATACGTCGATCAAGGTCGACGGCAAGCGGCTGTGGGACAGCCTGATGACGATGGCGAAGATCGGCGCGACGCCCAAAGGCGGCGTCTGCCGATTGGCGTTGACCGACCTCGACAAACAGGGGCGCGACCTGATCGTCAGTTGGGCGAAAGAAGCGGGTTGCACGGTCAGTGTCGATCAGATGGGCAATGTGTTCATGCGCCGCGCTGGGCGTAACCCCGATGCGTTGCCGGTCATGACCGGTTCGCATGCGGACTCGCAGCCGACCGGCGGCCGCTTCGACGGTATCTACGGTGTGCTCGGCGGACTCGAAGTGATCCGCAGTCTGAACGATCACGGCATCGAGACCGAGCATCCGGTTGAAGTGGTGATCTGGACCAACGAGGAGGGCTCGCGCTTTGCGCCCGCCATGGTTGCCTCGGGGGTGTTCGCCGGCGTCTTCACACTGGACTACGGGCTCTCGCGCAAGGACGTGGACGGCAAGACCATCGGCGAAGAACTCAAACGTATCGGCTATGCGGGCGATCTGCCTTGCGGTGGACGTCCGCTGCATGCCGCGTTCGAATTGCATATCGAGCAGGGGCCGATTCTCGAAGCCGAGCACAAAACCATCGGCGTGGTGACCGATGCGCAAGGTCAGCGCTGGTACGAAATTACGCTGACGGGACAGGAGGCGCATGCGGGTCCGACGCCGATGCCGCGCCGTCGCGATGCATTGCTGGGCGCCGCACGCGTGGTCGATCTGGTCAATCGAATCGGGCTGGATAACGCGCCGTTCGGCTGCGCAACGGTCGGCATGATGCAGGTCTATCCGAACTCGCGCAATGTGATTCCGGGCCGCGTATTCTTCACCGTCGACTTCCGTCATCCGGACGACGCGGTGCTCGCAAAGATGGATGCGGCGTTACGTGAGGGCGTGGAGAAAATCACCAGCACCATCGGTCTGGAAACCGAACTCGAGCAGATCTTTTACTACGCGCCAGTCGCTTTCGACGAAGCCTGCGTGAAGTCAGTACGCGCCGCGGCCGAACGCTTCGGCTATCCGCATCGCAACATGGTGTCAGGCGCGGGACACGACGCCTGTTATCTGTCGCAAGTCGCGCCGACTTCGATGGTGTTCGTGCCGTGCGTCGACGGGATCAGTCACAACGAGATCGAGGACGCGACCTTCGAATGGATCGAAGCGGGCGCCAACGTTTTGCTGCACGCCATGCTCGGACGAGCGTGCGAGCCGGTTTCATAACGCTTTAGCGGTAGCGGTTGTAGTTGCGGGTTTTAGTTGATTCCCTAGCCTCACCGTAGTGCCCATAAAACATGCCGCCCCGGCTCCGCTTCAGCGCAGCCGGCGGGACCGGCTACGTCCTCACATCGAAGAAGGAACGTGTATGGCCATCAAGCAAACCGGCGATATTGCGGCTCAACGCCTATCGGCCGATCAACTCTCGTGCGAGTTCTCCGATATCGCACCGTTGCTCGACGCGAGTGCCGCGGCCGCAGCAGCGAGCCGCTGTCACTACTGTTACGACGCGCCGTGTGTGAACGCGTGCCCGACGCAGATCGACATTCCCAGTTTCATTCGCAAGATCAGCAACGGCAATCTGAAGGGCGCGGCCGTCGACATTCTGTCGGCGAATCCGCTGGGCGGCATGTGCTCGCGCGTTTGCCCGACCGAGATTCTTTGCGAGGGTGCTTGCGTGCGCAACCATCAGGACGCGAAGCCGGTGGCGATCGGCGCGCTGCAACGTCATGCGACCGATTGGGCGATGGCGCGCGGCGAAGTGCTGTTCAAACGTGCGGCTGAAACGGGTCGGCACGTCGCGGTGGTCGGTGCGGGACCGGCTGGACTGGCGTGTGCGCATCGGCTTGCATTGGCCGGCCATAACGTGACCATCTACGACGCGCACGAGAAAGCGGGTGGTCTGAACGAATACGGCATCGCTGCCTATAAAACCGTCGATGATTTTGCGCAACGCGAAGTGGCGTGGCTGTGCTCGATCGGCGGCATCGAGATCAAGCACGGCGTGGCGCTTGGACGTGACGTGGAGCTCGACGCGCTGCGCAAGCAGCATGATGCGGTCTTCCTCGCGATCGGTCTCACGGGCGTGCGCGCATTGGCGATGGACGGTGAGGACCTGAGTGGCGTGATGAACGCAGTGGATTTCATCGAACAGGTGCGCACGGCGAGTGACTTCGGCACGGTGCCGGTGGGCCGGCGAGTCGTCGTGATCGGCGGCGGCAATACGGCAGTGGATGCAGCCGTGCAAAGCCACAAGCTTGGCGCGACGTCGGTGACGATGGTGTATCGGCGCGGCGTCGAGTCGATGAGCGCGACGTGGGCCGAGCGCGATTTCGCGCAGACCAACGGCGTCACGCTCGTCACGCATGCAAAGCCGATGCGTTTGATCGGAGACGGCGGCGTGGTGACCGGTGTCGAATTCGAGCGCGCGTTAGGCGATGGCAGTCAGGAGCGCTTCGTGGTCGAGGCCGACATGGTGTTAAAGGCAATCGGGCAGACGCTGGTGCCGGTCGGCATCGAGCGCGAACTGTTGACACTGGACGGCAGCCGTATCGCAGTCGATGCCAACGGACAAACCTCGTTGCCCGGCGTATGGGCGGGTGGCGATTGCGCGGCGACTGGCGGGGTCGATCTGACGGTACAAGCGGTGCAGGACGGCAAGGTCGTCGCCGCCGCGATTGACGCCCAGTTCGCCCGCACAGCAGTCAAAGCCGCGTGAGACTGCACAGAGCCGCTTAAGCCACGCATCACACCAAGATAAAACAGAAGTCCCCAAGGAGCCGAACATGGCCGATCTGCGCTGTACGATTGCCGGCATTACGTCGCCGAATCCCTTCTGGCTCGCTTCCGCGCCGCCGACCGACAAAGCCTATAACGTGAACCGCGCGTTCGAAGCGGGCTGGGGCGGGGTCGTGTGGAAGACACTGGGCCTCGACCCGCATGTAGTGAACGTCAGCTCACGCTATGGCGCGGTGCAATGGAACGGCCAGCGCATCGCGGGCCTGAACAATATCGAACTGATCACTGACCGTCCGCTCGACGTCAACCTTAAGGAAATCGCCCAGGTCAAACGCGACTGGCCGGATCGCGCGATGATCGTCTCGCTGATGGTGCCGTGCAACGAGCGCGACTGGAAGTGGATTTTGCCGCTTGTCGAAGACACCGGCGCCGACGCGGTGGAATTGAATTTCGGCTGCCCGCACGGCATGAGCGAGCGCGGCATGGGTGCGGCGGTCGGTCAGGTGCCCGAGTACATCGAGATGGTCACGCGCTGGGTCAAGGAGGGCTCGAAGTTGCCGTGCCTCGTCAAGCTCACGCCGAATATCAGCGACATCCGCCTCGGTTCGCGCGCGGCCTATAAAGGCGGCGCGGACGGCGTGTCGCTGATCAACACGATCAACTCGATCGTCGCGGTGGATCTCGACGCGATGTCGCCGCTGCCGATGGTCGACGGCAAAGGCACGCACGGCGGCTATTGCGGTCCGGCGGTCAAGCCGATCGCGCTGAACATGGTGGCCGAAATTGCACGCGACGTGGAAACGCCGAATCTGCCGATCTCCGGCATCGGCGGTATTTCGACGTGGCGCGATGCGGCCGAATTCATGGTGCTCGGCGCAGGCAGCGTGCAGGTCTGCACGGCGGCGATGCACTATGGATTCCGTATCGTCTCCGATCTTGCGGATGGTCTTTCAAACTGGATGGACGAAAAAGGCTACGCGACGCTCGACGACATTCGCGGCCGCGCTGTGCCGAACGTCACCGACTGGAAGTACCTGAACCTCAAATACGACATCAAGGCGCGCATCGATCAGGACAAATGCATCCAGTGCGGCCTCTGCCATATCGCCTGCGAAGACACCGCACACCAGGCGATCATGAAAGAAAAAGATGGCGTCCGGCATTTTGAAGTGATGGACTCCGAATGTGTCGGCTGCAATCTGTGCATGCATGTGTGCCCGGTCGAGCAGTGCATCACGATGGAGCGCGTGGACAGCGGCGAGTATGCGAACTGGACCACGCATCCGAACAACCCTGCACGGGTGGATGCTGGTGAAAGCGACAAGTCAGACGCCGTTGAAACCGCCGAGCATGCCCATGCCCACGCAGCAAAAGCAGCTTGAAACCTGAGCTACCAGTAGGAAAAGAAACGAAGCGAAGCGCTTGTACTGAACCTGTAATTTTCCCTCAAGGCCTGACGCGCCATCAGAAGCCGCGCAGGCCTCAACGATCAGTGGAGATCTTTCGATGAAGCAGACAGCGCAACCCGTCGATCCGCAGTTTGCGGCCGGCGCGCAGGGCAGCAGTCTTTACAACGACGACCTTGCGCCGACCGGCGTCGCACAGCGCACGTGGCGGTGGTATCACTTCGCCGCGCTGTGGGTGGGGATGGTGATGAACATCGCGTCGTACATGCTCGCGGCCGGTTTGACGGAAGAAGGCATGTCGCCGTGGCAGGCGGTGGCAACCGTACTGCTCGGCAATCTGATCGTGCTGGTGCCGATGCTGCTGATCGGGCATGCGGGCGCGAAGCACGGCATTCCGTATGCGGTGCTGGTGCGTTCCTCCTTCGGCACGCAGGGTGCGAAATTGCCGGCGATGCTGCGGGCGATCGTCGCGTGTGGCTGGTACGGCATTCAGACATGGCTGGGCGGCAGCGCGATCTACACGTTGCTGAACATTCTGACTGGCAACTCGCTGCACGGCGCGGCCTTGCCTTTCCTTGACATCTCGCTCACGCAGCTCGCGTGTTTCCTGGTGTTCTGGGCGCTGCAGATCTATTTCATCGTGCACGGCACCGATTCGATTCGCTGGCTCGAAAGCTGGTCCGCACCGATCAAGATCGTGATGTGTGTCGCGCTGGTGTGGTGGGCCACCTCGAAGGCAGGCGGTCTCGGCTCAATGTTGTCGGCGCCGTCGCAATTCGTGCCGGGCGGCAAGAAAGAAGGGATGTTCTGGGCGACTTTCTGGCCCGGCCTCACGGCGATGGTGGGTTTCTGGGCGACCCTCGCGCTGAACATCCCCGACTTCACACGCTTTGCTAAAACGCAGCGCGACCAGATCATCGGCCAGTCGATCGGTTTGCCGGTGCCGATGGCCTTGCTCTCGGTGATCTCCGTGGTGGTGACGTCGGCGACCGTGGTGATCTACGGCAAGGCGATCTGGGACCCGATCGACCTGACGAGCCGCATGACCGGCATCGGCGTCGGCCTTGCACTGATCATCCTGACGCTGGATACGATGTGCTGCAATCTGGCGGCTAATCTTGTTGGGCCGGCTTATGATTTTTCGAGCCTGTGGCCGAAGGGCATTTCGTATCGCGTCGGTGGCATGATTACCGCGACCATCGCCATTGTGATGATGCCGTGGAAGATTCTTGCCACCACGCAGGGCTATATCTTCACGTGGCTGGTTGGATACTCGGCTTTGCTCGGTCCGGTAGCGGGCATTCTGATGGTCGACTACTTCCTCATTCGCGGCACACGGCTGGACCCGCGCGAACTGTTCGACGAGCATGGCGAGTACAGCTACACCGGCGGCTGGAATATCGGCGCGGTGGTGGCGCTCGTGATCGGCGTGCTGCCGAATTTGCCGGGTTTCCTGCACACCGCGTTTCCGGCGTCATTCCCGAATGTGCCGGCGATTTTCAACACGCTCTATACGTATGCCTGGTTTGTCGGACTCGCGTTGGCGTCGATCGTATACAGCGCGTGGATGAAGCTGAGCAAAGGACCGAGTGCGCGCGTGGCGAGTGCCTGAGTGTGTCCATAAGCCACGCACGAAGCAAACGAAGTACGTAGCACCGAAACCAGCAGTTCATAAGGAGGCGGCACCATGACGACCCTGATTCGCGGCGGCACGATTATCGACGCGGAGAACACGTATCGTGCGGACGTGTTGTGTGCGGACCCGCAGGACGGCGGCACGATCCTGCAGATCGGAGCGGACCTGGAGGCGCCGGCCGGCGCCACGATCGTCGATGCGGGCGGGCAATATGTGATGCCCGGAGGCATCGATCCGCATACGCATATGGAATTGCCGTTCATGGGCACCACGGCCAGCGACGATTTCTATACCGGCACGGCCGCGGGTTTATCCGGCGGCACGACCAGCATCATCGACTTCGTGATTCCGAGCCCGAAGCAATCGCTGATGGAGGCCTTCAAGGAATGGCGCGGCTGGGCTGAAAAAGCATCGGCAGATTATGGTTTTCACGTTGCGGTGACGTGGTGGGACGATTCGGTCTACCGCGACATGGGTACGCTGGTGCACGAACACGGCGTGTCGAGTTTCAAGCACTTCATGGCCTATAAGAACGCGATCATGGCCGACGACGAAGTGCTGGTGAACAGCTTCTCGCGCTCGCTCGAACTCGGCGCACTGCCCACCGTGCATGCGGAAAACGGTGAGCTGGTGTTTCAGTTGCAGCGTCAGTTGCTTGCCAAGGGCTTCACGGGACCGGAGGCGCATCCGTTGTCGCGACCGCCTGAAGTGGAGGGCGAGGCCGCCAATCGGGCGATTCGCATTGCGCAAGTGCTCGGCGTGCCGGTGTATATCGTCCACGTGTCCGCGAAGGATGCGGTCGACGCGATTGCGCGTGCCCGCAGCGAAGGCCTTCGGGTATTCGGTGAAGTCTTGCCGGGTCATCTGGTGATCGACGAAGCGGTGTATCGCGATCCCGACTGGACCCGCGCGGCGGCGCACGTGATGAGCCCACCGTTCCGTTCCGCGGAGCATCGCGAAGCATTGTGGCGGGGTTTGCAAGCGGGCCAATTGCACACCACCGCGACCGACCACTGCGTGTTCTGCGCGTCGCAGAAGGCGATGGGCCGTGAGGACTTTACGAAGATCCCGAACGGCTGCGGCGGCGTGGAAGATCGTATGGCGGTGCTCTGGCATCACGGCGTGAATTCGGGGCGTCTCACGCCGAACGAATTCGTGCGTATTACCTCAACCAACGCCGCGCAGATTTTCAACCTGTATCCGCGTAAAGGTGCGGTCCAGGTGGGCGCGGATGCCGACCTGGTCGTGTGGGATCCGCAGGCAAGCAAGACGATTTCGGTGAAGACGCATCACCAGAAGGTCGACTTCAACGTGTTCGAAGGCATGACGGTGCAGGGCGTGGCGATGCACACGCTCACGCGCGGCGCGCTGGCATGGACCGATGGTGAACTGCGGGCAGTGCGTGGCGCAGGGCGTTATCTGAAGCGCCCGCCGAATCCGGCTTACTTCGACGCGATCCGGGTGGCCAATAAGCGGAAGGAGCCGCATCCAGTGGAGCGGTAAGCCGTTTGCAATCTGACGGGCGGCCTCGCAATGCCGCCCGTACCGACTATTTTTCAACGCCGCGCGTTCGCCGCGGCGATACCCCTCCCGCGTTTTCCCCGATGGCGCCCGGCACGTGTTCCGTGGTGCGATGCATGCCGCGTCTGCCATATCTGCTGTAAAGTCGAATTCGACGTTGTATGAGCCACCTTGGCTGTCCGCTTAGCACGCAAGCGCATATTGATCGGAAACCTGATCCTTTGTAAGAACGCAAACCGTTTGCTACAGTCCGCCCACTCTGCCGGGTCTGACCGCCGACGGAATGCCGCACACAAAACCATGCAACTGACGTAGCAAACTTTACGGAGCCACCAGATGAAGTCGATTCGTTCCATTCTGCTGATCGCGCTGCTGCAAGCGGTGACCCTGAGCCCGGCCTTCGCTGCTGACGAGCTCGCGCAGATCAAGTCCGCGGGCGTGTTCAAGATCGGCACCGAAGGCACCTACGCACCGTTCACGTACCACGATGAATCCGGCAAGCTGACCGGCTTCGACGTCGAGATCGGCACCGAGATTGCAAAGCGCCTGGGCGTCAAGCCGCAATTCGTCGAAGGGAAATGGGACGGCCTGATCGCCGGTCTCGATGTGAACCGCTACGACTCGGTGATCAACGAAGTTGCTGTCACCGACGCACGCAAAGCGAAATACGATTTCTCGGACCCGTACATCACCTCGCACGCGGCGCTGATCGTGCGTTCGGACAACACTACGATCAAGACGTTTGACGACCTGAAGGGCAAGAAGTCGGCGAATACGCTGACCAGCAACTTCGGTAAGATCGCGGCTGCACACGGCGCCGAGGTGATTCCCGTGCAGGGCTTCAACGAATCGGTCGACCTGCTGACCTCGGGCCGCGTCGATGCGACCGTCAACGATTCGCTGTCGTTCCTCGACTTCAAGAAGCACAAGCCGGATGCGAAGGTGAAGATCGCCGCGCTCGATACGTCGGCTGATAGCAGCGACAAGTCCGCGGTGCTGATCCGCAAGGGCAGCCCGGAATTGCAGGCGGCCATCAACAAGGCGCTCGCCGACATCAAGAAAGACGGCACTTACGCGAAGATTTCGCAGAAGTACTTCGGCAAAGACGTCTCCCAATAAGCGTCATCTGCGAGTCTGAATCATGCCGGCATGGTTGCATCTGATGGCGCAGTCGCTGTGGCCCCTGCTGTATGCGGGGCTCGTCTTTACCGTGCCGCTCACGCTCGCGTCGTTCGCGATCGGAATCGTGCTCGCGTTTATCGTCGCGCTGGTCCGGCTATTCGGGCCGCGGTGGGCGATCGCGTGCGTACGTTTCTACGTATGGCTGTTTCGCGGCTCGCCGTTACTGGTGCAACTGTTCGTGATTTTCTACGGACTACCGAACGTGGGCATCGTGCTCGATCCGTTGACGGCGGCGATCATCGGTTTTTCGCTGAATGTCGGCGCGTATAACTCGGAAGTGATACGCGGTGTGATCGAGTCGATCCCGAAGGGCCAGTGGGAGGCGGCGTACTCGATGGGTATGACGCGTGAACAGGCGCTGCGTCGCGCGATCTTGCCGCAGGCGGCGCGCGTCGCGCTGCCGCCGCTGTCGAACTCGTTCATTGCGTTGGTGAAGGACACATCGCTTGCCGCGGTGCTGACGGTACCTGAGGTATTTCAGGCGGCGCAGCGAATCGCGTCCGTGACCTATGAACCGTTGATTCTCTACACGGAGGCGGCGCTGGTTTATCTGGTGTTCAGTTCGGTATTGTCGTCGGCGCAAGTCCGGCTCGAGCGCAAGTTCGGCCGTCACGCACTTTTCCATGCGGGCAACTGATGATTCGACTGGAAAAAATCGACAAGTACTTCGGCGAGAATCGGGTGTTGAACTCGGTGGATCTGCAACTCGCCTCGGGCAACGTCACCGCGCTGATTGGCCCATCCGGCAGCGGCAAGAGTACGCTGCTTCGCTGCGTGAACCTGCTGGAAATCCCGGAAGCTGGATCACTTCAAGTTGGCGACCAGCGCCTCGAATTCAGCCGCGACCACAAGCCGCCGCGTGAGGAGGTGCTGACGATCCGCCGCCGCACCGGCATGGTATTCCAGAACTTCCAGTTGTTTCCGCACTTGACGGTACGACAGAACGTCATGGAGGGCCTGCTGACCGTCCTGAAGTGGGACAAGGAAAAAGCGCGCGTACGTGCGGACGAATTGCTGGAGAAAGTCGGCATCGCACAAAAAGCGGACGCATGGCCCTCGACACTGTCCGGCGGCCAGCAGCAACGCGTGGCAATAGCGCGGGCGCTAGCCCCGTCGCCGGAGGTATTGTTGTGCGACGAACCCACCTCGGCCCTCGATCCCGGACTGGCCGCGGAGGTAGTAGACGTACTCAAGCAACTCGCGACAGAAGGCATGACGATGTTGATGGCAACTCACGATTTGCGTCTAGCCGCGACGATCGCGCGAGACGTGGTATTTCTGAACAACGGCGTAGTGATCGAGGCGGGCCCATCACGGGACATTTTCATGAATCCGAGCCAACCGGAAACAGAGCGCTTCGTATCGACGCTGACGCACAGCTTGCCGGACGCATGGACAGAGCGGGGCTGACCGGAGAGAGGGAAGGGCGGGAACAAAAACCCGTGCATCGATCTCCAGCGGCGTAGCAAAAAAGAGGGGCGCCAAAGCGCCCCTCAATAAAAATGTACAACAGTCCCAAACCTTGATCACTGGTTTTCTAGCAGACTCTTCCGACGAGCACACAGTGCGAGTCGGGAAGTATGACTCCCTTGTCACTAGCGTATGCAGGGGCACAAACACAGATTCCAGATGCACCACTACCCGTTGCAAACCACGGTGCCCACTTAGTCAGTAGCGGTTTGAGCCGCTTTCTTTTGCCTACTTTTCTTTGCGGCATGCAAAGAAAAGTAGGTGCCGCCCCGCACAGGGGCAACGCTAATAGACCACTAACAATTCAAGGAAAGGCACCAAAGGCCAGACCAGGGAAAAAAACCTCAAACCGCCACACGCTCCGCGTCATTAGCGAGCGCGACCTCAAAAAACCGCTCCTGCGCAGCGGAACTAGCGCGTTCATAGGCCCGATTAACCCCACTAATAACAGCCCGAATAGAAGCAGTCACCAGATTGGCATCAATCCCAACCCCAAACGCGCTCCCAGCCACATCAGCCCCAGCCATTTCAGCGACAGCAACAGCCCGCGCATCAGCGCCTTGAGTCAGAGCCCGCTCCTCATAGTGCTGAATCCGCACCGGCACCCCAATAGCATGCATCAACGCATCAAGCGGCCCATTCCCTTCACCGCTCAACACGCGCCGCGAGCCATTAATATCGACAGTGAGCTTGATATGCTCCCGATCGCCACGCTCCGACAGACTATGCCCAACATAATGAATCGGCTCAGCACTATGCACATACTCCTGCTGGAACAATTCCCAGATCTGCGAGGGCGTCACTTCCTGCCCGCTATCATCCGTATAGCGCTGCACGGCCGAGCTGAAATCAACCTGCAAGCGCCGCGGCAACACAACCCCATAACCCTGCTCGAGCAAATAAGCGATTCCACCCTTGCCTGACTGGCTATTCACCCGAATCACCGAGTCATAGGTGCGCCCAAGATCGCTAGGATCGATCGGCATATAAGGCACTTCCCAGACCGCGTCCGGTTTCTGCACGGCAAAACCCTTCTTGATCGCATCCTGATGGGAGCCGGAGAACGCGGTGAACACCAGATCGCCGACATACGGATGGCGCGGATGCACCGGCAACTGCGTGCATTCCTCAGCAGTCCGCGCGACTTCATTGATATTCGAAAAATCGAGCTCAGGATCGACACCCTGCGTGTACAGATTCAACGCGAGCGTCACGAGATCGACATTGCCGGTACGTTCGCCATTGCCGAACAAACACCCTTCGACACGATCCGCTCCCGCCATCACCGCCAGTTCCGCGGCAGCCACGGCCGTGCCCCGATCGTTATGCGGATGCACGGAAACGATCAACGAATCGCGACGCGCGAGATTGCGATGCATCCATTCGATCTGGTCCGCGTAGACGTTCGGCGTAGCCATTTCGACGGTAGCGGGCAGGTTGACGATCGCCTTATGCTCGGGCGTCGGTTGCCAGATATCGAACACCGCATCGCATACTTCCTTGGCGAATTCGAGTTCGGTGCCACTGAACACTTCCGGGCTGTATTGCAGCGTGAAGTGCGTTTCCGGCGTGGCGTCGGCGAGACGCTTCATTGTGCGCGCGGCGTTTTGCGCGAGTTCTTTCACGCCGCTCTTTTCGAGGCCGAACACGATGCGGCGGAATTCCGGCGCGGTGGCGTTGTACAGGTGGACGATAGCGCGCGGCGCGCCACGCAAGGATTCGAAAGTGCGTTCGATCAGGTCGTCGCGAGCTTGCGTCAACACTTCGATGGTGACGTCGTCGGGGATATGGCCGCCTTCGATCAACTCACGCACGAAATTGAAGTCGGTCTGCGAGGCAGACGGGAATGCGACTTCAATTTCCTTGAAGCCGATCTGCACCAGCGTCTTGAACATGCGCATCTTGCGTTGCGCGTTCATCGGCTCGAACAGCGCCTGGTTGCCGTCGCGCAGATCGGTACTCATCCAGATCGGCGCACGCGTGATGACGCGCGACGGCCACTGTCGGTCGGTCAAATTGATGGGCTTGAACGAGTGGTACTTGGTAGCAGGGTTCTTCAACATTTTCATCATCCTTGGGATCGATCAACCTGGGTTGTCGACCGGACGACGAAAAGACAAAGCATGGCCGCCGGTCGGAAACCGGGGCTGGGTCAGTTACTGGGGAATTGAGCGGTGCTTCGGGTGTATCAGATGGAAGCGCGCAGCAGCAGACCTAGCCCGGTAGAGCGGGCTAGTAGTAGCGATAGGATGGTCTGGGCGCGGTACATGGTGCGCAATAGGAACATATTATTGGGATCTCGTCAAGCGCAGTGCGGTGAGGCGCACGCCGGCCGGAAGCGCCTATCCCGACCGGCGCGCGCTGAAAGCCAGGCCGGTCATGCGTGTCACCTGGGTTTCACGAAGCGCAAGGTCATGCGATCCGATTCGCCGATCGCGGCGTACTTCGCCCGGTCGACGTCGTGGCCTTCATACGTGGGCGGCAGCGACCACACACCGTGTGGGTAGTTTTTCGTGTCGCGCGGGTTGCTGTTCACCTCGCTTTGGGCCGCCAATTCGAAACCTGCCGCTCGCGCATGTTCGATGACATAGGCTTCGGTGACATAGCCGCTGTCGATGGTCTGTTGCAGTGAAGTGCCCGGCGCCGCGCGATGTTCCTCGACCCCGAGGATGCCGCCCGGCTTGAGTGCCGTGTAAAAGGCGCGCAGATTGGCGTCGATCTGGCCGTCCTTGATCCAGTTGTGGATATTGCGGAAGGTCAGCACCTGGTCAACGCTGCCGTCGGCCGGAAAGCCGCTGAATTGACCTGCTCGCAGCGTACCGACCACGACATTGCCGTAAATAGCCGGTGTGGCCGACAGCTTGCGCGCGAATGACGCCCGGCCAGCCTGCTCTTCTGCCAACGACGCAGCGTCCGGGCTGTCGTATTGCGCCTCGTACAGCTTGCCGTGGTCGTGCAGATAGGGCGCGAGTATCTCCGTGTACCAGCCGCCGCCGGGCGCGATCTCCAGGACGGTGTGCGACGACGCCACGCCGAAGAACTGCAGCGTTTCCTTCGGATGACGGTAGACGTCGCGTGCGCGATTCTTGTCGCTACGCTGCGGCCCCGAAATGGCGGCATCGAGCGAGGCGGAATCAGTCGCGGAGAAAGAGGTCGATGCCGTCGGAGCAGCGCAGGCGGCCATGAGCAGCGCCGCGCTCAGTGCCACGAGCGCGGAACGCAGCGCGCGGGCTTGGGGAGTGGGGTGGGTGTTCATGGCAGCCATTATCGGGCGCGATCCGCCTGAAAAGAAATCGCCAATCGGCATAACGATATGCGCTTGCGGTATTTGCTGTGATCCCGTGTCCCCATGGCTTCGGTCAGCGCACGGGGCGCGCCAGTTCGGCATTTTGCGGTGGGCGGGCAGATTTTGCCGAATCCGAAAGACGAGGTAGCGCGTATAAATGATGTGATCAGCGTCTGGGGCGCCTGGACTGGAATCGCGGACATGATCGCCTTTCATTTCACTTTGCACTTTGCCGGAGGTCGGTATGAAACGAACATCGGGGACGTCGAGGGTAGCGGGGGTTCTGCTGTGCGCGGTCGCTTGCGGCGTCGCCGCGCAGGCTGGCGCACAGGGCCTGAGCGTTCAGGACGACATCAACGCGCCGCAAAACAGTACGCGCGTGATGCCGAACGCGGCGCGCGGCAGCGAATATCCGACGCACGGCAACCAGCAGGCGGGCGAGTTGAATCTGAATCCGACCGATCCGCGCGCGCAACTGGTCAATGGGTTGCCGAACAACACCCAGTCAGGTGGCTACGGTTCGCCGCTCGCCGGCGTGCGCACCTACGTGCAGCCGCAAATGCCGTCGAACTGAGCGTTCGCGCGGGCGACAGTCGGTCGTGCTGCATCGCGCGCTGGTAGCAGCGCATCCCGGCACGGACCGTAGTGTTTCTGTTTTGGACTCAGGCTCAGGCCCAGGCCCAGGCTTTCAGGCCGAGGCGTGGCCACCCCACCGCCCGGCGACTGGATCGCCGGCTGCAGGTCCGCCTCACATACCGAACACGATCCGCAAGGTATCGTTCTGCACGATCACCGAGACGCCAATTACCAGCAGGATCAGTGGCAGCAACGCGGTACCGTAGCGCCGGATCGGCGCGCCCAGCAACGGATGCGCCACCAGCCACACGGCGCCTGCGCACCAGAGACCGATCATGGCGACGAACACCAACGAGATGAACATGCCCTCACTATGCGAATGACTCGCGTACAAAGGCACGTAGACCGCGAGATTGTCTGAGCCGTTGGCGACCGCGACGCACGCGACTGTCCACCATGACGAGCCTGCGCCGGCCGTAGCCGGCGCGGCGGCTGGTGAACGCGTGCACGCCTTGGCCCGCGCCTCTTGCACCTGATCCGCGTTGCCTGGGCGCAAGCGCGCCCATGCTTTGCTCAGCCCCACGCCTATCGGCAAGATACCGACCAGACCGACATAGCCGGCAGGTAATCGCGTCAACAGGGCGGCGAGCAGAATCGAGCCTGCGATCAAGGTCAGCGAACCGGCAAACTGCCCGGCGATCACGCGCCGACGCTGGCCGCCCGTTTCCGCAAGGAAGGCGAGCAGCACGAAAAGGTTGTCGATATTGGTGGCGGCGTAAGCCGCGACGGCGATTAGGGCAAGGCTGAACATGGGGGAAAGCCGGTCAATGCGCAGTGGGAAAACGGATCCGCGCCCATGAAGCGGGTACGGATGAAGAGGCTGCGGCGCGCCGCAGGCATGGCGGCCGGTCAACACGATGCCGATACGAAGCGTCGCGGTCAAGCTGTCTCGTTGTCTTGTGCGATGTGTGGTTTGGCACGTCCTTGCGCGGTGCCGCGTCACTGTCTGTGTGCTTATCCCTGTGCCGTCCCCGTGGGCGGCGGCGGTGCCGATCCCCCAGCCCGTAAGCTACAATTGCCGACGGCTTGCAAAACGGAACATCAATGAAGATTCGGATTCTCTCTATCGCCTGCGTCACGACCGCTGCCGCGCTGCTGGCGGCCTGCACGGCCGTCTACAAGAACTCGGATGCATGCGAGCAGTTGATGCGAAGCAAGCTGGCTGAAACATCGTCGCCGGATACGCTGAAGATCGCTCATACGGGCGCCGGTATCGACGGCTCGCGGGTGGTCGTCGAAGGATCGATCGAGCATGTGATGACGGCTTCGGAGGTTGCGGCCGCCTCGGCGGCCTCAGCGGCTTCCGCCGCGAAACTGGCGAACGCGCCTCATCCGACTTCGGGCGTGCGCGCGGCGTCCGTGCCGCAGGGGGCTTCCTCGGCTTCGGCCGCTGCGGCTGCCTCCGGCGTGATGGCTGGAGCGGCTTCAGGTGCAATGGCCGCTTCGGCGAGCCTCGCTGCCTCGGGGGGCGACGCAGCTTCGCTCAAATCGACCAAGCCGAAGAAGATCAATACGGCCGCGGCCGCCGAGTGCACATTCCACGGCTCCGCGCTGAGCGTATTTAGCTGGTTGGCGCCGGCAAAGCTCGCCACGCCGGCCCCTGCTGCTGCGAGCGAAGTCGCCGAGTAAAGCCTTGCTCGAAACGGGCGCAGGCAGTTTTGGCCAGCGCCCGCTTGACCGCAAACCGCAAACCGCAAACCGCAAACCGCGAATCTTAACCCTCAAGCCGCCCCATTCGCGAGGCGGCTTTTGTCCTCGCGCATCAGTTTCAGCACGCTTTCGCCGAAGGCCTGCGGCCGCCCCTCGAAGCAGCGCTGCACCGCCTGCGTATCGATCAGGCGTTGGCGCAGCGCCGCGCGCTCGTCGTGCTGGTCGATCATGCGCACGGCCGCAGTGACATACGTCTCGACGCTGTCCGTGGTGGTCCACGAGGGCATGCCCACGCGCTCGAACAGCGCGCCGTCGATCCGCTCGAACACTTCCGGCCCGCGTTTGCATACACCTGGCAAGCCGAGCGTCAATGCATCGACGATACCGTTGGTGTTGCCGAACGGAAACGGACTGAGGAACAGGTCGGCCTGGTTGACGCGCGCCAGATACGCGGCGTAGTCGTGAAAGTCGTGCACGATGGCGCCCGGCACCGCGCGCGCGATGACGTCGCGCAGACGGTCGAACGGCAGACCCGACGGCACACCGGTCATGAAGTGAAACTCAACGGGCGTCGCAGCACGCGCGCCGATCTCGCGGCACGCGTCGAGAAAGCCGGGATTGAGTTTCATCGCGCTGGCGGTGATGACGATCTGCAGCGCCTCGCGCTGTGACGGAATCTGCGCGACGATGTCCGGCAACGCGACGGACGGGCGGTACGGTTGACCGTCTTTCGGCAACTTCATCAGGCGTTCGCTGAAGCAGGCCGGGTCGCCGACATAATCTTCCTCGACGCTGATGTAGTCGATCTTGTCTGAATGCGTGGTAGCGGGATGGCCGAGCGCCGCGATTTGCAACGGCGCGATGCGTAGGTTGGACATGAACACCGTTAGCACGAACATGCCGACGCTCGGCATGTACAACACGTCCGGCTGCTCGGCCTCGGCGAAGTCGCGAATCGTCTTCAGGCACTCGCCGATGTAGTCGGGCTGTTCCAGTTCGATGAAGCGGTCGAAGACGTCCTGCCCCACGTCGTCGAGCGCGTAGCCGAAGCCGAAGCCCACCACCTCGAAATGTTCGCGTGCGGCTTCCAGCGTACGCGAGTGCGTGCGGTAGATCGAATGGGCGCCGCTGAACCATTCCAGCACCACCACCATCAGCGGCTTCTTGCCGCGCTGCGTTTTGCCTCTGGCACGCTTGGGTTTCGATGCGGACAAGTCAGTCAGGCCGAGTTGTTCCAGCTTGCGACGCACCAGCACGTTGATGTCCTGCTTGATCGCGTGCCGCCGCGGCGTATCGGCATAGCTGCAGAACATATAGGCGTTGTGCAGCACGGCCGATGGCAGATCGTCGAGATCGTCGATGAGCTGCAGCTTGCCGGGCAGCCACTCCAGCAGCGCCTCGCGTTTGAGATGCGCGCTTGGCGAGCCCTTGAAGACCGGTGCCAGCAAAGCGAGGGCGAGACAGGCCGCGATGGTTTTGTCGTACGCCCAGAGCGCGGCGAAGTCGAGTTCCAGTTCGGACTCGGTCGAATAGAGCACGCATAGCTTCTCGATGAAGCTGTCTCCCGGCAGAAACTGTGCGTCCGCCGCGCCGCGAGGATTCAGATGACGGATGACGTGGTCCGCATTGCCAAACGCCGTGGCCGAGAACAGCGTGCCGATCCATTCATGCAGCGTGAAAAACAATCTGAGGCACGCGGTGGGTGGCCGGAAATCCGGGTCGGCGAACAACATAGACGCCGCGCTTGTCAGACGCGTGCAGAAACGCTGGCGTTGCTCATTGGGAGACAGGTCGATCATGCCCGAGGCTTTGAAGCTCGCGTTCAACTCGCCGCGCGTTTGTTGAAGGAGTGCGAGTGCCGCGATGAGCTGAAGCGAGGCTTGCGTATGCTGCCGCGTGTAGACGAGTTGCTCGAAATCGTCGAGCGAAAAGGTGACTTCCATCGTTTCACTATTATTAGATTATGCAGAGCTAACGATATCGAGATCACGCTAGCCGGAAACGACGATTATTGCAGTCAGGGCATATCAAATAAGCGGGGGATGAGAATTTGGGAATTTTCCGCGCGGAGAAATCCGAGCGGACTGTAGGATTTTTCTGTTTGAGGCGGGAGTTTGGCGCTCGATACGCCACGTATGCTCGGGCACTCAATCGAACCCGCCCAACGCGGCTGTCTGCGCAAGGCGGGCCCCGACATCGAGCACTCAGAACGCGTAATACGGACCTGGCCCGGCCGACGTCACGCTCGATGCAATCGCCGTGTAGACGCGTCGTCCGAAGAAGAAGGGCAGGCCCCAGCCGAAGCTGTTGCTGGCAATGCCGGCCAGGTTGTCGAAGGCGTTATTCGACGAGCCAAACAGTGCGCTCGAATTGCCGATCGAAAATGATACCGTACTCGACACGCCATCCGTGCCGGAGATCGAGGCGTTTGCTGTTTGCGTGGAACTCGGGCAGTACCAATAACCGCATCGGGGCAATTGGCTATTGTTGAAGAACAGGCCGTTCGAGCCACTGTCGAGGTAGCTCTGCCCATAAGTCTGGCCGGCGCTGGTAGTGCGCACATAGCCCGTCTGCGTGTTGGTCCTGAAGACGGTCGCACCGCCCAGTGTGTTATTCGCCTGAGTGCCGATGCCGAATATCAAGGAGCCTGACACGCTGGGCGCGCCCGCGTCGGCGATTGCCGGCAGGTCGATCACCACGCCGTTGTTGTCGAGGGCGAAGCGGCTGACTGGATTGGTCACCTGCAGGGCGAGCGCTTGCGTGCCCGCGAGGCAGGCGCCACTGGCGTCGCAGTTGTAATACCAGCGTGGCAGGGCCGAATTGACGCAGCCACTGCCGCAATCGGCCGAGAACAGGCCGACGCCGAGAATGCCGTTGGCGCGCAGGCTCGCGACGGTCAGCATCGCGGGTCCGGAGCCGGCACAGTCGGTGGGCACGTTGGGCAGGGTGGGGTCAGCGATCAACTGGATCGGAATCGAGGCGGCCAGTTGGCCGGCCATGTGTACGTCCGCGCTGCGGACCGCGCCCCACGCATAGCCGCCGCCGAATACCGCGCACTCGCCCGTGACGCCGCTGCCTGAGGCCACGGCAGCAAGCGGAAGGCCGGCCGGCAGCGCCGAGGCGAGAATCCGCAAGCCCTGCGAGCCAGTGTCGACCTGAATATTGTTGACAGTCGCGCAGTTGCTGGTGCCGGGCTGGCAGACGGTGACGCTAGTGGTCAGCATGTTGCGCGTCAGGCCAGGCGCAGCGCTAACGGTGATCGGCTGGACATTCGGCGTGCTCGACTGCGGCACGGAGTTCGTCACGCTGGCGCCAGCGGGTCCGGACGGCGCGCTCGCGGCGTTCGGGCTGCTGGCCGGGCTCGTCGAGCCCGCCTGGGTGGAAGCCGCCGGCGTACTGCTTCCACCGCCGCCACCGCAACCAGTGAGCACGGCGCAAGTCAGGAACAGGGCGCGGAGATGAGAAGAGGTCTTCATGGCGTGTTGACGGTAGTTTTTCTGGGCGGTTTATTGCTGGCCTGCCCGCGTCAGCGGAGGTCAGCGGAGGTCGTCGGAGGTGACGCCGGCGGGCAGCGCCGCCGGCAGCCACGCGCGTCCGACATAGCCGCGCATCGGACCACCCGATTCCACGATCACATCTGGCCTGACAACCCGCGAGGCGTGCAGATTGCCGTCTGGCGCCGACGCGGCAGCGCCCGCCCTGTAGGAGTCGGCGTACTTTCCCAGCAGCGCGCGCAGATCCGGCATGGTCGGGCCTTGCCATGTGTAAGCGATGATCTGACCGGTATTCGTCGCGTACTCATTGAGGGTCGTGTTGCCTGCGTCGGTCAGCGTGCGCAGGCGTAAGGCGCCGTTCAGCAGGGTTTGGGCCGCCGCGGCCGTCGAATTCGCCTGGCTGGGCATTGTGCCGCCCAATTCGGCATGCGCGTCGGCACTGGCACACAGCAGGGCGGCCACCATTGCCGGGACGGCGAAGGCTGGTAAGAAAGAGGCATTTGGCATGGCAACCTGTCCCGCAGTTGGGGCGCTCAAGTTTTATTGATATGTCCAATTCAAGATAACACTCAGGTTTCCTGATCGTTGTCATGAGGGGCTCGCGGCGCTTCAGCCAATCTCGAAAATAGCGTGTGGCGGGGATGGAAAGTGTCTTTTAAAACAATGATCTGACAAGAAGCTGGGTCATGCCATACAGGCGTTTGAGAAGTGTTGTGAACTGTTAAATTTGCCGCTGATGGGCATGATCGCCGCCGTGAGGCAGGGCGTTTTTCTGCGAAAGGAGGGGCGCGCTTCGCAGCGATTCATCGGTATGCCGACCCTTCGATGCAACCCGGGATTTGCCGTCCGCGCTCTGCTCAATTCACGGGCAAACCCGGGTTTTTGCACATGACTCGCCGGGATCGGTAAAATGTTGGGTTGATCCACGGAAACTTGCCGTGGCGTAGCGGAAGGATTCCCCGAACATGACTGATCTTCGTCTTACCAAGCGGTTTGCAGTAATGCTGATGGCAGGCGGTCTGGTCGCCGGCTGCGGCACCTCGTCGCCGACCAAAATCGACTACAAAAGCGACTCGAAATCGAAGCAAGTGTCACTTGCCGTACCGCCGAACATGATCGATGAGACGTCCGATCAGCGTTCGTTGCCCCCGCAAGGCGGCCAAACCTCGCTGTCCACGCTCCAGCAGGTCCAGGCGCAAGCACCGGCCGCCAACACCCTGACGGTGGTGCCGCAGGTGAACGGCATGCACATCCAGCGCGACGGCACGGAAAGCTGGCTTGTGATCGACAACAAGGCGCCCGACCAGGCCTGGGCGCCAATCCGCCGTTTCTGGCAGGAACAGGGCTTCCTGCTGGTGGTCGACCAGCGCGACAAGGGTGTGATGGAAACGGACTGGAACGAAACGCACGCTTCGATCAACGAGGGGCTGATCCGCGATACGTTGTCCAAGGCAATGGGCAACAGCTATGTGAGTTCTGAGCGCAACAAGTACCGCACGCGTCTCGAAACGGCGCCGAACGGCGGTACCTATGTGTTCATCAGCCAGAAGGGCATGCGCGAGGCGATCAGCGGCACGAACAACGAGTCGACCAAGTGGGAAGCCAAGCCGAACGATCCGGGCCTCGAACAGGAATATCTGAAGCGCTTGATGGCAGCGCTGGCGCTGGCCGATTCGCGCAACACGCAAAGCGCCGACCTCTCGCCGGCGGGGGCGCAAACTGCGCCGAACGCGGCTACGGCGGGTGCGAAATCGGCGGCTGCGGCCACGGCGGCGCGAAACGTGGCGTTGTCGGCGCAACAGCCCATGCCGGATGACGCGGCGAACACCACGGCGGCACAGTTCTCGTCCACCGAGCTGACGCTGAGCGAGCCGTATGACCGTGCATGGCTGCGCGTGGGCCTCGCGCTCGATCGCAGCAACTTCACGGTCGACGATCGCGATGCGAGCCGCGGTCTGTACTTCGTGCGCTACGTCGATCCGAAAGATCTGACATCGGCGGAGCAGGGCTTCTGGAGCCAGGTGTTCCACGGCAAGAAGGAAAAGGTCGCCAAGCAGTATCTCGTGAACGTGCGCGCGGTGACGCCTGACCAGACCCGCGTAGCGGTGGTCGACGACAAGGGGGCTATCGATCAGAGCTCGCAGGCCAAGCAGATCATGGGTCTGATGGTCGACCAGTTGCACTGAACGAAGGTGTAGCAAGCAGCGAACGCTGTCTGAAAACCCGCCCGGAAGGCAATTCCGGGCGGGTTTTTTTATGCCCGCAATTTATCGCCGACGCAGTAAGCCGTAGACCGCTATCGCGGTGTGCACGCGTTTTGCTTTCCGTCTGAAACACCGGTATGAACCGGCGACGCTTAACGGGGAGATGGCCATGTTCGACGTGATTCCTTACTGGATGTGGGCGGCGAGCTTGCTCGTCCTGGCGCTTGTCTGCGGCGCGGCCCTGGAGCGGCGCGAGACGCAGCGGCCAACGGGCTTGCGGGTCCGGCATACGGCCGCGCAACGCACGAAATGGCCGGTGCGGTGAGGGTCGACTCGCTTCAAACGCATGAAGCGAGTTCGCGCGGCCGCCCCTGTGCGGCCGCATGTAACGTGACGTTACCCCGGTGACGTAACTCGCGAAGCCCCTTCCGCAGACCCTGTCAATATTCCTTCTTCGCAAAATAATGTAATAAAAATCAATGATTTGCGAACAATTTCTTGTAAATCGCTATAACTGGCACGCAAGCTGCTTTTAAAGACTCATGGGGCCGGATTCGTAACATCCGACGTGAGTTTGCGGCGAGTGTCCAATCGGCGATTCCCAGACCCTTTCCGCACCGGCGAACGAACCGGTGCTTAGCCCGATGATGGCCTGCGCGCATGGCGCGCGGCCTCGGTGGCCCCGTCGCCTATCCTCGTAGGGCGACGGTTTCGCCCGCACTCCAACGGAGTGCGGGCTATTTTTTTGGGTGCCCGGAATGGGTCGCCAGGCCGCTGACGCGGCGAGCGGTGCAAGACGGGAAGGCCGCGACCTTGAAGGCGTCGCGCGAGGCGGTGTTCCTGTGTCCGCGCGGCCCTCGCGGGGGCGGGAAGCGGACTGCGCCGAACGTATCGTGCGAGGCGGCGTTCAGGTGTCGGCGCGGCGCGGCCCGACCCACGGCAGACGTTTGACCACGCCGGTGGCAAGTGCGGTGCCGACGAGAATCACGCCGCAGCCTTCCAGCATGCCCGGCGACACGGTTTCGCCGAGAAACAGGGCACCCCAAAGAATGCCGAAGATCGGAATCACGAAGGTCACCGTAATCGCGCGTGCCGGCCCGGCCACCGCGATCAGATGGAAGAACAGCATGTACGCGACGCCGGTACACGCGATGCCTAGCGCGATGACCGCGCCCCACGCGTGCAGCGAGATCGGCGCGGCAGGCCAGTAGATCACGGCGAGCGGCAGCAGCACGATGGTGGCGCCGGTCATCGTGCCGGTCGCGACGGTCAATGCGTCGACGCCGGTCAGGTGGCGCTTCGTGTAATTGGCGGCGATGCCGTAAAGCAGCGTGGCGCCGAGCGCGGCGGCGGCCGCGAGCGCGGTGCTCATCGGCGTGGCGGCCGAGCCGTTCGGTGCGGCGATCTGATCCCACACCAGCATCAGGACGCCGAGAAAGCCGATCACGAGACCGAGCGTGCGCAGCGCGCTCAGGCGGTCGCGCAGCCACAGGAAGCCGACGAGCGCGCCCCACAGCGGGGTGGTCGCATTGATCACGGACGTTACGCCCGCCGACAGCGTCAACTCGGCATACGCGAACAGGCAGAACGGCGCCGCCGAATTCAGGATACCGACCACCAGCAATGGAAATGCGCGCGTGCGCAGGATCTTCGCGGACTCGCGCAGCGGCCGCCGCGCAATCAGGACGACGGCCAGAAAGGCCGCGCCGATGCCGACGCGCAACGCCATCAGCGGCGCGACACCGAAGTCGGTCACGCCGACGCGGATAAACAGAAACGAGGCGCCCCACAGGGCGGCCAGGATTAGCAGTTGCAGCAGGTTTTTGGCATTCATTGTGTCGTGCGCCGCGCGCGGTTGAGTCGAGACGCCTGTGCATCGTAGCAGCGCGATTGCGCGAAACGTTTCAGGCTGGAATGAAACGGCAAGATTCGGGGGATGGAGGACGTCTGGTAGTCGTTATCGTATGCGCGGTCGAGCCGACCGCAAAACGAGCAATTCTCACGCTAATGTGAGAAAAATTGCGATGAGATCGGTGAGGTGAGTTATCAGGTGTAGGCCCGACGGGGTTGGCGCCTGTGAAGCGTGAATTATATTGCGGCAACGCACCAGTGATACTGGCCCATCACGCAAGCCGCCGCTTCAAGGAATTAGCAGGCGCGTGCCATTACGTCGATGGGCCAGGCGCGTCTCAGTGCGGGATCATCCCCTGCAGGAAGTTCTGCTGCAGCCAGACCAGCACGCCGAGGATCACCGTCAACAGAATCGAATGCTTGAAGGTCTTGGCGAACACGACGCCTTCCTTGCCTTTGAGGTCGGTTGTCGCCACGCCGGTTGAGATGTTTTGTGGCGAGATCATCTTGCCCATCACGCCGCCCGACGAATTGGTCGCGGCCATCAGGATCGGGTTCAGATTCAGTTGATGGGCCGCTACCACCTGCAGGTTGCCGAACAGCGCGTTGCCCGAGGTGTCGCTGCCGGACAGGAATACCGCGACCCAGCCGAGGAACGCCGACACCAGCGGAAAGAACGGTCCGACCGACGCGACGCCGAGCCCGAGCGTGTAGGTGAGCCCCGAGTAGTTCATCAGATAGGCGAGCGCGACGATGGTCGCCACCGTCAGAATGGCGATGCGCGTCTGGACCCACGTGTCGGCAATGGCCTTGCCGAATTCGCTCGCTCCCAGACCCGTCGCGAGCGTCGTGATGATGGCGGCCACCAGAATCGCCGTGCCGGTCGCGAGCGGCTGGAAGTCCCACACCGCGCCGTACGGCGTGTTGTACAGCGTGATGAACACGGCTTTGTCGAGGCCCGGCCACGGTAGCTTGACGTCGCCGATCAGGAAGATTTTGGCGATGGTCCAGACAATCACCACCGCCGAGACGATGATCCACGGATACCAGCCCTGGCCACCGCTGATCTTGCCGCGCACCTCGCCCACGCGATCGATGTTGATCGCGAACTTCGGATCGGCGGCGGGCTTCCAGACGCGCAGGAACGCGATGGTGAGAATCAGCGACACCATCGACGACAACACGTCGGTCAGGCTGTAGTTCACGTAGTTCGACGCGACGAACTGGGTCAGCGCGAAGCTCGCACCTGACACCAGCAGGACCGGCCACACCCGTAGCATGTTACGAAAGCCCGCATAGACGCCGATCACATAGAACGGCAGCAGGAAGGCGAAGAACGGCAACTGGCGGCCGACCATCTTGGCGAGCGAATCGGCCGGCAGGTGCGTGACCGCGCCGAGCACGGTGATCGGCACGCCGAGCGCGCCGAAGGCAACCGGCGCGGTGTTGAAGATCAGCGTGAAGGTGAGTGCTTCGAGGGTCGGAAAACCGAGCAGGATCAGCAGCGAACTGGTGATCGCGACCGGCGTGCCAAAGCCGGAAATGCCTTCTAGCAGCGCGCCGAACGAAAAGCCGATCACCACCAGCACGACGCGGCGGTCGTTCGGCAGGTTATCGATCATCCACATGCGGAAGGCGGCGAAGCGGCCCGAGCGCTGCGAGATGTTGTAGAGCAGGATCGCGGTGAACACGATCCACATCACCGGCCAGCAGGCGAACACCGCACCGTTGGCCACTGATGCGGCCGCGAGTCCGACCGGGAACTGCCAGACGAAAATCGCCACGATCAGCCCGACGATCAGGCCCGCGAGCGAGGCCTGCCAGGCCGGCCGGCGCGCCCAGCCGAGCAACAGCAACACGACGATGATCGGCAAGGCCGCGACCAGGAACGAGAGCGGTAGCGAATTGCCGACGGGTGTGAGTAGTTGGTGAAACATCACGTCTCCTTCTTTGTTGTTCGATTCGACGCGGGACTACGCACTACGGGGCGCGTCGTTCTGGCAGGACGGATGGGCGCCGGCGGCGCGTCGAAGACGTGCCGGGTCGCTTATTTAAACAGGTACTGCGTGTGGCTTTCCCAAGCATAGGGCCCGATTGGAGCGCGTCAAGAAGGGAAAGTACGGGCGAAGGAGAGAAAGGGGCGCCGCGTCTTGCTTGGCGGGATCGTCGCGGCGTGATGCGCGTGAGGCCCGTCTGGCGCGGCATGGCCCGTGCTGGCGGGTAGGCCGACTTTCGGGCAGCGGGGTTGCGCGAGTTGTGAGGCATGGGTCTGTCCCGCGCCTGACAGTCGCGGGCACGGGACTGTCAAAGCAGATCAGCAAGATCCGGCTGCGAGACTCAGTGCCAGTGACCGTGGCCACCCCAGCCACCATGGCCACCCCAGCCACCGTGGCCTCCCCAGCAGCAGCCGAAACCGACGCCGATCGAAACCGACGGGCCATACCAGCCCGGATAGCTGTAATAAGCCGGATAGGCCGGGTAGACCGGCGGCGGATAGTAGACGGGATAAGCGGGGGCAACGTACACGGGCGGCGGCTGAGCCACCGCGTAGGTGGCCGGCTGGGATTGCGAATTGGCTCGCGCCTGCTGCTCCGCTTGAGCTTGCGCCTGGGCCTGCTGCTGTTGCGAGGTGGCCGAATCTCCGGCCGTCCCGAGGGGGACTTCCTGCTGGACGCCATTGGCCGGAACGGTGCCGTAAGCGTAATACGGGTAGTAGCCTGGATAGTAGCCGTAAGGGTAATAACAGCCGGACAGCGTCAGCACACAGGCCACGCCGGCCAGCGCGATGCCAGTTTGGGAAAGACGGGGCAAGCCGCGCGGCAGCCGCTGGCTGATTGCGCAAAGAGAGTTGCTGACGGGGGACTTCATGACGTGCTCCTGGTTACACCGGACGCCGCCATCCGGGGCGTAGTGGCTTGAGCTTACGCCGCGGCAGCGCCAACAGGATTGCAAAACCGTAACGGCTTATTTCACGTCATTGCAAAGCATTTCGCGAAGCACCCGGCATGGCGCTGGTTGCGTACGCTGCGTGCCCGCACGCTCGTCGGTGCGGGCAAGTTCGTTGTTGGCAGTTGATACATTTGGTGTCCTGCGCGGGCTTCCCATGAAAGCGTCGCCAGTGCGTGCTTGCGCTTACTTGCCGACCTGATTACCGATGATGCCGCCTGCTGCCGCACCGCCAATCGTCGACAGTGCATTGCCGCCGATCAGCCCGCCTGCGGCACCGCCTACACCCGCGCCGATCACCGTATCGCGTTGCCGCGTGGTCATGTTGTCACACGCGGAAAGACTTGCGACAACCGCGACGATCGCAGCGAACGTACCGAGTTGACGAATCGATTTCATGATGCTGACTCCATTCATTGTGTTTGGAAAATGCTTCGTGGAAGTGGACAAATCTCCCCCGTCCTTACATTTGATCTTATCGCCGCAGCCCGTATCCGGATGTGTGAGGTTGTCAGCAAGGTGTCGGTTTCGTAATCAAATGTTTCCCTTCTATCAGCATGCGGCGTGCCTGCCCGCGCAAAAATGCAAAAGCCCGCCAGTGGCGGGCTTCGGTGCTGCAATACCGTGACGCAGAAGGTTCGAATGGCGGGCGCGCGCTAATGCGCCCGCGATCCGTACCTTACTGCCGCTGATAGATCTCAGCGCCTTTCTTCATGAACTCGATCGACTTCACTTCCATGCCTTTTTTCAGCGCGTCGTCGTCGGAGAGACCTTGTTGCGCGGCGAATTCGCGCACGTCCTGCGTGATCTTCATCGAGCAGAAGTGCGGGCCGCACATCGAACAGAAGTGCGCGACCTTGGCCGAATCCTTCGGCAGCGTTTCGTCGTGGAATTCGCGTGCCTTGTCCGGGTCGAGACCGAGATTGAACTGGTCTTCCCAACGGAATTCGAAACGCGCCTTCGACAATGCGTTGTCACGCACCTGAGCGCCCGGATGGCCCTTCGCCAGATCGGCGGCGTGCGCGGCGAGCTTGTACGTGATGATGCCGGTCTTGACGTCGTCCTTGTTCGGCAGCCCAAGGTGTTCCTTCGGCGTGACGTAGCAGAGCATCGCCGTGCCGAACCAGCCGATCATCGCAGCGCCAATGCCCGAGGTGATGTGGTCGTAGCCCGGAGCGATATCAGTGGTCAACGGTCCCAGCGTGTAGAACGGTGCTTCGTCACACCATTCCAGTTGCAGGTCCATGTTTTCCTTGATCAACTGCATCGGCACGTGGCCGGGGCCTTCGATCATCGTCTGCACGTCGTGCTTCCACGCGATCTGTGTGAGTTCGCCGAGCGTCTTCAACTCGCCGAGTTGCGCTTCGTCGTTGGCATCGTAGATCGAGCCGGGACGCAGGCCGTCGCCGAGCGAGAAGGCTACGTCATACGCCTTCATGATTTCGCAGATGTCTTCGAAGTGCTCGTACAGGAAGCTTTCCTTGTGGTGAGCGAGGCACCACTTCGCCATGATCGAGCCGCCGCGCGAGACGATACCGGTCATGCGTTTCGCCGTCAGCGGCACGTATTGCAGACGCACACCCGCGTGAATCGTGAAGTAGTCGACGCCTTGTTCGGCCTGTTCGATCAGCGTGTCGCGGAAGATTTCCCACGTCAGGTCTTCAGCCTTGCCGTTGACCTTCTCCAAAGCCTGATAGATCGGCACCGTGCCGATCGGCACCGGCGAATTGCGGATGATCCACTCGCGCGTTTCGTGAATGTGCTTGCCGGTCGAGAGATCCATCACCGTGTCGCCGCCCCAGCGGATCGCCCAGGTCATCTTGTCGACTTCTTCGCCGATGGAGGAGGTCACCGCCGAGTTGCCGATGTTCGCATTCACCTTCACGAGGAAGTTACGGCCGATGATCATCGGCTCGCTTTCCGGGTGGTTGATGTTGTTCGGGATGATCGCGCGGCCGCGGGCGACTTCTTCGCGCACGAATTCCGCGGTGATTTCTTTCAGTCCGTCGGGACCGAAGGCGCTCGCGCCGAACGCCTGGCCCGGATGCTGGCGGCCCATCATCGCGGCGAGCTTTTCGCCGTTCGGACCGCTCGTCTTCAGGGTCTCCAGATACGCGGCGCGTTGCTGGTTCTCGCGAATCGCGATGTATTCCATCTCCGGCGTGATGATGCCGCGACGCGCGTAGTGCATCTGCGAGACGTTCTTGCCGGCGATGGCGCGGCGCGGCGTGCGGTGCAGGCCTTGGAAACGCAGATCGGCGGTCGCGGTATCGGCGGCGCGTTCGCGGCTGAAGTCGCTCGACAGGCCCGTCAGCGCTTCGGTGTCGCCGCGCTCTTCGATCCAGGCTTGACGCAGCGCGGGCAGACCGGCGCGGATGTCGATTTTGGCTTCCGGATCGGAATAGGGGCCCGACGTATCGTAGACGAAGACCGGCGGATTTTTCTCGCCGCCGAAGCTATCCGGCGTATCCGCCTGGGAAATTTCGCGCATCGGCACGCGGATATCGGGGCGCGAGCCGGTCACGTAAACCTTGCGGGAATTCGGCAGCGGCGCGACAGCGGCGGCATCGACGTGGGCGTCGGCGGAAAGGAACTTCGGATTGGCGTTCATGCGTATCTCCTCTGCAAAGCAATGTAGGGCCGCTAAGCAGGAGACGAGACGGAAGTTGTCGGAATTCGCGAGGGATGAAACGGTAGACCAGGTGCGAAATCCGTACGCTTCCCTGCGCTGGCATTATCCAGATCAGGTTCAAAGGGTATTTCTCACCCACGCAACACGGACCTCCAACCTCCGCGCTACGCAGGACCCCCGCGTTAGCAGCGCACACGATACACCGCCCGGGCGTTGCTTGGCAACCCGTCTTGAAAAAGTCAGATGTCGGAGATAACGCCGGTCAGCCACGCACTATTCTTATTGTGATAGGGCTGCCGGGGATGATGCGGCGCAGCAGTTCTGCGTCGCGAATGCGCTTCGCTTACAGCGTGAAATCGTCGGCAGCTTCGGGCTGGAACAGGATTTTTTCGAGCTTCAACACTTTCTCCGTGCCGCTCGGCGGCGTGAAGCGGATGCGTTCGCCGCGTTTGGCGCCGAGCAGCGCAAGGCCAACCGGCGAAAACACGTTCAGGCGGCCGTGTGCGAAATCCGCGTTGGGCGGATAGACAACCGTCCAGGTCATCTGCTCGCCGCTGGCTTCGTCGACCAGCGTGGCTTGCGAATTCATCGTGACGACGTTCGCGGGGATGTCGCGCGATTCGACGATCACGGCGCGTTCCAGGACGTCGTCGAGCATGTCTTGCAATTTGGCGTCGGCGCCGGGCGCGGCCGCGTGCTTTTCAAGACGGGCGACGTCGAGTTCGGTGAGGTAACAGGTTTTCGTCTTTTTCATGACGGGTTCTCCAATTCGATCTGCATGTAAAGGGACAGCGTGCGGATGAGATTTGCCCGGAGCCCGACGACGCGGCCCCGGTAATGGAGGGGAATTGCGTCAGGTCGGGCGCCGGGCGGCGAGAAGCGGGAGCGTTCGGGACGGCTGGCCGGCGTGAAGCGTCGCGATGTCCGCGCGCGCGCAACCGGTTGCGCGGCGGGGGCGCAAGCGGGTGAGGGCTCGGGAGAACGGAACGCGCATCGGGATAGCCGGCAGAGTGCGAAAAGTATTGGGGGAGCGTCGGAAGAAAAGCCTGATCGACGCAATCGAAAGGTGAATGTTAGCACGGGCCGGGTGTCTCTTTAATTGCCGCCGGGAGGTGCCGTGGATACGCGCTGCGGCGTGTCGATACCGCACTTGGTCATTCAAGGCCGTCGCCGCGCTGCCGTTAATCCGCCTGTAGGGGCGGCCGTTGCCCAGTCGAGCGACCGGCGGTGGGCAGCGCGTCAATGGCGCGATGCGGTTTGAGACGGCTTAAGGAGAGTGCTGATGAAAACGGGAATGGGGCGGTTTGGGGGGCTCAGCGCGGTCGCGGCGACGGCAACGCTGGTTGCGCTGGTTGCAGCGCCAATGTCGGCGGTGGCCGCGAATGGTGGAACGATCAGCTTTTCGGGCGCGATCGTGGCGCCACAACTGGCGATTTCGGCGGCGCCGGCCGGGGCACGTGTCGATGCCAGGGGCGCGCGGCTCGAGCAGTCGGGTTCAGCGGTCATGCTGACCTTTAGCGCCGCGCCGGGCGTGGCGACGGGCGCCGATGTCGCGCTTCAGGTGAACAGCGGCGCGACGGCGCGTAATGGTAATGCGCTGGGTGATGCGCTGACTGAGCGTTTTGTCGACAGCCATGGACGCGTGTTTCGCGCGGGCAGTGATGGGCACTACCGGGTTGGCCGCGATGGCGGGGTGTTGTCGCTTGCACCGAAGAATGCGGGGCAGGATACCCGGGTGACGGTTGTCGTGAGTTACGACTGAGGCACCCTCCGCGGGGCGCTTTGGGGCGGTTCGCCCGCAAGCGTACAGACACGCCGCGCCCCGCGGGGTATAAACAGCATGGAACGGTCTCGACCGTAGGCGCACGACCCGAACAAAAATAAAAAATCAAAATCGGCTGTCATAAGCGGTCTCGTGGTTCGACAAACGTGCAGATCCTGATGGAGCACGCCATGCAAACCGCACGAACCCGCCGAGACAATCGGCATGTCACGCGCGCAATCGCGCTAGCCGTAGCGCTGACAACCCTCTCCGCCAGTGGCCTTGCAAGCGCGGCCGGCGCCGTGTGCACGTCGCATAGCCCATCGCACCGCGTAGCGCTGGTGGAGCTCTACAGCAGCGAAGGCTGCAATAGCTGCCCGCCCGCCGACAACTGGCTGGGCCAGTGGAAAAACAGCGGTGCAACCCAAAGCATCGTGCCATTGGCGCTGCACGTGGACTACTGGAATAGCCTCGGCTGGACCGACCGCTTCTCGCAACATCGCTTTACTGAGCGTCAGCAAACCCTCACTGACCTCGCTGGTGGCCACACCATCTACACGCCCGAAATCTTCGTATCGGGCCGCGAACTGCGTAGCTGGTCGCAACGCGACAGTTTCCAGAGCCGCGTCGGCCAGGTCGTCGCCGAACCGGCGCAGGCGAACGTGGCGCTTGAACTGAAACCCCAGGCGAAGGGCGCCTTCAATGTCGATGCGCAATTCACCAGCAAGGCGGCAGACACCACGGCCCCACTGAACGCCTATGTCGCGGTCTACCAGAACGCGTTGAACTCGCAGGTCAGAGCAGGGGAAAACAGCGGCGCAACGCTGCATCACGAACGCGTCGTGCGGCAATGGATCGGCCCCGTGCCGCTGGTTGCCGGTAACGCGCAGATCCGCCGCGATATCCGCATCGACGATGCCGATGCTAACGCCCCGGCTGACCACTTCGGCGTCGTCGCCTTCGTCGAAAACGCTGCGACCGGCGACGTGTTGCAAGTGGGCGAGCTCGCTGCCTGCAACTGATCGCGCGACGACCCCGCAGCGCTCCCCATTTCATCGGAGATTCTCATGGCCACGCCTCATGCTCTTAGCAAAACCGCTCCGCCCGCCACGCCGAAGAGCGGCACGATTCATCCGGTGTGGGTGCGCGTCACGCATTGGCTCAACGCACTCGCGGCCATTCTGATGATGCTGTCCGGCTGGCGCATCTATGACGCCTCGCCGATCTTCAAAGGCTTCACGTTCCCCACGGGAATCACGCTCGGCGGCTGGCTCGGCGGCGCGCTGCAATGGCACTTCGCGGCGATGTGGCTGCTGGTCTTCAACGGCTTGCTGTATCTCGTGCTGAATCTGGCCAGCGGGCGCTTCGTGCGCAAGTTCCTGCCGGTCTCGCCGCGCGCCGTGCTGCACGACTTCATCGCCGCGCTGACCGGCAAGCTCTCGCACGCCGATCTGCGCGTCTACAACGCGGTGCAGAAATTCGCTTATCTGTTTGTCGTCTGCGATCTGATCGTTCTCGTACTCTCGGGCCTCGCGATCTGGAAATCGGTGCAGTTTCCGCTGCTGCGCGAGCTGATGGGCGGCTACGACAACGCACGCATCGTCCACTTCTGCGCCATGTCACTGATGGCCGCGTTCATCGCCGTGCATCTGGTGATGGTGGCCCTCGTGCCGCGCTCGCTGCTGGCGATGCTGCGCGGACGCTAAGCGGCTGACCCACGGATATGCAAAGCCTAAGGACATCGAATCATGACCACGCCTGATACAAAACTCGATCGAAAGCTTGCCGCTATGCCTGACAACACGCTCGACCGCGAATCGATCCTGATCGACGCACGGCGCGAACTCGCGATGCCGTCGCGGCGCCTGTTCGGCAAGCGGCTTCTGACGCTCGGCGGCCTGTCGATGCTGACGGGTTGCTCGCTCACCGACAACGATTCTGTCAACGCGTTCCTGACGGCCGTGTCGCGCCTGAACGACCGCGCACAAGCCGCGCTGTTCGATCCAAAGCAACTCGCGCCAACCTACACGGAAGCGCAAATCACGCGGCCGTTTCCGTTCAATGCGTTCTACGGTATCGACGACGTCCCCGATGTCAACCCCTCCGACTACAAGCTGAAGATCAGCGGCCTCGTCACCGGTCAGCGCGTCTGGACCTTGCCCGAGTTGTACGCGCTGCCGCATGCCGAGCAGATCACGCGGCATATCTGCGTGGAAGGGTGGAGCGCGATCGGCCGCTGGGGCGGCACGCCGTTTGCCGATTTTCTGCGGCGCATCGGTGCGGACACGAGCGCGAAGTACGTCGGCTTCAAATGCGCCGACGACTACTACGAAAGCATCGACATGCCGACCGCGCTGCATCCGCAAACGCTGCTCACATTTTCGTACGACGGCGAACGCCTGCCCGCGAAATACGGCTTCCCGATGAAGCTGCGCATGCCGACCAAGCTCGGCTACAAGAATCCGAAACACATCGTCGAGATGTTCGTCACCAACACGTATCCCGGCGGCTATTGGGTCGACCAGGGCTACAACTGGTTCGGAGGCTCTTGACGCGCGCGGGTCGGCGCGTGCAATGCCGGACGCGCGACCCCGGGCGGCAGAAGCTTCGGAAGTACCCCGGCACAAGGTAGAAACCAGAAGCCGGGTCAGATTCATCCACCACAAAACGGAGTCATCCCATGAAAAAGTTCGCAATCGCAGCAATGGCCGTCGCCCTCCTGACCAGCGGCGGCGCCGCGTTCGCCCAGGCAAGTGGCGCAATGTCCAACGATGCGATGTCCAAGGACACGATGTCGAAGGATTCGATGTCCAAAGACACCATGTCGAAAGACAGCATGAAGAAGGACACGATGAAGCACGACAAGATGAAAAAGGGCAGCGACGCGATGGGCATGAAGCACGAAGCATCGGGCGCCATGGCCAACTGAGCGTTGCCGGCGATGCCGGTTGCATAGCTTGAGCGCCGGTGTTGCAGGTGAGCCCAAAGCCGGGGATACGTCCCCGGCTTTTCTGTTGCATGTACGCAAAAAAGTTACGATTCTTTCAGGCGACGCGGTGGGCGCTTACTGCATAATGCGATGCGCGCCGAACATTTGGCGTGTGTCAGCCGTGGCTCGATTTCCATCGATCTCCGCGGCGTTGTGGCCCCATTGGCCATCTATCGTCCTTCCGTTCCACCGACATGTCCGCCAGCCTCGCCCGTCAGACCGCATCGCCGATGCGGTGTCCGCCATCCCGTCACAGGGTCTTCTGCGGGGGCGCAGCACCTCGAGCGGCATGGGCGGGTTGAACGTATGGCGCCGCAACTCCCCAGCCGCTTTTCGCGTGGTTTCCCGATCCGTTTGCCGCAGTCCCGTAATGGACAGATCGCGCTCGCGCTCGCCGTCGTTTATCTCGTGTGGGGCTCGACCTATCTGGCCGTGCACGTCGCGCTCGGTTCGTTTCCGCCCTTGCTGCTCTCGGGTCTGCGCAACCTGTTTGCCGGGATAGGGCTCTTCATCTTCGCGACGCGCCGCAATCCGGTCTGGCCGAGCGTGGGTGAAATCCGCAATGCCGGTATTGTCGGCACGATGCTGGTCGGCCTGTCGAGCGGCATGCTGGCCTACGGCATGCGTACCGTGGGCACCGGTACCGCTGCTGTGATGGTCGCGACCGTGCCGCTGTTCGCAACGGTGATCGCGGCGGTGGCGGGGCGCAAGATCGGCAGGGGCGAGTGGTTTGCGGTTGGCCTCGGGCTGGTGGGTATCGCGATCCTGAGCCACGGCGACAGTGCACCGGGATCGGCGGGCGGCAGCCTGGCGATCCTGTGCGGTGCGCTTTTCTGGGCCGGCGGCGCGCATCTGGCCGGGCGGCTGAAGCTGCCGTCGGACCTGTTTCTCTCGACGTCGCTGCAGATTGGCCTCGGCGGCGCGATGTCGACGATGGTCGCCCTTGTGACGGGCGAGAGGATGATGGAGGTGCATTTTCTGCCGGTGCTGGCCTTCGTCTACCTGATGCTGATCGGGACGATGACCGCCTACGTCGCGTACGGCTTTCTGATCCGCCATACGAGTCCGATCATCGCCAGTAGCTGCATGTACGTGAATCCCGTGGTGGCGGTGGCGCTCGGCGCGTTGTTGCTCGGCGAGCCGGTGACGCGCTCGACGGTCATCGCGACGATCGTGATTCTGGCCAGCGTGGGGCTGTCTTTCTGGTTCGATTACCGGAAGAAGGGGCTTGTTTAAGGAGGGCGGCGCGGCCACCTCCGCTCTCCGCTGGCTCAGTGGCTCAGAGCGCTGCCGCCACCTCCGCACCCTCGCGAATCGCGCGTTTCGCATCGAGTTCGGTTGCCACCTTTGCGCCGCCGATCACGTGATAGCGCGGACCGTTCGCATCATTCGAGCCTTTAACGCTGTTCGCGCCGTTTGACCTGCCCGTAGTTCGTGCCGCCGTCTCCGGAACCAGGTCGCGCAACGATTCCTGCCCCGCGCACACGACGATCGTGTCCACTTCAAGCCATTCTTCGACACCTTCGCGCGCGATCTTCAAACCGCGCTCGCTGATCTCCAGATACGACACACCACCGAGCATCTTCGCGCCGTTTCTGGCCAGCGTGGCGCGATGTACCCAGCCGGAGGTCTTGCCGAGCCCCATGCCGAGCTTGCCCGCCTTACGCTGCAGCAACCAGATCTCGCGGACCGGCTCTGCCGGCGCCGGCGGTTTCAAACCGCCGCGTTCCCGAACCGCAAGGTCGACACCCCATTCGTCGAGCCATGCATCGCGTGGCACGGGCAGAGGATCGCCGGAACGATGCAGCAAAAACTCGCTGACATCGAAGCCGATCCCACCCGCACCGATCACCGCCACGCGGCGTCCCACCGGTGCACCGCGCAATACATCCACGTAAGACAGCACGTTAGGCCCGTTAATACCGGCGATCGCGGGGCTCCGCGGCACGATGCCCGTGGCGATGATCACATCGTCGTAACCGCCTGCCGCGAGCAGGGCAGGATCGACGCGCGTATCGAGCCGCACGTCGACGCGATGCCGCTCCAACTGGCTCTGAAAATAGCGGATCGTTTCGCTGAACTCTTCCTTGCCCGGCACGCGCATCGCCAGATTGAACTGGCCGCCGATGGTTGCGCTTGCATCGAATAAGGTCACGCGGTGCCCGCGTGAGGCCGCAACGCTCGCCGCGGAAAGTCCCGCCGGACCCGCGCCGACTACCGCCACCGAGCGCGCGGCCTCTTGGCCTGCGATCGGCCGATAGACCAGCTCGGTCTCGCGTCCCGCACGTGGATTCACGAGGCAACTTGCGCGCTGGTTCTTGAACGTGTGATCGAGGCAGGCCTGATTGCAGGCGATACAGGTGTTGATTTCGTGCGCGCGTCCCTCGGCGGTCTTCAGCACGAACTCCGGGTCGGCGAGTAGCGGTCTTGCCATCGACACCAGATCGCCCGCTCCCTGAGCGAGCAGTTCTTCGGCGACCTCGGGCGTGTTGATGCGGTTCGACACGATCACCGGCACCTTGACCGCAGCCTTCAACCGCGCGCTCAACGCGGCGAATGCAGCACGCGGCACCGAGGTCACGATGGTCGGCACTCGCGCTTCGTGCCAGCCGATTCCGCTGTTGAACATCGTCACGCCGGCGGCTTCGAGTGCCTGGGCGACCTGCACGGTTTCTTCCCACGTGTTGCCGCCTTCGACCAGATCGATCAGCGAGAGCCGGTACACCACGATAAAGCGTTTGCCGCACGCCGCGCGTACGCGCTCGACAATCTCGCGCGCGAGCCGCATGCGGTTCTCGATGCTGCCGCCGTAGCGATCGGTACGCCGGTTCGTGCGTGGGCACAGGAACTGGTTGAGCAGATAGCCTTCGCTGCCCATGATTTCGATGCCGTCGTAACCCGCGCGCTGGGCAAGGCGCGCGCAGCGTGCATAATCGCGCACGGTCCGCTCGATGCCGGCTTCGGTGAGCGCGCGCGGTTTGAACTTCGAGATCGGCGACTTGAGCGCCGACGCTGACACGACAAAAGGCTGATACCCATAGCGGCCCGCATGCAGGATCTGCAACGCGATCTTGCCGCCTTCGGCATGCACGGCCTCGGTCAGCAAACGGTGATTGCGCAGATCGAATACCGAGTTCAGCGTGCCGCCGAAGGGCAGCAGCCAGCCTTGCCGGTTCGGCGAGATGCCGCCCGTGACGATCAGACCGACGCCGCCTTTCGCGCGCTCACGGAAATACGCGGCCAGTTTCGGGTAATTCCAGAAACGATCCTCCATGCCGGTATGCATCGAACCCATCACCACGCGATTGCGCAAACGGGTGAAGCCGAGGTCGAGTTCAGCGAGTAAGTGTGGGTAAGACATGCAGGGGACCGTGTGAGTATGGGTTGTGCGCGAACAATACACCGCGAAACGTGCCAACCCGCCGAGGAAAAATTCTAATCCGCGCAACTCGTTGCTCAGTAAGCCATTCGTCTGGTGCCAGAAGCCAATCGCCGTTTTGTTTATAGGTCTGACTATAAAAAAGCCCGCCGCGGTTTCCCGCGACGGGCTATGGAGATCCTGCATTGCAAGGCGCCGCGAGGCGCCCAGCAGCCGATTGGCTATCGCTCACTTACTTGGCTTGATCGGCCGAATTCGTGATGGCGTTGCCACCCTTCGAAATATCCTGCCCAACCCCCGCCATCGTGTTGCAACCCGCGAGCGCGGTCATCCCTGCAATAAGAAGCAAAGCGATTAGTCGATTCATGAGAGTTCTCCCTGTCGATAATGCATTGGTTGCCGTGCTCATGTTTTACGGCACGCGCTAGCCCGGCCAGCTTTCGTCTGACCGGGACTTACTCCAGTCGATCCGGTCTGATTGCATGTTAAACAAGACGGCGGTAGTGCTATCAACTGCGCTGCGATTCTATTGTAAGCGTGCTCCGGCGTTTGCGTCGTCGGCGTAGAGGTGCCGCCCCGCACAGGGCAACACTAATAAACCTCTAACCTTTTACCGTGGCTGCAAGCCTCAAATGATTCCAGGCCGCCAGTGCGGCAAAACCCACCCCAGCAACACTCACCCCAACCCACCCAAAGGCCGGCCAAACCGCAGCGCCGACCCCAGACCCGACAGCACCACCAATAAAATAAGCCACCATATAAACCGTATTCACGCGACTCCGCGCCTCAGGCTTCAACGCATAAATCCGCGATTGATTGGAAATCTGTGCAGCCTGCACACCGATATCGAGGATGATCACGCCGATCACCAACCCTGCAATACTCTTCGCCGACAAGGCAAAAACAACAAACGAAATCGCCACCAGCACAATCGACACTGTGATGATCGCCCGCGGTCCGCGGCGGTCGGAAAACTTGCCGGCGAGCGGCGCAGCCATCGCCCCCGCAGCACCGACGATCCCGAATAATCCAGCCGCCTGCGGCCCAAGATGAAAAGGCGCACCTGCCAGCAACAACGCCAGCACCGACCAGAAAATGCTGAACGCCGCGAACATCGCGGCCCCAGTCAACGAGGCTTCACGCAGCGCGCGATGCTCGACCACCAGGTGCCACATCGAGACCAGCAACTTGCCGTACGGCAGCGTCGACGTCGGCTTGCTCTTCGGCAGACGCATGATGATCACCGCCGCCAGCACCAGCAGCGCAACCACAGAAGCGCCGAACACGGCACGCCAGCCGAAATACTCGGCGACAATGCCCGCCGCAGTCCGTGCCAGCAAAATCCCCAGCAACAATCCACTCATCACCGTGCCAACGGCATGGCCACGCTGGGAAGCCGGCGCGAGTTCGGCCGCGAACGGCACCGCCTGTTGCGCGATGGTGGAGAGCACGCCAATCGCGAGACTCGCGACGATCAGCACCGACAGCGTCGGTGCCGTGGACGCCAGCACCAGTGCGACGCACATGCCCACGATCTGCAACAGGATCAG
This sequence comes from Paraburkholderia sp. GAS32, assembly GCF_050434225.1. NCBI lineage: Bacteria > Pseudomonadati > Pseudomonadota > Betaproteobacteria > Burkholderiales > Burkholderiaceae > Paraburkholderia > Paraburkholderia sp. GAS32. The sequence goes on along the minus strand of NZ_JBNPVS010000020.1, from coordinate 83,498 downwards.
GAGGCGTCGATCGAAGCGGTCGCCGAGCGGCGCCAACAGCAGCATCCCGGCTGCGTAGCCGAGCTGCGTCACGGCCGGTACCGCGCCAACCCACGACGCGCTATTCGGAAACGACTGCCGGAAATTGTCGAGCAGCGGCTGGTTGTAATAGATGTTTGCGACTGCCACACCGGCGATCGTCGCGAGCAGAAGCAGCAAGCCGCGCAACGACCGGTCGGCGGAAGCGGGAGTGGAAGCGTCGGATGTGGACATGAGAGGGGGCTATCGACGGACCGGCCCATGCGCGGTCCTCAAGCGTGCCGATCATACCGGAGCAGGAAGGATCGTGCTGACGGCCTCGCAGGCCTCGCAGACAAAATGAGATGGTCGTTCGGTTTTCGTTCGTAGAATCTGCGCGCGCAACACGATCCATTACGTGACCGATCTCATGAACACACCCTCGACACCCGAACCTCGACGCATCAGCGGCTGGCTGCTCGTCGCCTTGATCTGCCTCGCTGCGTGGGCGCTTTCTACCGCGGTTGCATTGCGCGATCCGCTCAAGCTGATGCTCGAATGGGAGCTGCTGGCGGTATTCGTGCGCCCTGAAACACACGGCTGGTATCGCACCGTGATCGCGATGGTCGGTTGTGACGTGATTATCGGGGTGTTCATCGTCGCAGGCGCAGGTTGGCTCGCGTTGCTCGCGCGGCGCAAATCGGCGCGTTTTCCGGTGCAAGTGCAGGCGTGGCTGTTGGCCATCGTCGTCATGCGAACCATCGCCTACCTGCTCGGCGATCACATGACCCGCACCATTGGCGTCGCCATCGCCATTCCGTTCGATGGCTTCATTCAGGCCGGCGTTGCTGCCGCGCTCGGGATACCGTATTTCAGGCTGTCCCGGCGCGTACGGCAAACTTTCGTCGTTGCCTGAACCGGCGAGGCGACACCGTTAATCGATCAACTCGCCTTCAGCCTCGTAAAACGGATACGGCCCATCCGCTGTATCGACATACGCATGATGCGTGACGATGCCTGTCGCCGGATCGTAGCGATGCAGCGCGTACGCGGGCGGCTCCATCACGAATGCGGAGGGCGCATCCTCGCGCAGATCGAGTCCGACCTGATGCGCGGGTGCCGGCACCGCGGACGCAATCGTGCCGCCAAAACGCACGAACATCGGCCGATGCACGTGGCCGCAGATCACCCGCTCCACGTTCGGATAACGCGCGATCAACGCGGCGAGCTTGTCGGCGGCAGCGGGATCGAGCCGCAATTCATCCATATGCCCGATTCCGCAGACGAACGGCGGATGATGCAACGCGACCACCGTCGGCTTGCCTTGTGCCGCATCGAGTTGCGTCTCGAGCCAGGCGAGACGTGCGTCGCATAGATTGCCGGCGCTTTCGCCCGGGACCAGCGAATCGAGCGCTATTACGCGCAGCGGTCCGACGTCGACCGCGTAGTGCACGAACTCGCCACCACTACGCAATTCGGCGCGATCGGGAAACGCCGCGCGCAACGCAGCACGTTCGTCATGATTGCCCACCATCAGGAAGTAGGGGATCTCGAGCGGCGCGAGCAAGGTCTTGAGGTGTTCGTACTGTTCCGGATCGCCCTGATCGACGAGGTCGCCGGTCATGATCACAGCGGCTGGACGCGGGTCCAGCGCATTGAGCGCGGCGACAGTGCGCGCGAGATAGGCACCGGTGTCGACGCGGCGGTAAGCCAGCGCGCCGGGCCGTTTGATATGGAGGTCGCTAATTTGAGCCAGCAGCATGGGGATGTCCTTCGTTATGGCGCGCTAGAAACGCAGCGCTGTGTCATTACGATAGCGCAATCAGCGCGTCCTGCGCGATCGAAATCCCGACCGGCGTGCCACGCGCGAGTTCGACGCGGCCCGCGACGTCGATCAGCAGCGCGTCCGGTGCGGCGCCACCGATCGTCAGACGGGTGCGCTCGCCAAGAAACGCCGTGCTTTCGATGTTGCCGCGCAATTGGGCGCTGGCCGGGTCGGCGAGGTACGCGTCTTCGGGTCGGAAGAAAAATTCGTGTGCCGCGCTTGCCTGAGCGGGACCTGATGGCAGCGGTACAGCGCCGCCGGTCGTCGTCAGCAGACCATCACGCCGTTCGCCCGCCAGCCGGTTGATCGTGCCGACGAATTGCGCGACCGTGCGATTCGCCGGACGGTAGTAGATGTCGCGCGGCGACCCGATCTGCTCGATGCGGCCTGCGCTCATCACGACGATGCGGTCGCCGAGCTCCATCGCTTCGGCCTGATCGTGGGTCACGTAGACGGTTGTGATGCCCAATTCGCGCAGCAAAGTATTCATCTCGCTGCGCAAGGTGTCGCGCAAACGCGCGTCGAGCGCGGTCAGCGGTTCGTCGAGCAGCAGCACACGGGGTTGCACGGCGAGTGCGCGCGCCAATGCAACACGCTGACGCTGGCCGCCCGAAAGCTGATCGATGGGTTTGTCCGCGTGCGCGGTGAGACGCATCATCGCGAGCAATTCGTCGACGCGTTGCCGTGCGGTTTCAGCCGGCACGCGTTTGATCTTCAGGCCGTAGCCGATGTTACCGCGCACGGTCAGATTCGGAAACAGCGCGTAGCTCTGGAACACCATGCCGACCTGACGTTTTTCGATCGGCAGGGCAGTGACGTCTTCGTCGCCGAACGCGATGCTGCCGCCGGCGTCAGGTGTCTCGAGGCCCGCGATCATGCGCAGCGTGGTGGTCTTGCCGCAACCGGACGGGCCGAGCAGCACCAGCGTCTCACCGGCGCCGATGTGCAGATCGAGCGGTTCGAGCACACGCGTGCCGCGAAACGTTTTCGCGCACTGTGTGAGCGTGATGGGAACGGAGTCGAGTTTCATGGCGTGGACGTCGGTGTAGGCTTTGAACGGGAGGCAGCGGTGCGTTGTTTGCCCGCGCTGCGCTGGCCGGTCGCATCGACGCCGAGCCATTGCATCGCGACGAGCAACGGCATCGTCATGATAAAAAACAGAATCGTGTAGGCGCTGCCGATTTCGATGCGTAACGACGCATAGGTGTCGGCGAGACCGACCGGCAGCGTTTTGGTGTCGGGCGTATGCAGCATCCAGGTGAGGTTGAATTCGCCGATCGAGAGCGTCAGCACCGCCAACGCACCGGCGACGATCCCCGGCCGCGCATTCGGCAGCACGATCGTCACGAAGCGTTGAAAGAAGCTCGCGCCGAGGCTCGCCGCGCCTTCTTCGAGTGTGCGCAGATCGCTGCTCGCGCACACTGCCGCAACCGCGCGCACCATGAACGGCAGCGTGAACACCACGTGCCCGACGACGATAAACGCGACGCTCATGCGAAACATCGTGAAGCCGCCGTAGACCACCAGCAGCGCGAGCGCGGAAGCGAGACCGGGCAGGGCGATCGGCAGCACCAGAAACTCTTCGATGATGCGCGAGAGCCGCGTCTTGCTGCGCGCCAGCACGTAGCCGGCGGGCACGCCGGTCAGCAGCGTGATCAGCAAGGTCATCGCTGCCACTTCGAGCGAGAGAAATACCGAGCCGTGATACTGCGTCCACACTTCGCCGAGCCAGCGCAGCGTGAGTCCGCTCGATACGCCTTTGAAGTAGTTCACCGTGAGCCCGGCCATGATCGACATCACGACCGGCACGATCAGAAACGCGCATAGCAGCAGCGTAACGAACCACTGTCCGGCTGCGAGCCACGTGCGTGATGTGGGCAACCCACGGCGCCGCGCACGCGGTTTTGCGGGCTGCTTGATTGGAGCAGTGATGGAATTCATCGAAGTCTTTTCATCGGGTTTGGACACACCGCTCATGCGCTTGCCGCGACAGCGGAACCGCTCACGCTGCGAGCGAACGCCAGCACGGCCCATGTGACGATGCCGAGCACGATCGAGAGGCCCGCGGCCGTCACCATGTTCGCGTTCAGTGTGAACTCGGTGTAGATGGTCATCGGCAATACGTCGATGTCGGTGGCCAGGGTGAAGGCGGTGCCGAAGGCACCCATGGCGGTCGCGAAACATACCGCGCCGGCCGCGATCAAGCCCGGCGACAAGGCGGGCAACACGATGTCGCGCGTAATGCGCCACGGCGATGCGCCGAGCGAACGCGCGGCCTCTTCGAGCGAGGCATCGAGCTTGGTCGCCGACGCCATCACGGTGACGATCACGCGAGGGATCGAGAAGTACAGGTAGCCGAGAAAGAGGCCGCTCATCGAGTAAGCGAACACCCAGCGGTCGCCCGTGAGTTTCAGCGACAACGCGCCGATCAAACCCTGACGTCCGGCCAGCATGATCACCATGAAGCCGACCACGACGCCAGGGAATGCCGATGGAAATGTCAGCAGCGCGAGCAGTGTGCGCTTGAGTGGGAACTCACGGCGCGCCAGCAGCAAACCGGCGATCACCGAAAGCACAAGCGTCGTCGCCGTGACCGCTGCGGATAGCATAACCGTCGCGCCGAGGCTCGACATGTAGCGCGGATTCGTCAGCATCGCGCGATAGGTCGCGAATGCGTGGCCGTCGCCGCTGATTTGCGCGAGCGCGCCCATCGGCAACAGCCAGAACGCGATGAAAACCGCCAGCGCCGGCGCGATCAAGGCGATGCGCCAGCGCAGCGGGAACGTGACGTCGTTCAATGCATCACCTGTAGATAACGCTCGCCGAAGCTCGACTGCTTCTCGGCCATCTTGCCGAAGTCGACCGGTTTGGCGCGGGCATAGTCGCTTGCGGGCAGGAATTTGGCTGCGGTTTCCGGGCTCATTGCATTCGCGCGCACCGGACGCAGATAGGCGTCGGCCCACAGTTTCTGGCCTTCGTCCGACAGCACGAAATCGAGCACCTTCTTGCCGTTCGCTTCATGCGGCGCGCCCTTCACAAGACTCATCACGTACGGTACCGAGATCGTGCCTTCCTTCGGAATCACGAATTCGACGTTGGCGTGATCCTTGTACTTCGCGCGGTAGGCGTCGAAGTCGTAGTCGAGCAGGATCGGGATTTCGCCGGACATCACGCGCGCGTAGGCGGTCTGCTTCGGCACGATCGGCGCGTTGGCCTTCAGCTTGCGGAACCAGTCGAGGCCCGGCTCGAAGTTATCGAGCGTGCCGCCGAGCGCCTGATTCACCGCGACTGCGCCCGCATAGCCGACAAACGCGCTCGACGGATCGAGGTAGCCGATCATGCCTTTGTACTCAGGCTTCAGAAGGTCGGCCCACGAACGCGGGACCGGTTTGCCTTCGAGCGCGTCCTTGTTGACGAAAAAGCCCAGCGTGCCCGAGTGAATCGTGAACCAGTAGCCTTGCGGGTCCTTCATGTTGGCCGGAATGTCGTCCCAGTGCGCGGGCTTGTACGGCTGGATGACGCCTTTGTCTTTCGCCTGGAACGCCGACGACACGCCGAGATAGACCACGTCCGCAACCGGGCTCTTCTGCTCGGCCATCAGTTGCGCAATCGACTGGCCGGAGTTCTTGTTGTCGAACGGTACGCGGATGCCGGTCTTTTGCTGGATCGCCTTGATCTGGCTCGCCCAGTCGGCCCATTCGGGCGGGCAGTTGTAGCAGATCGCGGTTTCGTCGGCATGGGCAGCTTGCGGTGCGAGGGCGGCGAGCGCGGCCGTGACGATCATGCCGGCTGACAGCGCGGTGGCCGTGGTGCGGGCTAGACGGCGCCAGAGCGGTTTGATCGAAGACGCAAAACGTGTTGAAGAGCGGATCACTGCGGGTCTCCTGGAGAGGACGAGAGCGGGTGGTTCGGGGTTTGAATTGGATGCTTACGCAAGCGACTATGCAAACGGCCTTCAGGTCGCCACCGAAGTTTCTGTGCGGTTCGAAATCGCCGCGATGGTGGCGCCTTCACGCAAGCTGTGCGGCAAGGTCAGCGTGGGCGACGTTTCCCCTAGCGTTTCGTAGCTGCCAGTTACGCGGGCCAGCAAACGCCGCCAGGCGGCGCAGCCGATCTCGCGATTCGGCGCGCAGATGCTTGCCAGCGGCGGCGACAGCAATTCGCCCATCGCGAGTCCGTCAAAGCCGAGAATCGACATGTCGTGCGGAATCTGCAGACGCGCACGGCGCAGGCCGCGCATCACGACCATGGCGAGCAGATCGTTGCTGCAGAAGAGGGCGGTCGGGCGGTTCGGGCCGCTGGTCAGATGGGCGAGCACGGACGGCGCCAGTTCGTCGGCGTTGAAATCGACTTCGAGCGCGGGCGCAGGGGTGAGGCCGGCCTGCTGCATCGCCTGCGCGTAGCCGAGATGCCGCTGGCGAGCGCGGTCCGAAGCGGCGAGTGTGCCCGCCAGCATCAGGATGCGGCGATGGCCGTGCGCGATGAGCATGCGTACGCCATCGAACGCAGCGAGGCGGTTGTCGACCGAAACCGACGGACGCCGCACGGTGTCGTTATGCATCAGCACATAGAGCAGACCGGCGCGGTCGAGTTCGTCGAGCAGCGGATGCGTGTCGGCATCGGCGACGGTCACGATCAGGCCTTCCACGCGATGCTCGCGCAGCGTTTCGATGGCGTGGCGTTCGCGGTCGGCATCGTACTGGGTGGTCATCAGCATGAGCCGGTAGCCTTGCGCCGCGGCGAGCTCGTCGATGCCTTGCAGGCATTCGGCGAACACGGGGTTGGCGAGTGTCGGCAGGATCACGCCGATCAGGCGCGTGCGCTCACCGCGCAACTGCCGGCCGAGCGGGCTGGGACGGAAGTTAAGGGCATCGATGGATTGACGCACCTTATCGAGCGTGACTGGATTCACGGTGTGCGGCGCGTTGATCGCGCGCGAGACCGTGGCGATGGAGAAGCCCGCGTGGGCGGCGACGTCTTTGATCGTTGGGATCATGATTTCCGCGCGTTATGTAAACGTTTTCGTCAGCGGATTATCAGGAATGTTTGTGACTTGCGGATGACTCCAATTTTTGTGCCTGGCGGGAGAGGGTGAGGATGGGTCGCGGCTGGATTGCGGCGGTTTGGTGCGTCCGCCTGGCAATGGTAGAATTCGCGTCCAGCGTGGTTCTGACCCCTGCCGGGGTGATGAAATTGGTAAACATAGCGGACTTAAAATCCGCCGCCTCACGGCTTGTCGGTTCGAGTCCGATCCCCGGCACCAGGAAGTATTCCACCAGATTCCAGAAAATTCCTTGGACCCTCGATGCAGCAATGCTTCGAGGGTTTTTTTGTTTCCTGGAGAAACCGCGGAGTTCCGTTGACCTCTGGGGGCATCTTAGAAGGGGGCATGTTGGTGTAAAAAACGGCGTCCTTGAAAAAAAGCCCCCAGGAGGCCTTCATGCCCCTGACTGACATTGCTGTGCGTAGCGCAGCCCCTCGTGAGAGTGTCTATCGCCTGACCGACGGTGGCGGGATGTATCTGGAGATTGCGCCGTCGGGAGGGAAATATTGGCGCCTGAAATACTGATTCGGTGGTAGAGAAAGACGCTTGGCGCTGGGCATCTACTCTGACGTATCGCTCGCAGCAGCGCGCAGGAAGCGAAGTGCGGCGCGTGAACAACTGGCGGCGGGGATAGACCCAGGCGACGTCAAAAAGGCTGATAAGCGAGCCGCAAGACTCAACGCCAACAATTCATTCGAGGCCGTAGCCCGCGACTGGCTGGAGGAGCGCAAATCGGTCGTGCAGATTGGTCAGCACGAAAAGACGCTCGCCCGTCTGCAAAACGACGTATTCCCGTGGCTGGGCAAGCGTCCCATCACCGAGATCGACGCGCCCGAGATTCTGCTGGTGCTCAAGCGGATCGATAGGAGGGGGGCGCGATATTCAGCGCACCGGGTGCGCAGTGAAATCAGCCGCGTTTTCCGATATCCGATCAAGGAAGGCAAGGCAAAGAGCGATCCAGCAAAAGACCTGATCGGAGCGATTCCGCCTCCAATAGAAAAGCACTTTGCTGCGCTCACCGAACCCGCCAAGGTGGCGGAAATGCTCAGGGCCTTCGACGGTTTCTCGGGGACGTTTCCCGTCCTCTGCGCGCTCAAGGTTGCGCCGATGCTGTTCGTGCGGCCAAGCGAGCTTCGTCGGGCCGAGTGGGCGCAATTCGACCTGGATAAGGGGGAGTGGCGCTATCTGGTGACAAAGACACGGACTCAGAATCTGGTGCCGCTTGCAACCCAGACAGTGGCTCTCTTGCGGGAGTTGCAAGCACTGACAGGCAAGGGGCGTTTTGTCTTTCCCGGCGCTCGTTCGACGTTGCATCCAATGAGCGAAGCGGCGATCAATGCTGCACTCAGACGACTGGGTTATGACACCCGAACGGAAATTACCGGCCACGGTTTTCGCGCGATGGCCCGTACCCTCCTGCACGAGGAACTGGAGCAGAAACCAGAGGCAATCGAGCATCAACTCGCACATGCAGTACCGGATAATCGTGGCTCGGCGTATAACCGGACCAAGTTCATCAGGGAGCGCCGGGTGATGATGCAGTTGTGGGCAGACTATCTAGACAAGCTGAATGCGGGCGCACGGACCATTCGGATTTGTGGCGTGGCAGGCTGAGTCGGAATCTGAGCGTCCGCTGGGGAGATACTTCGACCGGCTGCTATAAAGGGTCGAGCTGAGCAGGTTGTCATTCGGCTCTGTGCGGCCATTACGCGTCATTCGTACGAGCTGTAACTTGGACGTTCAGGTGGCCGCTTCGCACAGGAAGCTGCCGCCGACCTTGTGCGTGCCCGAAGGGCGCCTCAGGGTCGACCGGCGCCGGATGCAGATCGATGACAGGCAGGCCGCAACGCCAGTTTGGCATTCGCCCGCGTTTGGCCGTTGGCTGCCCTTCGTGAACGTCTTCTTTCGGGTACGCTGGAATCCCTGTGATTTCAAGTCTCACAGAGGCGCTCGGCATCGGCCTGGTGGGCTGCGATATGTATCATCGAAATTGGCCGCAACGTGTCGATTCGACAGCCCTTCGTTCGTCGTGGTCCTGAAGCACCATTCAACTCAGGAGAACGACGATGCGATTCATCATCACAGCCCAAGCGAGCGCAGACAATGAGGAGCCGGATGCCGGCGGCGGTTTGGACGAGGCCCTTCTCACGGCGTACATGAGGTTCAACGAAGAGATGCACAAGGCCGGTGTCCTGGTGGCTTCCGAAGGCTTGAACCCAGCAGCGCCCGGAGCGCGAATTGCGGTTAGCAAGGGGAAACGCTATATCGTCGATGGCCCGTTTGCAGAGTCCAAGGAACTGGTCGGTGGCTTTTACATCATCGAAGTTGGATCTCTTGAGGAGGCGATTTCCTGGGCATTGCGCGCGCCATCCGGTCTCGGCGCGGACGATGTACTGGAGGTGCGCCAACTCACCGGAGCGGGCGACGTCCCGCCAAATGTCCTCGATATCATCCGGGCAGCGGCACCGACCTGGAGCGAGTCGGTTTGGCAGGCGAAGAAGTGAAGGCCACATACGGAACCGCCGAGTTGCCATCCAGCCGGGCGCTCGAGCCGACGTCCGCAGGCGAACCTCCGTCTGCGGCTCAGCGTCAGCGTAGAGCGACCGCTTTTCGGCGGCCATACCCGCGGCGAACGACCGTCGGCTTCCGGTCGGCGGCGTTACGTCCGGCCTAGCCGATTCAGGCTGGACTCGGACAACTACGGACGTTGGCCCACGCCATCGAGTGCTCGGTCGAACGTTGGCTACTGCTCCGGACCGGACCATCGAGCAGATTTCGGCCGATCGGGTCATTGGCAACGTCGGCCGGCAAATGGTTAAACTAATGCCTCTGGACCCTTCGAACCTAACCTGGCTATGCCCCTGTCAGTTGAGTTGCAGTGCTTCATATCGCGTTCCGCCTGGTCGGCCAGGTTGACACAGGAACAGCTCGCTCGCGTCCAAAAAGATGCTTTTCAACGATCGTTTTCTGCCGGCGCCCTGGTCTGTCTTCGCGGAGCCCCTGCGGATCATTGGATCGGCGTGATCGAAGGGTTAGTCAAAGTCGATACGGTCTCTAAAGGTGGGCGGGCTACAACCTTCGCCGGCGTGCCGGCGGGTTCCTGGTTCGGGGAGGGAGCCCTACTAAAGGATGAGCCTCGCCCATACTCGGTGGTAGCGCTGCGTGACAGCGAAGTCGGGTTTATACCGTGCAGCACATTTGAGTGGCTGCTTGACAATAGCCACTCGTTCAGTCGATTTGTCATCAATCAACTCAACGCCCGGTGCGGCTACTACGTCGGTCTGGTTGCAAACCTCCGTTTGCAGAAAGCGTCTGCAAGAGTCGCTTTCTGTCTCGCTGAAATGTTCAATCCGCAACTCTTTGGCGTCGCTGATCTGATGCTGGGTCTTTCGCAAGAAGAAATTGGACGTTTGTCCGGCCTTTCCAGGCAGAACACCAACCGGGCGCTTCACGAGCTCGCTGATGCGAGGCTTTTAACGATCGAATATGGGGCAGTCCGAATTCTTGACCTAACAGGGCTTCGAGATTTTGCGCATTCCGAAGATTGATTGGGCCGCATTCGTGACTACGCGTCAGACAGCTTCGTAATGGCTTCCCGGCTGCCAGCCTGCGCGCGAAGCCGAAATTTCTGAATTTTTCCTGTGCCTGTCTTTGGCAACGCGCCGTATACGATCCTCACAGGACACTTGTAGTGTGCGAGCCGTTCCCGACAGAACGTAATCAGCTCTCGTTCAGAAGGTGAATTGACACCCTGTCTCAACTCGACAAATGCGCAAGGCACTTCCCCCCACCTGACATCGGGCTGCGCGACCACCGCCGCGATGAGTACTGCTGGGTGTTGGTGCAATACATCCTCGACCTCGATCGATGAAATATTTTCGCCACCCGAAATGATGACATCTTTGGATCGATCCGTGATCTGAATGTATCCGTCCGGGTGCACCACGGCAATATCTCCAGTGTGGAACCAGCCACCCTCGAAGGCGTTTCGGGTCGCTTCCTCGTTCTTCAGATAGCCCTTCATCATGACATTGCCGCGCAGCAATATCTCTCCCTCGCTCTTCCCGTCCGCGGGAACGGGCTCAAGCGTGGCGGGATTTGCGACTTGCATGGCTTCGAGTCCGGCGGCCCGCTGACCTTGCCGCGCCTTCAGGCGCGCCTGCTCCTCGTTTGTCGATGCGTGCCAGTCTGCCTGGATGAAGCAACTGACCGGTGTGCCGGAGGATTCGGTGATGCCGTATACGTGCTCAACCTCGAATCCCAACTCGCTTACCGATTTCAATACGGTTGCCGGAGGTGGCGACCCCGCCGTGCGGACGCGAACGACGCGAGGTAACGGGCTACGCTCGCTGGCGGGCGCGTCTGCCAGTGCGGCCAGGACGATTGGCGCTGCACAAAAATGATCGACGTCGTACTCGCGGATGGCTCGAAATATTCCTGCGGCATTGACTTTGCGCAGACAGACATGGGTGCCACCCGCTGCTGTGACTGCCCAGGCGAAGCACCATCCGTTGGCGTGGAACATTGGGAGGGTCCAGAGATACACCGGCCCGCGCGGCATGCCCCAGTCAATCAACTGGAGCATGCTCATCAGGTGAACCCCACGGTGACTGACCACGACCCCTTTCGGGTCGGAGGTCGTGCCAGACGTATAGTTCAATGCGATAGCGTCCCTTTCATCCGCGGGCCATACGCCTTCGAAGTCCGGATTTCCCTCTCCGAGCAACTGCTCATAGTCGAGCTCACCTATCGATGCCCCCGGCGGCGCTTCGAGATCCGCAATGTCAATCACGAGTGGCCTGTCTGGAACATGCTCGAGTGCGTTCGCAGCAAGGGCGGCAAACTCGCGATCCACAAAAAGGACCTTGCATTCCCCGTGAAGCAGGATGAACCGAATGCCGTCGGCATCCAGCCTGCAGTTGATCGTGTTGAGAACAGCTCCGCTGAGCGGCACCCCGAAATGCGCCTCCACCAACGCGGGCGTATTAGGCGCAATGATCGATACGGTGTCGCCGCGCTTGACACCTCGCCGGACGAGCGCACTGGCGAGCCGGCGGCAGCGGCTGCGCGTCGCCGCCCAGGTCTGACGCATCTCGCCATGCACGATGGCGATACGCTCCGGAAACAGATCGGCGCATCGATCCAATGAATGCAGCGGTGTCAGCGGCACGTAGTTGGCTTCGTTTCGATCGAGGCCGCGCTCGTAGATTTTAGTGGCCATGTCGTGTCTCCTCACATGAATGTGAAAGTGTTCCGGGCATTGGTGGTGCGTAGGTGCAACCTCTGAATCGGATCGCTCAAACCTTGCGATGTCGCATCAAATCTAACCGTTGCGCCGGAATGGAACTGTCTCGAACAGGACACTCCTTGGGTTCGTAGGGGACGACGGGTTGCTGGATGCCAATTGTCATGTTCGAGACAACACGCCCTGTTCCCCCTGGCTAATCTTGCTCGCAAGGCAATGCTGCCGTGAAGGGAAGTTGCTTGAGTTTGCTGACGTTGAAGACAGATGGAGTGACAGATGAAGAGAAGTGAGACACCACCGGCGATGGACGCCGATGCGCTGCGCAAGGCCATCGAATGGGCGATCCTGTCGCGTCGCAGCGTCAGGGCGTTTCTGCCCACGTCGGTTCCTCGGGAGACGGTGGAATCGATATTGGACGTAGCGCGCTTCGCTGCCACGGGAGTCAACATTCAGCCCTGGCGCGTACACGTCGTCACGGGGCACGCCAAAGACCGTATCTGTGCCGCGATCCAACGGGTTAATGACGACTCGGCACTAGACGAGACATGCACGGACGAGTGGGACTATTACCCGCGCGAGTGGATATCTCCATACCTTGAAAGAAAACGGACTGTGGGTTGGAAGCTATATGGGTTGCTTGGAATCGAAAAGGGCGACAAGGAACGGATGCTGGCCCAGCACAGCCGCAACTATCAATTCTTTGACGCGCCCGTCGGCCTGTTTTTCACAATCGACCGCGTCATGCAGCAGGGTAGCCTGCTCGACTACGGCATGTTCCTGCAGAACATCATGATCGCTGCCCGTGCTCATGGCTTGAGCACATGCCCTCAAGCAGCATTTATGAAGTACCACAAGGTCATTGCCGATCAACTTCGATTGGAGACAGGTGAGAGGTTTGTTGTCGGCATGAGTCTCGGATTTGCGGATGCCTCGCGCATCGAGAACACCCTCGTCACGGAAAGAGCGGAGGTCGGCTCGTTTACAACGTTTTATTCGGATTAGCAGCGTGCATCGGGAGCGAATCCAGACACCAGTCAGCGACCCACGTAACGAATGCATCAGCGCAGCGTCACATGAAAGGAAAACAGACATGCAGATAAGAGACAACGTATTTGTAGTGACCGGTGCCGGTTCCGGGTTGGGGGCGGCCACGGCGAAGATGATCGTCGAGCGGGGCGGCAAGGTGGTCCTGGCGGACCTTAACCCCGAATCTGGTGAGGCCATCGCCGCACAGCTAGGGCCGAATGCCCGATTCGTTGCCACCGACGTCGCCAGCGAACACAGCGCCCGGGCAGCTTTTGCGGCGGCCATGGAAATGGGACACCTCAGGGGACTCATCAATTGCGCAGGCGTTGCTCCCGCCGAAAGGGTCATCGGCCGTGAAGGAACCCACAAGCTGGAAGCGTTCGCCCGGACGATCAATATCAACCTGGTTGGTACTTTCAACATGACCCGCAATGCGGCGGAGATGATGAGCGCCTGTCCGCCAGTGCCCTCCGGCGAACGTGGCGTCATCATCTGCACAGCCTCCGTGGCCGCGTTTGAAGGACAGGTGGGGCAGGCAGCCTACGCCGCTTCCAAAGGCGGCGTTGTGGCGATGACCTTGCCACTCGCGCGGGAACTCTCGCGCTGCGGCATCCGGGTTATGACAGTGGCTCCAGGCATCATGGAAACGCCGATGCTGCTTGGCATGCCCGCTGAAGTACAGGAGGCGCTGGGCAAAACGGTGCCGTTCCCAGCCCGGATGGGTAAGCCAGCCGAATACGCCGCTCTGGTGGAGCACATCCTCTTGAATGAATACCTGAACGGCGAGGTCGTCCGCCTCGACGGCGCCATTCGTATGGCCGCCAAATAAACCGCATCCATCTTTTCAGTGAACGAATCATGTCCAAAGATCCCGTCGTTATCGTCTCAGCCGCCCGCACCCCTATTGGCAGCTTCCAGGGGAATCTCTCCGATCGCACGGCGCCGCAGCTCGGTGCCGTTGCCGTACAGGCCGCTATCCAGCGAGCCGGCATTAGCGCCGAGCAGGTCCAGGAACTCATCCTGGGTTGTGTGCTGCCTGCGGGACTCGGCCAGGCCCCTGCGCGCCAGGCGGCCATCGGCGCCGGGCTACCCCTCTCGGTGGTCTGCTCCACTGTTAACAAAGTGTGCGGTTCCGGCATGAAAGCCGCCATGCTAGCCCATGATCTCCTGATGGCGAGCAGCAACGAGGTCATTGTTGCGGGAGGCATGGAGTCCATGACAAACGCTCCTTACTTCATCCCGAAGGCACGAGGGGGCTTCCGCCTTGGTCACGGACAGATTCTCGACCATATGTCCTTCGACGGTCTGGAAGATGCCTATTTCGACCGTGGCCGTCAAATGGGCACCTTCGCTGAAGAGTGCGCCGAGTCTTACGGATTCTCCCGGGAGGATCAGGATGCCTACGCAATAAAGTCAACCACACGAGCCCAAGCCGCTATTCGGTCCGGTGCGTTCGCGTGGGAGGTCATCCCAGTGATGACCTCCAGCAAAAAAGGTGAAGTTCTGGTACAGCACGATGAGCAGCCGGGCAAAACCAAACTGGACAGGATCACCAGCCTGAAACCCGCTTTCAAGACCGATGGCACAGTAACTGCGGCTAACTCCAGTTCGATTTCCGATGGTGCCGCCGCGCTGGTGCTGATGCGCCTCTCAAGTGCCGAGAGACTTGGGATCAAGCCTCTGGCCGCTATCGCCGGGCACGCCACCCACGCTCAGGAGCCGAGACTGTTTACCACCGCTCCCGCGGGCGCGATTAAGAAACTACTGTCCAGGATTGGATGGGGGACGTCCAGCGTAGATTTGTGGGAAATCAACGAGGCATTCGCGGTCGCCGTGATGGCTGCCATGCAGGACATGACGCTCGATCACGACAAGGTCAACATACACGGCGGCGCCTGTGCCATCGGTCACCCTATCGGCGCGTCCGGAGCACGCATTCTGGTCACCTTGCTTGCGGCCCTCAGATCGACGGGCGGAAAGCGCGGAATTGCAAGCCTCTGCATCGGCGGTGGCGAAGCCACCGCCATGGCCATCGAGATAATTTAACGTAAGCGCCGGTTGGACTCGTATCGGGAGCTCTGCATGGACATACTTCAAGACATGCGCGTCTTTGTGCGCGTCGTCGAAGCCGGGAGCTTCACCGCGGCGGCGAACAGCATGGACGCCACTCCTGGCCAGACCTCACGCGCCGTTTCGGATCTGGAAGCACACCTTCGAACCCGACTGCTCAACAGGACCACACGACGCATCGCGATGACTGAAGCTGGTGAGCGATATTACGATCATTGCATGCAGATTCTGGCACTGATCGAACAGGCTGAGGCGGAGGCTGGTGACGCACATGCGCGTCCGTGTGGGAAACTGAGGGTTCGCACTCCGGTCGGGTTTGGACAGCACTACCTCATCAAGGCGATCGGTGCATATCAACAGCTATATCCTGAAGTGAAAGTCCGGCTGACGCTCGCCAATGGCACGCCGGATTTCATCGAAGACGGCTGCGACGTTGCAATTGTCGGGGCACTGGCATTATCGGATTCAGAGCTCATTTCACAGAAAATCGGTAGTGCATTCAGCATTGTTTGCGCATCACGTACTTACATCGAGACCCATGGTGTCCCGCACAAGCCAGACGATCTCGAAGCGCATTCGTGCATCCACCTGAACACACCCGAATCTCCAATGAACGTGTGGTCCTTCAAGGGGCCAAACGGAGAGGAGTCCATTCGACTCCGGCCAGCCTTGCTGGAAGTCAATACACCAGAGGCTCTTGTCACTGGAGTACGGGAAGGACTAGGAATCGGCCTGATTCCGATTTATTCGGCGATCAGCGGATTGCACAACGGCGAACTTGCGTGGGTTCTACCCGAATACAGTTCGCAGGAGATGGGACTTTACGCGATGTATCTATCGCGACAATACGTGGACGCAAAGATTCGCAGCTGGGTGGACTATCTGAGGGATACCATGCCGGCGAAGCTGGCGGCTGATCAGGAAGCCGCTAGCAGATTCATTCACCGTTGATTGATGCAAGCGCCACTCTACTTCTGCTCTCCGGTCGCTTCGAGGATCAGATTTGCCACTTCAGTCGGATGCGACAGCAGCGACACGTGGCTCGACTTAAGCTCGATCGTATGCGCGTGCATCCGGTTCGCCATGAAGCGCTCCAGATCGGTGTTGATGGTCCGGTCTTCAGTCGATACCGCATACCAGGTCGGCTTGTCGTGCCACGCGGCGACGGTCGTCTTCGCCATCGTGATCGCCTTGCCAATGGGCTGCTGAACCGCATAATACTTCTCTGCGTCAGCCCTCGGCAGATCGCCGGCAAAGTCTTTCAAAAATGCCTGCTCGGATAGCTGGCCGTAGCCGTCGGCCGACCACTGAAGCCCCGCCGATGCGGGCGCGGCTGGAAATTTCTTCGTCAGTGCCGGATAGTCCTCGCCGGCATCCGGCGCACGCGCGGCAATGTACACGAGACCGGCCACTTTCGGATCATCGCCAGCCTGGCTGATCACCATCCCGCCGTACGAGTGCGCGACTAGCAGCGTCGGGCCATCCTGTTGCGCAAGTGCGCGCTTAACCGCGTCCACGTCCGCGTCGAGCGAGGTCGTCGGATTCTGCACCGCCGTCACGTGCAGGCCTTTTGCCTGCAGTAGCGGAATCACTTTCCCCCAGCTCGAACCATCTGCAAACAACCCGTGAACCAGCACGACGTTCTTGATCGGTGCGGACGGAGCTGCGGTGCTGTCCTGTGCGAATGACGTCGTTGCGCTCAGCAGCGTGGCGCAGGCGAAACCGGCGAGGACAAACGAATTCAACTTCATGAGACTTCTCCGAGATATGTGAAGGATGAGATTCGCGAATTTCGCTCAGCCGCAATGACGAGTCGAAAGACGAACCATACCCAGCCAATCATCCGGTCGATGCTTACGACTGCAAGCGGGCGCTGGATTCTGGTGTACGAAGGTGCAAACACAGTCCCGGTGCAAACATTCCGTTCACTGCAAAGTTTTTTTTTGAGTCAACGTCTGCAAGCAGCCATTGCATCTGGACAAGCACGAACGGCTGATGCGGGTCGAGCCGGGAAGCTGACGTCCTGATTGAACCGTCACGGACTCGCTTTCTGAAGAATCTGCGGAATAAATTGAGCCGGCGCTCGTTTCGTCCATTGCCTTTGATTTTTCTTTCTTCCGCTTCGGCAATGTCGGACCTGCTTGCGCTCTCCACGCGCTGCGGGCGACGCCGGCATCCTGCGAGTTTGCCAATGAAAAAAATCCTGGTGACATGTGCTCTTGTTGTGTCTGTCCCTGCCGCGCATGCGCAAAGCAGCATTACGTTGTACGGCATCATTGATGAGGGCTTCGAAGCAATCAGCAATGTGCCTGTTGCCGGCAGCAAAAGCGGCGGCAGACTGTTTCGACTCGATGCCAACAATGGTCTGAATGGGTCCCGTTGGGGACTCAAAGGATCCGAAGATCTCGGCGGCGGCCTCAAGGCGGTCTTCACGCTCGAGAACGGCTTCGAACTCAACACCGGAAATCTCGCGCAAGGAGGTGATGAATTTGGCCGACAGGCCTTTGTCGGTTTGTCGAGCGACCGGTATGGCACTGTGACGCTCGGGCGGCAATACGATCCCATCATCGACTACGTCGGAATATACGAGTTCGGTGATTCAAATCTTGGCTCGGATCACGCGGCACATCCCGGCGACCTCGACAATTTCAACTTCACACGTCGCCAGAACAATTCAGTCAAGTACCAGAGCCCCGACTACGGCGGTTTGAGATTCGAAAGTCTCTATAGCTTCGGCGGTGTGCCAGGCTCGCTTGCAACCAATCAGGCCTACTCTTTCGGAGCCCATTTTGCGAGAGGCCCGCTTGGTATGTCCGTGGCATATTCACACGTCAACAATCCGGCGGCGTCCTTGTTAGGGAGCAACCCAACCGATACCGCGACGTCGAACGGGCTGACCGCGAGCCCGATCTACAGCGGCTATGCGTCGGCAAGAACGTACCAGGTCGTAGCGGCCGGCGGTTCATATGCGTTCGGACACGTGGTCGTGGGCGCGACCTATTCGAACATTCGCTACTCGAACATTGCCACGCTTAGTGAAAGCAGTGCGGATTTCAACGACGCGGAAGTCAGCCTGCAGTACCTGATTGCCCCGGATTGGTCGGTTGGAGCGGCCTACAACTTCCTGAAAGGGAACGCTGTGACTCAAACCATTGGGGGCGCCAAATACAATCAGCTCTCCGCCGGTGTGAATCACAAGCTGTCCAAGCGCACCGATGTCTATATTTCAGGTGCATGGCAGACGGCGAGCGGAGACGACTCGACCGGCCACGCGGCGGTCGCGAACATTGCCGATTTGTCGCCTTCTTCGAATCGTCATCAAGCGGTCGCTCGTATCGGAATCCGGCATCAGTTCTAGTCGCGCTCCGTCAACCCAAGCACACCCTCTCCTGCGCACGCTCGCTTTTACAAGCGTTCATCCGGTCGATTTCCCATCCCACCTCGTGCTATGCGTTCACCTGATCGTGCGACGCGTGCGAAGGGGGCGGAAAACTGGCCTCCGGGTGGGTTGTAAGAAAAACAGGCAGGTCGGTAGCGGGCGGCCTGGCGGGAACGTCGAAGAACATTTCGCAAACCCAGCCGCGATGATACGAAGCGTGGTTCACGAGATGCATGAACATCGCGCCGCGCGACATAGCCGAACGCTCGCCGGATATGAACGCGAACGACAACGTCTCAGCCAGCGACGCGTCAGTCTGTTCATCCGCCCAGCGTTCGAACCACGTGTTCATGTCCTGTTGCGCGCCACGCAGGTCGTGTAGATCGGCATGCACGACCACGTTGCGTGTCGTGAAGCCGTGCTCCTTGCGTTCGAGGTGCGCCTTCCAGATCAGATCGACCACGTAAATGTGATTCAGCGTGCCGATCATCGACTTGAACAAGGTCTGCCGCGTTTTGACGGCTTCACCGGGCGGCAATGCTTCGATGCAATCGAACAGCACGTTGTCCGCCCAGGTTTTATAGCGGGAAAGAATGCGGGTGGTTTGCGTATTGAGCATGACTCGTTTCCTTGACTATTCGCTCGCGTCGTTCAGCACGTCCAGCGCAGCACGACACGCGCCGGCCAGTTGTTCACGCATCAAATCCTGCACGTTCGACGAGCGGTTCACAATGGCATCGCGAATTTTGACCGCTTGACTGAACGACGCCTGCATACGGCCGCCGCGCGCCATCGCTATGCGCCGCAGGCGGCGCACAGGTCCGATCAATCCAGCGTGACTGTCCTGCAGCGTGCGGTTGTCGGCGATCGTCATCACGATTGTGTAGAAGCGGTCTAGCGCTTCTACGTAACCCACCGGATCGCCAGCATCGACGCTCACCTGCATCGCCTCGATCACGTCGTCAAGTTGCGCGATGCCGAGTGTCGTGATGCGCTCCAACACAAGCTGTACGGCAAGACATTCAAGCGCGGCGCGGACCGTGTAAATCTCCTCGACATCGCGCAGCGTCACGGCGCGCACGTACGCGCCGACACGCGGCAGCACCGTCACCAGTCCCTCGCGTTCGAGTTGCGCGAACGCCTCGCGCATCGGCGTGCGGCTTACATTCAACTGCTTCGCGACCTGAACTTCTGAAAGGCGGCTGCCCGGCGCAAGCACGCCCTCGACGATCGCCTCGCGCAACGCGGGTACCACCACGCCTTCGCTCAATGAGTCGCTAGATGCATCGACCGTGCGCATGCGCGAGTGATATTTGCTCGCGATCTTGTCAAGCGAATGTGTGCCTGCATGCGCACCTTTCGCGTGCTTCGGTGCGGCGGCTTCGGCAGTTTTCATTGCAGTTTTACTGGAAGGCATTGACACCTCATGGTTCTGTGAATACGCTGTATACAGATTATACACCCGCAATTACTTGCACGGCACTGGAGTAAGCGCTGAAGCGTCAACGCCGGTCGACACAGGAGAAGTTATGGATCGCAGTCCATTCCCGCAGCCAGTTTTGATCGAGCGAACGGGCAACGTGCTGAGTTTTACGCTGAATCGCCCGGACGCGGGCAACGAGGTTTCCAGCCTGATGTTCGAGGCAATGACGGCGGCGTTACGCAGCGAGGCCGCAGAGCCGAGCGCGCGTGTGCTGCGCATCCGCGGGAGCGGCAACATGTTTTGTACCGGACGCGAGCGCGCCGGCCGCGACGCAGTGTCGATCCGTTCGGAAGTCGCGCGGCTGATCGAACTGAAGCGCCTCGTGCGCGGTACGTCGATGATTTCGATAGCGGAAGTGCATGGCGATGCGCATGGCTTCGGCTTCGGACTCGCGATTCTGTGTGACTTCACGCTAGTGTCGTCACGCGCGACGCTCGCGTTTCCCGAGATGCGCAAAGGCTTGCCGCCCGCCGCGATCATGGCCTATCTGGGCCGCTACGCTTTGCCGAAGACGCTGTTTCCAATGGTGCTGTTCGGCGACACGTTGACGCCCGCCGCCGCGCTGCAGGCGGGGCTGATCACGCAGGTCTGCGAGGCTGCTGCGCTGCGCGGCGACGCCGACGCCCTCACCGATCGCATCCTCGCGCTCGACGATGCAGGCGTGCGCCAGTGCAAGGCGTTCTTTCAGTCGGCGGAGGAAAGCCCGATCGAACAGAACTTCCGCAGCGCGACCGACATGCTGACCGTCACGAGCCTGCGACTGATGCAGGGCCGCTGAGCGCAAGCTCACCCATCGAAGTCCGCACATGGCGCGCGCGAACTTATCCTGGGAAGGCTCGCGTTTCTTCAGCACGCCGGCAGCAAGCATCTTGCATGGGACCGGAGTCAGTGCCAAAGCGCCAACTCTGGTCAACAGGAGACAGACATGAACGTCAACGCAGGGCCACGGCTCGACCGTTTGCCGATGTCGGGATTTCATCGGCGCATCATGTGGTTGATTGGCATCGGCATGTTCTTCGACGGCTTCGACATCTATGTCGCGTCGACCGTGCTCGGTGCAACGCTCAAAACCGGCTTCTCGACACTCGGCCAGAATGCGCTATTCGTGTCGCTAACGTTTCTAGGCATGATGCTCGGTTCGCTCGGCACCGGTTTTCTCGGCGACCGTTTCGGCCGCCGTTTCACGTATCAGGCAAATCTTGCGGTGTTCGGACTCGCGTCGCTCGGTGCGGCGCTCGCGCCGAACATGAGCGTGCTGATCGCGTGCCGCTTCGTGATGGGCCTCGGACTCGGCGCGGAAAATGTCGTCGGCTATTCGACACTGACCGAATTCGTGCCGCCGCAAAAGCGCGGTAAGCTGCAAGGATTGATGGCCGTGTTCGTCGTGTCCGGGTTGCCGGTCGCCGGGCTGATCGGATTGCTGCTGATTCCAGCATTCGGCTGGCGCGCAATGTTTGTGCTGGGCGGCTTCGGCGCGCTGGGTGTCTGGTATGCGCGCAAGTCGCTGCCCGAGTCGCCGCGTTGGCTCGACTCGGTTGGTCGCCATGAGGAAGCCGGCGCGATCCTGAATCGCATCGAAAGCGAAGTCACCGAAGCGCGCGGCGGCGAGCCGCTGCCGCCGCCTTTTGTCGCGAAGACGTCGGGGCAAGCGGCAACGTTGCTGTCGTTCGGATCGCTTTTCAGCGGCACGATGCTGCAACGGATGATCGTGGGCTGCGTGACGCTCGTTGTGATCAATACGTTGCTGTACGGCTTCGTCACCTGGCTGCCGACCTTTTTCGTGCATCAGGGCTTCAGCATCGCGAGGTCGTTCGGCTTCGCGCTCGTCATGTCGCTCGGCGCGCCAATCGGCTCAGCAATCGGCGCATTGACGGCGGACTCGTGGGGCCGCAAGCCGACCATCATCGGTGCGTCGCTCGCGGCAATCGTGTTCGGCGCGATCTATCCGTTCGTCTCGGATCCGCTGCTGCTGCCCCTTGTCGGCCTGTTGCTGACTATTCCGATCTACGTGCTTGTCGCGCTGCTGTTCGCGATTTACGTACCCGAACTCTTCCCGACCGAAGTCCGGCTGCGCGCCTCGGGCATCTGCAACACGCTGGGTCGCGGCGCGACAATCGTCACGCCGTTTATCGTCGTCGCGCTGTATGCGCAGCACGGCATCGTCGGTGTGCTGACGCTAATGATCGGCCTGCTCGTCATTCAGATCGTCGTGGTTGCGTGGCTCGGCGTCGAGCCGACCGGCCAGCGCCTCGAAGACCTGCAGCCCGCCGACCTACAGGCAAGCGATGCGATGCGCACTGACGCGCATGCATCGCCTCTCAAGTGAACCACCTGGAATTGATCTCTATGGACACAGTGAACCAGACACATCTCGATGCACAGCTTTTCATCGACGGCGCATGGACAGACGCCGACACCGGCCGTAGGCTCGACATCGTCAACCCGGCGACGGGTGAAGTAATCGGCGCGCTCGCGGCCGCGTCTCAACAGGATGTGGACCGCGCGGTGCGCGCGGGCCATCGCGCGTTCGAAAGCGGCGCGTGGCGCGACATGCCGATCCAGCAACGCGCGCGCGTGCTAAACCGTTTCGCCGATCTGTTCGAAGCGGATCTAGAACAGTTTTACAAACTCGAAACGCTGAACAACGGCCGGCCGATCTCGGAGACGCGCGCGCAGATTTCGCGTCTGCCGCAGTTCTACCGCTATTTCGCGGCGCTTGCGCTGACGCGCCGCAGCGACGTGATTCCGATCGAAGGGCCGTACCTCTGCTACACGCAGCGCGTGCCGCTCGGCGTCGTCGCGTTGATGACGTCGTTCAATCATCCGCTGATGATTCTGTCGAAGAGTCTTGCGCCCGCGCTCGCCACGGGCAATAGCGTCGTCATCAAGGCGTCCGAGCAGACGCCGCTGACCACTGTGCGCCTTGTGCGTCTGCTGGATGAAGCAGGCGTACCGAAGGGTGTCGTGAACGTCGTGAACGGCGAAGGACGCGAGGCAGGCGCGGCGCTCGCGCAGCATCCGCTGATCCGCAAGGTCGTATTCACGGGCGGCACGGAAGTCGGCCGCTCGATTGGCGAAGCGGCGGCACGCACCTTCGCGTTGACGACGCTCGAACTCGGCGGCAAGGGCGCGGTGATGCTATTCGACGATTTCGACATGGAGCGCGCGGTCAACGGCGCGGCGTTCGCGGCCTTCATTGGCGCGGGGCAGACCTGCGTGTGCGGCGCGCGGATTCTGGTGCAGAAGTCGATCTATGTGGCGTTTCTCGAACGTTTCCGCGCGAAGACGATGGGTATTCGCGTAGGCGATCCTGCCGATGTGAAGACCCAACTCGGCCCGGTGATTTCGGACCGCTCGCGCCAGCGCGTTCTCGCGATGCTGGAGCGCGCGAAGGCGGCGGGTGCAAAGGTGCTGACGGGCGGCGGCGTGCCGTCCAACCTGAAGCAGGGCTTTTTCATCGAGCCGACCGTGCTGTATGACGTCGATCCGCGTTCGGAAATCGGTCAGGATGAAGTGTTCGGGCCAATCACCGTCGTGATGCCCTTCGACGACGAGGCGGACGCGATCCGTATCGCCAACGACACGCAGTTCGGCCTCGCCGCTTCCGTGTGGACGCAGGACGTCGCGCGCGCGCATCGCGTCGCAAGCAAACTCGAATTCGGCATGGTCTGGGTCAACGATCACCACCGGCTCGACCCGGCGTCGCCGTGGGGCGGTTTCAAGAACAGCGGCGTGGGGCGCGAGACGGGTGTCGAATCGTTCGATCAGTTCAGCGAACCGCGTGCGGTGACGATCAATATAAGCGGCAAAACCATCGACTGGTATGCGGACGATGGTGAACTGAAACGTCTTAATTGATTCTTCTGAAGCGACGTTGCAGCCCTTCAAACGGTTCCATAGACGTGTGTAAAATCGACTGCAACGTCGCTTTGAGAGCAGTCCAATGCTAAGGGTTAAGGGTACGTGATGTCCGCGAAGGCACGCTGCCAGAAGATTGCACGCGGGGGCTCCCGCAAGATGCAATTGCGTGGCCAGTGCGGAATGGTCCGCCTTGGACCCGAAGAAGTCAAAGCGGTGCAGAACGGAGCAATCTCGGTGAGAGACGCCATCGGGGCCTGAGGTGTTGCACCGGCAAAAAGCATTTTGACCGTGTCAACATCTGGAGGCCAGCATTGCTGGCGCCGTACGCTGCTTCGAAGTACGGCTCTGATCAGACTGTCCATGGGTATTACTATCGCTTCCAACATGCCCGTCGAACGACCGCTATCTAGCCAGTCGGGAGACCGCTCCGGGTCGGGTCCCGCCTCACGCTTTTCTCGTAAGCGGCCGTTCTCTGAGCGTAGCAACGTCAAGGCATGATCGTGCGAATGACAGGTTGCCGCGTATCGACAGCTTGGCCTCGCCGAGGCGTGCGCGGGCCGGCGGCAACGCGCGCTCGATTATTTCGAGCGTGTCCGTGAACACAATCCTGACGATCGCGCGAGTGTTTGTCTTGCGTCGATCAGGGAGCGCCGGATATCGACGGCACGTCAGGGAACCATCTGCATGTCGCCTGGAGCTTGCGGCGGCAGCTTGATAGAAATGACCTTGAATTCGCCGCTGGTCGGCTCGGACCCCGCATGCACGGTTCCCTTCGGGATATTGATCAAGTCGCCGGCGTGGATCTGACGCTGTTCGTTACCTAGCCAGAAAGTGCCGCTTCCCGAAATCACATACTGGATTTCGTCAGAACCTCTATGCGTATGCCTGGGTACGTTACCGGTCTGCACTGCGACGGTCCCGCTCGGCGTGACGACCAGACCCTTCGAACGCAAGGTGCCCATGTTCGGAATCTGTGGACCAAGATCGGCATCGGTTAAGGCTGCCAGGTCAACGATCTGCGCCGTTAGCGGTACGTCTGACGCCTGGGCCCACGCCAGTGTGCCCAGATGAGATGCAAACATGCCGGCAACGAAGGTGGCAGGCAATGCCGCGAGATAGATGTATCGACGCATGTTCTTATCCTTTCAGATTGAACGGACCAACGGTGTGCAGTGTTGAGGAGTGGCTTGTCCTTATTCGATTGTCGCACCATCGAGAAGGCAGCTCAAAACCAGGGCAACACCTGAGCACCCTCCCGAACAGGACATGCGAAGGAGATCCCCGGGGTGAGGGGGAAATCAGCCGGCGAATATTAACGTGCAGCATATCGCGAGCAGGAGGCTTCGCTGCCTCGAAGTCGGGCGCCTCCCGTGCGCCGGCATATATAAAACCTGTGGGGCGGTAGCCGGCCATTAACAGCCTTTCGCAGTCGCGCAAAGATTGTCATTCGAGCGGCTGCTACAAACCGATCAGCGGACCTTCGAACGTGGCCATCCTCTCGGTGATCTGCGGCCGTCGAACGTTTCCTCGATACAGCTGACTGTATAAGCATTCAACCGCCATGTGATCGGCTGCCGTGTAACCGGCTGCCGGGTAGCCGGTTACCGTTCACGCCGCCCGTGCGGTCGTGTCGAGCTTAGCGAGCACTCGTGCATGTCATAGGGATCGGCGATTTATCGCGGTTTTTATCGCTTGGTCAAACGTTCCCGGGAGCGATGTAAGCGGTTTTCACGATTGTATAGAACTCGCGCGCATAGGTGCCTTGTTCACGGGGACCCAGGCTCGAACCTTTGCGCCCGCCGAATGGAACGTGGTAATCGACGCCCGCTGTCGGCGTATTGATCATTACCATACCGGCCTGTACGTGACGCTTGAAATGGCTCGCATGAGCCAGCGACATGGTGCAGATGCCAGCGGAAAGGCCGAATGGCGTGTCGTTGGCTACGGCAAGCGCTTCCTCGTAATCCGCGACCTTGATGACGGAAGCGACAGGACCGAACACTTCCTCCCTGTTGATCGTCATCGCCGAGGTCGTGTTGGTCACGAGAGCGGGCGCCAGGAAAAATCCTTCGGTCGCCGAGGGAACACGGTCGCCGCCAAACACCGAACCACCTTCGGCACGTGCGAGTTCGATATAACGCTCGTCCTGTTCTAGCTGTTTGGCGTCGACAACGGGACCGATCTGCGTCGACGCATCCAGCGCGTTACCAATCTTGAGACTGCGCATGCGCGCCTGCATGGCCTCGACAAAACGGTCGTGGATGCCGCTCGTCACGATCAGGCGGCTAGATGCGGTACAACGCTGGCCGGTGGAGTAGAAAGCGCCGTTGATGCAGGCCTCGACCGCGACGTCCAGATCGGCATCGTCGAGCACGACCATCGGGTTCTTGCCACCCATCTCGAGCTGGAATTTCTTACCGGTGGCGACGCATTTCGCGGCGATCGCCTGGCCGGTCCCAACCGAGCCCGTGAAGCTGATGGCATCCACGTCAGCTGATTTGACGAGTGTTTCGCCGACGATCGAACCCGTGCCCATGACGAGATTGATTACGCCCGCCGGTGCACCGCCTTCGGCGATGATCTTGACGAGTTCCCATACGCTCCCCGGCACGAGTTCCGCCGGCTTGATGACCACGCAGTTTCCATACGCGAGCGCAGGCGCGATCTTCCAGGCGGGAATAGCGATCGGGAAGTTCCACGGCGTGATCAGACCGATGACGCCTAGCGGTTCGCGTGTGACTTCGACCGTCAGTCCCGGGCGGACGGACGGCAAAATCTCGCCGCCGACCCGCAATGCCTCGCCCGCGAAGAATTTGAAAATCTGTCCGGCGCGTCCCACTTCGCCGACTGCTTCGGCGAGCGTTTTCCCTTCCTCGCGTGCCAGCAGCTTACCGAGTTCGTTTTTGCGCGCAAGGATGGTGCTGCCGACCTGGTCGAGCAAGTCAAAGCGCTGTTGTGGGGTACTGAGCGACCACGTGCGAAAGGCTGAGCGTGCAGACGCGATTGCTTTCTGTGTCTGATCTGCGCTGGCCCGTGCGAAATGGCCGATCACGTCGCTCGTGTCCGAAGGGTTCACATTAGGAGCGAAGTCGTTGCCATCGACCCATTCGCCGCCAATGAAGTTCTTGAATTGCGTCATCGTAAATCCGTCAGTGAGTAAATATCTGCTTGATCAACCGAGGTTCAGCAGCGAGCGCTCGGCGAGATTGGCGTACAGCGCACGCACGCCGAATGTCCACGGAGCGATTTGGGTCGACAGCCACACGGTGTTGACGAGCGCGCCAAGCGGAGGGGCGCTGATCGTCACGCGGTCGCCGAGGTGATGCGTAAAGCCGCCACCCGGCGCATCGCGATCTTTGATCGGAGAGAACATCGTGCCGAGGAACAACATGAAGCCGTCGGGATACTGATGGTGCTTGCCCCAGGTCTGACTCACCAGGTCAAGAGGGTCACGGCTGATCTCCCGCATATGGCTGATGCCTTCAAGCACGAAGCCGTCGTCGGTACCTTCCACGCGCAACGAAACACTCGTTTCTCGAATCGTGTCCAGTGTGAACCGTCCGTCGAACAGGCGAATGAACGGGCCGATCGCGCATGAGCCGTTGTTATCCTTACATTTGCCCAGCAGCAGGGCGGAGCGGCCTTCGATGTCGCGCAGATTGACGTCGTTACCCAGTGTGGCGCCCACCGCCTCGCCCCTGCTGTTGACTGCGAGGACGATCTCCGGCTCTGGGTTGTTCCACTTCGAAGCAGGCAACAAGCCGATATCGGCACCGAGTCCGACTGAAGACATAGGCTGCGACTTCGAAAATACCTCTGCATCGGGACCGATTCCGACTTCCATGTACTGCGACCATGCACCGCGTCGCTGCAGCTCTTCCTTAAGCTTGGCGGCAGCTTCTGAGCCGGGCTTGATTTTCGACAGATCGGTGCCGATCAGACGCGTGATCGCAGCGCGCACTTCCTCAGCCTTCGCAGCTTCGCCGCCTGCCTGCTCTTCAATGACGCGCTCAAGAAGGCTAATGGCGAACGTTACGCCACAGGCTTTGATGGCTTGCAGATCGCAGGGAGCCAGGAGGTAGGGTTGATCGTCTTTCCGTTGTGCGGCGACGGTGGCTTCGATCAGATTGCCGACATGACCCAGAGATTCGCCGGAAGCCTGCCGGACGAGTTCTACGAGATCCTGGCGATCGAAAAGATCGGACACTGTTGGTGCGATGCGGGAGATATCGAATACTTCCCCGCCGCGAACCGCAACGACGCACGGTCCCGCGCCGTTTTTCGTTTGACGCCACACGCGGCCAACGAGCAGGGCACCGTCGAGATCGTGAGGCAGATAGCTGGAATATGAGGTCATGAACGGATCCAATGTGCATTGAAAGTGGTGGCAACGGTAGCCGCAATAAGGATAAAACTCTGGTGACGCTAGAAGCGGTGGACGATACCCACGCCTGCTGCGAACATGCTGCGCGACGACGACGGAGTCGACTGGAAGCCGTCGCCGATCGATGCCGTTGCGGCGATCGAGCGGTTGGTCGGGCCACCCGGGAACGTCGGCGTGGCGAGCGTACGGCCGTTCGCACGCTGGAACGCTTGAAGTGCGTAGAACCCGGTACGTTTGGACAACGCGTAGTACTGGGACAGGTTGAACTGGTGGTACGACGCTGCGTCGTCGATTCCGTTCGCCTTGCTCGCCCACGTGTAGCTGTAGCCTGCAGCGAAGTCCCATGCCGTCGTGGGCTTCCAGTGCAGCACGGTGCCGGCGGTGTTGAAAACCTGCTCGTCAGTGAACTTCGACAGCACGCCCGGGATGTACTGAACGTTCGTGTACGTCGCCGAGATATCCCACGCGCTGTTGAACACGTAGCCGACGCCGACCGCGAAGCGATTCTGCGCCTGCGCGCCCTGATAGCCGTTCGTCACCGCCGACACACCCGACTGGCCAGCCGTATTCATCGTCGAATCCGTACCGTAGACGCCGCCGCCGACGGTCGAGTTGTTGATGCGCGAGAACGCAACCGTACCGCCGATCGGGCCTTGCTGATACTGGATCGCCGCCGACCACGTCGAACCGCGATACACGCTGTCCGGCACGCCTGCGAGCGAGTACGAGCCGCTGACCGTCACGCCGTAGAGCTTCGGAGAGGTATATACGATCGAGTTGTTCGCGCGGTAGATCGTGTCCAATGCGTCCAGATCGCCCGGGTGCGCGCCGAAGTAGCCGGTCAGCCAGTTCGTGGGGCTGTACGGCGCCATCAGTGTGTAGTAAGACGTGTACTGACGACCCAATGTCAGCGTACCGAAGGTCTGATTCGTCAGACCGACCCAGGCTTGACGGCCGAACATCGCGTTCGCGTATTGCTGCGCGCCGCTGTTGATGTTGAAGCCCGACTCCAACTGGAAGATGGCCTTGGTGCCGCCGCCCACATCTTCTGCGCCCTTCAGGCCGAAGCGGCTTCCCGCCCAGATGCCCGATGCCATCTTGACGTTCGAGCGACCACCGCTCGTCGAACCGAGCGACGTCTGGCTGCTCTGATAAACGATCGAATCATCGACGATACCGTAGAGCGTCACGCTGCTTTGAGCGAACGCCGGCGCAACTGCCGCGAGTGCCGTTGCTGCGGCAACGGCGGCCTTGTTCAAGTAGAAACCCTTCATTAAATTCTCCTCTATGTCCACGTGAATTGCTTTTGCCCTATCGGATCGGTACGAGCGCCTTGAGTACGCTCATATCGACCCTTGGTGTCGTCGGATTACTTGCAACTACATTCTTCGGCTCGTGCGTCATATCAAGTACGGACAACTAACGTAGTTGTATGGCGCGCCGCTTCCAGATGAAACTAGAACAACTAGACCTGCGGGAAATTCCTCGTTAATGCGCTAGATCCATCAGGTTGCGAGCAGCTACCCATGCTGCGGCGATTGACACCGATCCTTAGGCGCATGCAGGTCGGCTGTCTCGCGTTTTTCCTACGCTACAGATTTCTGACTAGGAAACGGGATCCAGTTTAATAGACACTCCGCCCTGTTTGGCCGAGGCGTAGGCCGCGTCCATGACTTGCATCATCAGCTCCGCATCCCGCAACGATGCGATCGGCTTTGCGCCAGTCCGACTTTCGGCGAGCACACGCTTGACAAACAAGGGGTAATAGACGTCGGTCTCAAGCTGGAGGCGGCGGCTTCGCGTGCCGGCAGAAAGATTATTTCTGTCGCGGATCTCGATCCGGTCCGGACCAGACTTCGCGTACATGCGGTTCGAAGCAAGAGTGAAAGAAAATTCGCGCTGCTCGTCGGGTGTACTGGGGAAGCTATATCCCGTTTCCACCAGGCCGATCACGCCGTCTTCGGTTTGCATTGTCAGCAGCGAATAGTCCTCAACGGCCGTTTGATGCGTTCTTGAGTTCATCGTGGCAGAGACTCGGACGATCTCCTTGCCAGTGAGCAATCTGAACAGGTCGATGAAGTGAGTCGCCACATTGATTGTCGATCCGCCTCCGGAATACACAGGATCGAGCGCCCAGCCGGCACCGGCCGCTTCGTATCGACTGGGCGGTCCCACAATGAAACGGAACGACATGTAGTTGAAGTCCGACGGTATGCGCCCCTCCGCATCTTCGAGCGAGCTGAGCAACTCGCTCATCCGGAAGATCAATGGCACTGCGCAATAAAGATTGGCTTCCTCGGTCAGTTTGCGAAGTCGGGTGATCTGCGACATGTTGACGCCGCACGGTTTCTCCAGCGCAAAGGGAATGTTACGCGCGATCACGGCCTCAGCGAGCGCCGGCATCTCAGAATGCCGCCCGAACACGAATGCGAAATCGACTTCCTCACGTTCGAGCAGTTCATAGGCCGACGAGTACAGCTTGCTTCCGAATCGTGCGGCAATTGCCTCGCCCTTGACATCCTCCGCATCTGACACGGCAACCACTTCAATCCCGGGCGCTTCCAGCGCATCGAGATAGAGTGGCACATGCCAATGACTGACTTCCAGTAAAGCAACTCTCATGCGTATTCTCCTTTGAAATTTTTACTCATCGCGGGCCGTGTCCGGTGCTGATCGTCCATCGGGGCGGTAATCGAATCCCAGAAACTTAAGTGCATAGACAGCCTGCCCCTGATGCATCGGGCCCCCGTCCTGGGTACGGCACCCGCGCGCGTGCGCGGCGCGGCGAAGCGGCGTTGGCTCGGACGCATTGATGATGTCGACGACGATGGCGCCAGGCGCGAGCCGCTCAGGATCAACTGGCATGGCATCGTTCGCTTTCATGCCAAGCGGCGTGGCATTGATAACGATGTCGAAGCCTTGCGGATCGGGTGGCCCCGAACGTACGTCGCAGCCGGTTTCAGCAGCAACAGATGCCGCAAGGTCGCCAGCCCGATGCCCGTCGACATCGGATACGGTTAGCTTGCTAGCGCCTGCGGACGCAACCGCAAATGCGATGGCGCTCCCCGCACCTCCGGCGCCTAAGAGAAGCACGGACTTATTCACCGGGTGGTTGCCTTCCCACTGCATCCCAAGAACGCAACCGACGCCATCAAATATCGCGCCGACCCAACGTCCATCTGCTTCACAACGGATGACGTTGAGCGCGCCGACCTGACGGGCAGTTGGATCTAGTTCATCGACAAATTCCAGCATCCGTTGCTTATGAGGCATGGTGACGAGCAGGCCGGAGAGATTGCCCATCGCTCGTGCACCGCTGACGAACTCGGACAGGTTTTCCGCCTTCACCCAGAACGGAACGCAAGCCGCGTCCACGCGCTGTTCAGCAAAAAGCTGGTTCAACAATTGTGGCGACTTAGCTGCCGTCAGTGGATCGCCCACTAATCCATAAAGTCGCGATTTACCTGTGATATGTGGATCCATGGCTGTTTGGTGTTCGATGTTGGCTGAAGGCGCAGTCTTGCGTGACTGCTCGGAAATGTGGCGTACCAAGCGCGTGTCGGACACATACAATCTCCGACCGAGCCCCTTTGATGACGAAGACCGCATCTCTTTGACGCAACGCGCTCAATTCGACTTTGGGCCGTCTGCGGCTGTCGGATGCGCCGAGAACTGGCGATCTCATGACACTCGAGAAGGCCCCAAGGGTATAAACAGTCACTTCCAAGGCGCCGGCGGTACGTCCAGATCCCAAGTCCCGTAGACAGCGGGCTCGTTAATCTCGATGACCTCGAGGTCGTCGGAGCGCCCTATCACGTTGTGCGGCACGCCGGCAGGCTGCGACAGGCCGTCACCAGCGTTAAGCGTCACGTCGCCCTCCACTCCGGCGAAACGGAACGTCACGGATCCGCGCAGCACATACAGGTAGTGCCCAGTCATGTCGTGCCAGTGCCAGCCAGTGGGATCGGTGAACGGCTTCAGCGCACGAATGTGTTTCGCTCCGATGCGACCGTCGGTCACCGCGGCGAGTCCGAGGTCGCGATACTCAGAGTCCGCGCGCAGGCCCTCTTGGTTCCAGGGCGACTCGGCCGCGCTGATGCGCGCAAACGCGCTTAGAGATTGCGCGAGCTCGCGCGGGCCGTCGTAACGGGGTGTGTCTTCGTTGTGCATGTGCGTTCCCTTTGTGCGGTGTCAATCGATTTGCAAGCGCCGCAGTCGCATCGTTTATGTTCGGCTCATGCCAAGTTGCACCAACACAGTGGTCGCAACGAGTAGGGCCGGCCAGAACGGCTACGAGCGAATCTGATTTGCGAGATCCTGGGCATCGGCAGTTTTGATTCCTCCGGCCATCGCTTCGCCGCGCAAGCGCTCGTACTCGACTTTGGGTACCGGGACCGCATCGCGGTCGCCGAGATCGTTGAGGCGGATCCGATACGTCTCCCGCGTAGTGAAAGCAGCGAACGCGGCGACAAGACAAATGCCGAACGTCAGCAAACCGATCTTCAGCGGAATATTGGTGGAGCCGGGGGGCGCGACAGCTACGAAGAGTGTTGGCGTCAGTGCAGCAAGCGTCGTCCCAACGTTTTGTCCGATGGCCATTCCCGTCACGCGCACCCGCGTGCGGAATAATTCTGGGAAAAGGCTCGGGAAGACACCGTTGAAGCCTTGGTAGGCAACGCCCCACATCAGCATCGAAAGAATCAGCGAGAGCCAGAGGTTATGGATGCTGATGGCGTAGAGGTATGCGAACGAGAGCAGCCCGGCGCTGAGGACGCCTGCGAGAACGGGCGGCCTGCGGCCAATTCTGTCAGAGAGATTGCCGACGAAGGGAATCAGTATGACCGAGCAGATGTTGCCAAGAACCGGAATCAAAAGAAAGACGCCGGCAGAAAAGCCGATACCGTAGGCCGGCTGGACCGCATACGCGGCGCCGAAAACCGTAGCGAGAAGCGCGATGACGGCGGTGAGCGCCATGCAGATTACGCGCAAGACATCGTCCCAACTCTGCCGGAGGACTTCGACGACCGGTGAGGCAGGAACTTCGCCATGGGCCTGCTCCTCGGAGAAAGCCGGAGTTTCCTCGACCTGGCGGCGAATGACGTAGCCGACGATGATAACGACAAAACTGAGGAGGAACGGAATTCGCCATCCCCAGGAAGCGAACTGGTCCTTCGGCATGTAATGCGCGAGGGGCAGGAAGACCGCTGCCGCTAGGAGCTGCCCAGCTTGCACCCCTTGGAGCGTGAAGCTCGCAAAGTAGCCACGCCGGCCGAACGGTGCATGCTCAAGAATCATGGAACTGGCGCCGGAGACCTCTCCCGCGACGGCGAACCCCTGAATGAGCCGGAGGGTGACAAGCATCACCGGAGCCCAGATGCCGGCCTGCTGATACGTGGGCAAGAGTCCCACGCCCATCGTCGAAATGCCCATTAAAAACATGCAGAAAATCAGCACCGTCTTCCGGCCGTGTCGGTCGCCGACGTGGCCAAGCACCATCGCGCCTATTGGTCGGGCGACATAGCCGACGCCGAAAGTCGCCAGTGATGCGATGATGGCAACCGTCGGGTTGCCAGAGGGAAAGAAGAGCTGCGGAAAGAGTAATGACGCTGCGGTCGCGTAAATAAAGAAGTCGTAGTACTCGAGCGCTGAGCCGATCCAGCCGCTGGCCGCGGCTATCTTCGACTGGCGCTGACGATGGGCCTCAGCTTGGGTGCTTCCGTTCATGACTTGTCTCCGTCGTGGATTGACTTTTCGGCGCCGTTCCGTTATTGTTGTAACACCGTTCCAGTAAGAACAATGTTACCCATATTATGAGAGTTGTCAAGGGAGCAGTTGACCGTTCGCTTCAGGCGATCGAGTTGCTCGCACGTGAAGCGCGCTGGATGCGTATGTCCGATATCGCCGCTGAACTCGAGCTGGAGAAAGGCCCCGCCCATCGCGTGCTTGCGCAGCTGTGCGAGCAGGGCTGGGCTGAACAAGATGAACAGACCTCCCAGTACCGCTTGACCTTGAAGCTTTCTTTGCTTGGTCAGCGGTTCCTGCACGGGCTCGGGTTGCCGGGCCTGGTGCAGCCGATTCTCGACGAACTCGCAGCGCAATGTCACGAGCTAGTTCGGCTGACGGTCGTCAATGAAGGGACACTCGCGTGGTTCGCTGCGTCTCAAGGCGCGGCGC
The DNA here is from genome assembly GCF_050434225.1 of Paraburkholderia sp. GAS32. Taxonomy (NCBI): domain Bacteria; kingdom Pseudomonadati; phylum Pseudomonadota; class Betaproteobacteria; order Burkholderiales; family Burkholderiaceae; genus Paraburkholderia; species Paraburkholderia sp. GAS32. Next base: position 49,010 of record NZ_JBNPVS010000020.1, on the reverse strand, counting down.
CCGGTCTCATGTATTCGCCGTCCATGCATAGTCCCATCGCATTGCATGCCACATCGGTCGGAAAGGTGTGGTTGGCGACAATGTCAAACGACGAAGCAATCGGGCTCGCACTGCGCGGGGGGCTCGGCCAGCCCAACGGCGCAGGGACATCGAAGGCGATTAATAGCGTCGACCGATTGATACCGGAGCTCGAACTGACGAGGCAACGTGGCTATGGTCTGGTCGTCGAGGAAGCCGAGCCAGGTGTCGTCGCGATGGCCGTGACCGTGCGCTCGCTGATTGACGGGGCGGTAGTCGGGACGATGAGCATTGCTGGGCCGGTCTTACGCATACCGCCGGAGCGTTACGACGCCTTTTACGCGCTACTGCGCGAAGCATCCGCGAAGTTGGGAGCTGTCTGGCCGCGACAGAGCGTCGATCGGCACGTCAACGAGGCGGCCTGAGATGCCGGACGCAGTTCATGCTTCTCAGCGAGTCGCCCTTTGGCATGAGAAGGCAGCAAGCATTCTCGTCGCAGCGCGCCGTCAAGGCACGCAAGTGGAGCGCCTCCCCGTTGAACTGCGGCCTTCAACGGTTGACGAGGGCTTCGCGATCCAGCGAAAGGTGAGTGATGCCCTTGAGAGTAGAACCGGCGCATGGAAATGCGCGCTTCCGCAGCCGGGCAAGGTCATCGCTGCGCCGATCTACGACGCCGATATTCATCGAGGCGATGTATGTCGCATGAGTGGGTCTCCGCGTGTCTCTGTAAGGGCGGAGCCGGAACTGGCCTGCCTGCTGAACCGCGACCTGCCGCCGCGGCGCGAAACCTACAGCGAAGCTGAAGCGCTCGACGCTCTCGGGCACACGCACCTCGCGCTCGAATTGCTAGGCAGTCGTTATTCGCATCCCGAAACGCTGTCGTTCCCTGAACTACTGGCAGACGGCCTGTTCAATGCCGGCCTTGTCATCGGCCCCCGCGTTAAATCTCGGGAGGGCGCGACGCTGGCCGATCTCCCCGTCGAATTCGACGTCAGTCTGGCCAGCGTCGGCGAAGAACCAGTCATGTGTGCGGGACGCCACCCTGACCGGGGTGCGCTCCAGCCGATTGTGTGGCTCGTCAATTTCCTTCGCGTCCGCGGCCTCGGGCTGCATGCCGGCCAAGCTGTGATCACCGGGTCCTACGCGGGCGTTCTGGAGTTGCCAGTTGGTCGCGAGTTGCATATCGGCTTCGGCGACCTCGGCACATTGCCGATTACTTTTCTGTCTTGATAGGAGTACTAGATGCGTCTCGTCCGTTTTGGCCAGCCTGGTCAGGAGCACCCCGGTATCATCGATTCGAGCGGCGCGATCCGCGATCTGACCGGCATCGTGAGCGACATTGATGGAACGACCATAACGCCAGCCGCCCTTGCAAAGCTGAGCGAACTTGATCTGGATCGCCTACCCGTCGTTGAGGCGGGGACGCGTCTTGGCACCTGCGTCGGCAATGTCCGTAACCTCGTGTGCATTGGCCTGAACTACTCCGATCATGCTGCTGAAACCGACACGCCGATCCCACGCGAACCTGTGGTGTTCAACAAACACACGGGCTCCATCAGCGGCCCGAACGATCCGGTCGTCTTGCCCGCAGACGCGCGCAAGCTCGATTGGGAGGTGGAACTCGGCGTGGTGATCGGCAAACCCGCGTGGCAGATCGACGAAGCCAACGCGCTGGACCATGTGGCGGGATACTGTCTTGCGAATGATGTTTCGGAACGTGCGTATCAGCTCGAACGCGAAGGCCAGTGGACCAAGGGCAAAAGCGGATTCTCATTCGCTCCGCTTGGTCCGTGGCTGCTGACACGCGACGAAGTTCCCGATCCGCAGGTGCTCGACCTGTGGCTGGACGTGAACGGTACGCGCCGTCAGACGGGCAACACACGCACGATGATTTTCAACGTCGCGCACATCGTGGCGTATCTCAGCCGCTTCATGCCTTTAATGGCGGGCGACGTGATTATTACGGGCACGCCTCCTGGCGTAGGCCTCGGTCAGAAGCCGCCTGTCTTCCTGAAAGCAGGCGACACCATGACGCTCGGTGGCAGCGGGCTCGGCGAGCAGGCACAAAAGGTTGTGCAGTACGTGGATACGCTTGGCGCAGCGTGGGGCCGCGGCGAGTATCCGTCGGCACTTTAAGACGATTCGATTTGTCAAAGGGAGGAGATATGAGCCTTGCTGGAACGGGCGTCGTCGCAATCTGGCATGACCTGCTGCCGGAAGCGAAGGACGAATTTTACGAGTGGCACAATCGCGAGCACATGCCCGAACGCGCCGGGATTCCAGGGTTCAGGCGCGGTCGGCGCTTTATAGCATTGGATGCAGGTCCCGAGTACTTCAATCTTTACGAGGCTGACACGGTCGAGGTGCTTGGCGCGCAAGACTACCTTTCTCGGCTGAATACGCCGACGCCGTGGACCAAGCAGGTGGTCGCCTCTTTCCGGAGCGTCGCACGCTCAATCTGTCACGTGGCCTATTCGGACGGTGTTGGGCAGGGTGCCAATCTCATGACTGTGCGCTTCGACGTTGCATCGGATGCACGGGCGGAGGTCGTGAAGGGTGTGCGTCAGCGCGTCCTACCGCCCCTCGTCGACCTACCGGGTATCACGGGCGTGCACCTTTGCCTTGCCGACGAGGAGATCAGCAAGGTGGAAACGGCGGAGAAGAAGGCGCGTTCAGAAGGCACCCAGGTACCGACATGGATCGTGTTAGTCGAAGGGTGCCGGGCAGACTATGTCCGTTCAGCGGTGGACCGTTTCGTTTCGGGACTCGCGGCATTGCCCCAGGCCGGCGCGACAGCACCGGACACGACCCTCTATCAACTTGAGTACACGCGCTGCAAAACGCCCTGGAGCGCTGGCTGAGCGGTTAAGCGTCATCTGAGGACCGCTGCATGGCCCTTCGCGCGAATCCCACGTGGCTAAGCGCGACCGGCCTTTACCCTGAGAAACGTAGGAGTAGTGCCATGTCGTTGAATATCGCCGACACTTCAGAGCCATCCACCGCGTCGATGTCGGCTCGTGTCATACGGCTCAATCCTGCCGACGATGTTGTTATCGCGCTCGAACAGCTTGTGTCGGGCATGGTGCTCGGCAAGGAAGCAGTGACCGTGTCGGGACTGATTCCACCCGGGCACAAAGTGGCGACACATGACATCGGTCAGGGTGAGGCGGTGCACCGCTACGGCCAGGTAATCGGCTTTGCAAGCCAGCCAATTCGCACGGGGCAGCATGTTCATACCCATAATCTTGCGATGGGCGATTTTGCGCGCGACTACGCGTTCGGTCAGGCCGCGCGTCCGACTGTTCCGTCGAATGAGCCGGCAACATTTCAGGGCATTGTCCGCGCAGACGGGCAAGTCGCCACACGGAACTATATCGGGATCCTCACCTCGGTGAACTGCTCGGCCACGGTTGCACGAGCCATTGCTGATCATTTCCGCCGCGACTTCCATCCCGAAGAACTGGCCGCGTTCCCGAATGTCGATGGCGTCGTGGCACTCACACACGGGTCCGGTTGCGCTATCGACTCTGAAGGCGATGGTCTAGCGATCTTGCAGCGCGCGATTGGCGGCTATGCATGTCATCCGAACTTCGCAAGCGTGCTGCTCATCGGTCTCGGGTGTGAAACGAACCAGATCCCGCGACTTCTTGAGACACAGGGACTCCGGGAACACGACCGCTTGCGAACGTTCACGATCCAGGATAGCGGTGGTACGACACTGACGATCGCGAAGGGTATTGAACTGGTTCGGCGCATGTTGCCCGAAGCGAACAACGTGAGGCGGGAGCCGGTCGGTGCAAGTCATCTCACGGTCGGTCTTCAATGCGGAGGGTCGGACGGGTATTCCGGCATCACCGCCAATCCCGTGCTTGGTGCAGCCGTTGATCTACTCGTGCAACACGGAGGCACCGCGATTCTCTCGGAGACGCCCGAAATCTATGGCGCGGAGCACTTACTTACGCGCCGCGCCGAAACGCCCGAGGTGGGTCGGAAGCTGATTGATCGCATCAAGTGGTGGGAAGCGTATGCGCATCGGCAAGGGGCGCAAATGAACAACAATCCGTCTGCGGGCAACAAGGCAGGTGGCTTGACGACCGTCCTTGAAAAATCGCTGGGAGGCATTGCGAAAGCCGGCTCTACCAATCTGACCGAGGTGTACGAATATGCTCAGCCGGTCACGGCGCGCGGTCTGGTGTTTATGGACACGCCCGGCTACGACCCGGTGTCGGCTACGGGCCAGGTGGCCGGCGGTGCGAACCTGATCTGCTTCACGACGGGACGTGGTTCAGCTTACGGCTGCGCGCCGGCGCCATCCGTCAAACTTGCGACGAACACAGCACTATGGCAACGACAGTCTGATGATATAGACCTGAACTGCGGAGAACTGTTGGAAGGACGAGCGACGATCGAGCAACTAGGCCGCGTTCTTTTCGAATTGCTGCTAGATGTCGCCTCGGGAACCCGTTCTCGCAGTGAGCAGCACGGTTACGGACAAAACGAATTCGTACCTTGGCAAATTAGCGCGATCATGTGAGCGCACCTCAATACCGTTCCAGCCTCCAATACTGCTGCGCAGACAGTGACTTCCCCGCGCTGGCTTTCCCTAGGCGGCGGGTGTAAGCGAGACTGAAAGGCGGCTTTGCATCGCACTTGTGCCTCTGGGCACTCGGCGGTATGACGGTCTCTTTCGGGTCGCCTGCTGACCGTCGTGCCAAGCAATATCTGAGCGCTGTTACTCGGTCGAACCAAATTTGCGCATAGCGCTGACGGGCTAATATGACGTGGGTAATGTCAACTACGAATTCCGCCCATTCGAAGTGATCGTCGTACCCGTTTGAGGCGCTGAAAGCGACGTCGACGAAGCCCGTCCCACATAGGGATGGTTGTGCGCAGTGGCCATCGCGCAAACGGCGGCGTCGAGGGACTCCGAATTGGAGCGGCATCGGTGCTGCGCGCGATGCCGCGCTGCTGGCTAACATCATGAGTGGCGTCCAGACTCGATGCATGTCTGGGCTGGGTCATCCGATCGACATGGAGCGGGGCCGTGACTTGCCGCAAGCTGAAGGTTTACGCACTCGTATTCTGCGTCGCGGGCGCATTGTTGGGCAGCGTCGCGGCATCGGCAGATGAAGTTAAGGTGATGATCTCGGGCGGGTTTGCGTCAGCCTATCGCGCACTGGGGCCACAATTCGAGGAGGCGGCCGGCGATACGCTGGTCACCGTCTGGGGGCCTGTGGTGGGCACGGCCGCAAATGCCATCCCTGTGCGACTTGCGCGCGGCGAGTGGGCAGACGTGCTGATCGTGGTCGGCTATGCGCTCGACGATCAGATCAACGCCGGCAAGGTCGTGTCTGGCAGCAAGGTGGACTTCGCACGCTCGGCAATCGGCATCGCGGCTCGCGAGGGGGCGCCGAAGCCGGATATCAGCTCGGTCGACGCATTGCGGGGCACACTGCTCGCCGCGAAGTCGATCGTCTATCCGGACGACGCGAATGGAGTCTACATCGGCAGTGAACTATTCCGGCGTCTCGGTATCGAGGGGCGGGTGGAGAACAAGAGCCGCATGATCCCGGCCGAGCGGGTCGCCAGTGTCGTCGCGAACGGCGAAGCGGAGATCGGATTTCAGCAGATCGTCGAACTGTTGCCGGTGGACGGGGTGACGGTGGTCGGCAGTTTGCCCGCGGAGGTACAAAGGTACACGGTGTTTTCCGGGGGCATCGCCACCAATGCCAAAAATCCAGCGGGCGCAGAGGCGCTGATCCGTTTTCTGTCATCGCCGGACGCGGCCCCCGCGATTGAGGGGACCGGGCTCGAACCACTAACACCGAAGACTGCGAACTGAGCGAAGCTGTGAGCCCAGCGGGCCGGCGACCTAGGTGACGGTCGGATCTTCCGAGAACGGCCAGGAAGCGACGTTCACGTGATGCCGCGGTTGGACACTGGAGCGTCGGTAGCACATCGAAAGCGGTCACTGAATCTAGCAAACTCGGTGACGGTTCATCGGCCGAAGTGGTCACTCACGAAAGCAGGATTTCGCCGGTCTCACAGACGGCAGTGAAACAAATCTACAGCTATTAAGCTGACAATAAGCTTGGGTCTCTTATCCTGATGATGACGCGAAAGCAATTCGCTCACTTCCCTTTTTTTGAATGGAGGCCTGACATGTTGCGTCACATTACTGCCACTACCCGAACCGTTCTTGCCATCACCACCCTGACTGGCCTCGTTGCCATCGATCAGGCCGTCACATCACACCGCAGTTCCGTAAGTGCGCCCAAGCAGACGCAGACGACTCTCACGGATGACGCCAGGGGATCGCCGATGGACGCGGGCAATGCGCCGCTGTCCTCGTTGCAGCTCGCGGTGTTGCTTGAAGGATTCAACTGGCAGGCGCTCAACGATGCCGCACAAGCTGCATACGCGCGCACTCCGTAACGTCAGGGAGGCTCGCCGCACGGCGGGCCTTTTTTACTATTTCGCCGCATACCCGTCAGTGCGTGACGCGCTGTCGTCTGCGCGCGTTCACGGGATTGGCGATTTCGTCTGTCGGAACTGAATGCGTTGCGCCTGGTGAACAGCCGATACGCGACGTCATAAAAAGTTCTTATCTCCCACGGCGCACAATCGTATCAGCCAAGCGGTACAAGCCTTCGGTGGAAATCCGGTGCTGCTGGCGATCGAGCAATTCAGTGTTGCTCAAAAATTGCGCGGACTGCAAAGATAGACTCGCTCGATCCCTTACCGGATCTTGCGGCGAGGCACCAGACGCAGCGGCGGGGCCCGGAAGGGACGTGCGGTTCCTATGACCCAGAGGAGCCGAATTCCCCCACTTCCGATGGATGATCAAGTGAAAGTCAATTCTCTAATTCTCGCGTCTGCAGCAATGTGGGCCACGGTGGCCCATGCGCAGAGCAGCGTGACGCTATACGGTCTTCTCGATGCCGGCGTCACGTATACGAACAATCAACATGTCAGCGGCACGACAGGTCACAGCAACGTGCAGGCGACCAGTGGCAATCTCAATTCCGACAGATGGGGACTGCGCGGCAGCGAAGATCTCGGCTCCGGTATGCATGCCATCTTCACGTTGGAGAACGGTTTCAGCATCACCAACGGAAAATTGGGCCAGGGTGGCCGTATGTTCGGCCGTCAGGCTTGGGTGGGCCTCGCGACAGACCAGTACGGCTCAGTGACACTAGGGCGTCAATACGATTCGGTAGTCGACTATCTTGGACCCATGAGCCTGACTGGCACGCAGTATGGAGGCACCCAGTTCGCTCACCCGTTTGACAACGATAATCTCGATAACTCGTTTCGCGTCGACAACGCGATCAAGTATGCGAGCGCGAACTATAGTGGCCTGAAGTTCGGCGGCGTCTATGGCTTTTCAAACCAGGCCGGTGCCTTTGCGAACAACCGTCTGTACAGCCTGGGCGCGTCATACAACACCGGTCCGTTGAACGTCGCGGCGGCCTACATGGAGATCAATCAGCCCGGGGTGAATAGTGGCGGCGCCCTGGACGGCACCAGCACGTCCGCCGACGCACCGTTCACCGCGCAACGTCAGCGCGTCTGGGGCGCGGGAGCGAACTATTCGTTTGGCGCCGCAACCGTCGGACTGGTATGGACCCAGACGAAGCTTGACAGTGCGACCACAATCAGCACCGGCTCGCCATCGAGCCCCACGAAGTTCGGCAATGCAAGCGGCCTTAGCTTCAACAACTATGAACTCAATGCGCGCTACGACCTGACGCCGGCGTGGCGTATCTCAGGCGCCTATACATTTACCGATGGCCGCCTGAGCAACGCGACAACGAACGCCAAACCCAAGTGGAACCAGATCAGCCTGCTGAGCGACTATGCGCTCTCCAAGCGGACGGATCTCTATCTCGAAGGCGTGTATCAACATGTCAACGGCGCGAGCGGCACCGTGTTGAACGGTGCGTTGATCAACGGTATTGGCGCGCAGTCGGCGACGAATACGCAAGTTGCGGTGACCGCAGGCATTCGCACCCGCTTCTAACTCCCAGCCCTCACAAGACGCGGCCGTCCCGCCGCACTTCCTCAAGATATCTCATCATCGAAAATGCAAATGATTCAGACAAAGTTAGTCACCCTGCTGAGTCTGGCCGCGACGCTATCCGCATGCGGCGGCAACAGTTCATCGACGCCCGCCGCGACACCCGCGTCTATAGCCGTTCCTGCTTCAGTGACCGCCGCTCAGTCGGGCTACAAGATTTCGGTCTTTGCCAAGGCGCCCGGCACGCTTTTGCCCGACGATCTCGTCCAGCACGGCAGCAACATCTTCGCCGTTGCGCAAGACAGCAATAACAATCCGGACGGAACGACAGTCGCGGGTACGTCGCCGCAAAGCCAGGTGATCGAGTACGATCTGAACGGCAATGTCGTCAAGACGTTCAACGTACCGGGACACCCGGACGGCATCATGGAGTTCGATTCGCACACGGTGTGGGTCAGCACCAATGAAGACGCGAACCCGCTTTTGATCGTGATCGATACCACGGCCAATACCCAGACAACGCTCGCGCCTGACGTTACGCCGGCACATGGTGGCGGACTCGATGACATGAAGCAGCTCAACGGGGTGGTGTATGTGTCCGCATCGCATCCTACACTGGGAGCCGCTACTGTAACGGCGCCTAAAGGCGTGAGTTCGGTGCCGTCGGCTTATACCGTCACCCTGAATCCGGACAACAAGACGTTTCATCTGACGCCCGCTCTGATGGGCAATGCGGCAGCGACGAACATTGCAACGAATACGCAAGTCATGCTTAACATGACCGATCCGGATTCGATGGCAATCGACCCGGCCGGCAACGTGGTCGTCGATAGTCAGGCCGACGCCGAACTCGTGTTCCTGAAGAACCCTGGTGCGAGTCAGTCGGTGAGCGTGTTGCCGCTTATGTTGTCCGGCAACGCTGCACCGGTGGACGACACGCGTTGGGCACCTTCAGGCAGTTCGTTCATGCTGGTGTCGGACAATAAAACTCAGTTGATCTATCGCATCGATGCAAGCGCTGGCTTTACGGCCGGAACGGCGTACGCCTCCGGCCAGGGCACGCTGTTGCAGCTCAACACTTCGACGGGGGCAATGACGCCGGTCTATACCGGGATGGGTTCCCCGCACGGAATGATCTTTGTAGGCCAGTAGCCGGCCCACTGCTGTCCATTCGGCGCACGCGATGCAGTGCGCTGGATGGGCAGCCGACTCGGACCTCGCGTCGTATCAGATGACACGCTCGAGGCGAGCCCTGCGCTTGGGCACGCTTGGGCCATTGTGTGAAGCAATCGGGTATGGAATTCAAGAAACTCGACCGTCTGCTCCGGGTTGACTCCGGTCTCAGGTCTCGCTCGTAAGCGCCCCTTCACCGAGCGCGGGACAAGACGGCTTGCGAACGTCCGCAAAGGCCGACAACTCGCCGAACGGCACGATTGGGCGAAGGTCCGCTGTACCTTGGAAGCCGTCGTTGAAGGAGCAACGGGTCGAGGGCCCTTGTGGGTCGATCAGCGACTGTCGTCATCCGGCTCAGTGCGGCCAACTGTGGACGCTCGTTAGCGAACTCTCAGGGACGTCCGAACGTCGGCTGCCCCGCCGACATCGGGCGTTCGCGAGCGCCAATGGCTGGACGTCAGCGCGTGCGGACGTTCGTGTTGTATTCGAATCAACTTTCTGCGAATTATTGTCTTCCGCTAGTTTTGCTTTTCCATGCCGAAGTGAGCCTATTCATTTCAGCCTCATAAGTCGCGCAAAGTTTAACGATTCGCTCGAGGCAACCGCCGACGCGCAACATGCATTCGTCTCATTCGGGATGCGTGAGAACAACGTCGAAGCTTGGTGTGCGTGTCCCTCATGCTCCGTGCCGTTCCGGATCGCCCTGACCCGGATGTGCTGCCATTCCACTCCGGAATGATAGCTATTGCCTCGCGGCCTCTACTGCACATGGACGCTTGCGGCCAAGATAGCGACACCCAACACTCTTCGAGGATGACGTCATGAGCAAGCTCTTCAGTCGTACGAAAGTCGGACATTTCGATCTGCAACACCGTGTAGTTCTCGCGCCGCTTACGAGAATGCGTACCGAGCCGAGCAATGTCCCGGGTGATCTCATGGTGGAGTACTACGCACAGCGTGCGACGGACGGTGGCCTGCTCATTACCGACGCGACGGCCGTGTCCCAGCTCGGCATCGCTTACGTCGATGCGCCCGGGATCTACACCGAGGAACAAGTCAAGGGCTGGAAGCGCGTGACCGATGCCGTTCATGCCAAGGGAGCACGCATCTTTCTGCAGATGTGGCACGCGGGCCGTCAGGCGCATCCTGCCAACACTGGCGGGGTCACACCCGTCGCCCCGTCGCCGTTGCGTTCGCTCGAGCATGCTGCGATTCGCGACGAGAGCGGCCAGGTCAGCGAGGCGGAACTGATCGTGCCTCGCCCCCTCGAGACCGCGGAAATCCCCGTTATCGTCGAGCAATTCCGTCGCAGCGCTGAACTCGCAAAGCAGGCCGGCTTCGACGGCGTTGAGCTCCACGGTGCCAACGGCTACCTGTTCGAGCAGTTCCTGCTCGACGGCACGAACCATCGCAGTGACGAGTACGGCGGCTCGATCGAGAACCGCGCTCGTTTCCTATTCGATACGCTCGATGCAGTCGTTTCCGTGTGGGGTCCCGCTCGCGTGGCCGTCCGTCTTTCGCCGAGCGGCGTTTACGGCACCATGTCCGATAGCAATCCGCATGCGACGTTCGGCTATGTGGCGGGCCGGCTCAATCAGTATGACCTCGCATACGTCCACGTGATCGAACCGCGCATTCGCGGCATTGTGGAGAAGGAGACGACCGACGCGGACGTCTCTTCGAAGGACATTCGCCGAATCTACAAGGGCACGATCATTGCCGCCGGCGGTTTCACCGGTGAGAGCGCTGAGCAGATCGTTGTCGATGGCCATGCGGATCTCGTTGCCTTCGGCCGGATGTTCATTTCGAACCCCGATCTTCCGGAGCGACTGCGTACTGGCGCGCCGCTCAATCGATACGATCGCTCGACGTTCTACGGTGGCGACGCGCGGGGCTACACCGACTACAAATCGCTGCCTGAAGAAGTCGCGGCCTGAATGTGTTTGCAGGCCAAGGGCGGCGCAGTGGCCGTTGACCCCGTCGCCCTTGAGTTCGGGCGCGCTGTTCTGCGGGTAAAACGCAGTACCAACCCGATTCCGTCGATGAATCGACGCCATCCACTCGCATTTCGGCGGGTCAACCGCAAGTTGTTTCCGACCGCAATCGGCCTGGCGCATCACAAGGAAATTGGCTGCACGTTGTAGCGGGTGAGGAGTGCTTCGCTTCACGCGATGACATCGGCAACGCATCGGCATGCCGGAGCCGAGTACCGCGTTTTCATCGTCGAAGGTGGCGAGTGAGGCGCCAGCGCCGTTGAGGTGGAAGCCCGGCCCTGTAGAGCGGCATTGCCTGCTGGAATGAATCTTATGCCGCGCCCGGCACTACCTCGCTGACCTGCTCCTCGCTAGCATGTTCTGCGTCGGCTCAGGGCTGCATTCAAACGGCAGAGGCCTGGAACGGCTAGCACAATCGGAGGAACGATGAAGTTCAGAGCAATGAATATGGGCTTCGGCGCGCACGTCGATGAGGTCGATCTAACCTCGTTGACGCAAGACGATGTGGATCGGTTACATACGGCGCTTCTCGAGCACGGCTTGCTGGTCATCCGGAATCAGAAGCTTTCGCCTGCAGGGCAGGTCAGGATCTCGGAGGTCTTTGGCACGCTCGAGACGTTTCCGTCGGGCGAAGGGCAGTTGGCCGAATATCCGCAAATCTTTCGCGTGGCCAGCCACCCCGCTAAAGGCCATACGAACGTTGGCCGCTACTGGCATTCCGACGGCTCGTTCCGTGCAGAAGCCACGCCTATCTCGATCTGGTATCTGGTCGCGCAACCGGCCACTGGCGGCGAGACGCTTTTTGCCGATCTGCGGGAGGCGTACAGGGCCTTGCCCGATGAGAGGAAGCCCGCGATCGATGGTCTCATCACGCTGCATCGAAACGGGATAAGACATCCGCTCGTCATGCGGCATCCTGCGACACGCGAGCCGTCGATCTATTTCAATGTCGGTCTTACCGGCGGCGTCGTGGGCTATACGCCTGAACAGTTCATGGCATTGCGGACCGATCTGAACGATCACCTTTCCCGCGCAGGTGCCGCTTACGTCCATCACTGGCGCGAAGGCGACGTCATCATTGCCGACAACTTCCGGGTTGCCCACCGGGCTACGCCGATCTCGGTGGATCAGCATCGCATTCTCGATCGAACGACGATACGGGCTGATGGCGTGTACTGGGGCAAGGCGCAGAAGTGAAGGGCCGCAGCCCGTGGGCGTGCCGGCCCGCGCGAAATACTCCATTTTGCCGACGACGCGCCGCGCGCTCTGCGCAATGCGGCGCGCCGTCGTCGTCGGGTCACACGCCCTACGCCAGGAACAGCGTGTCGTGGGAAGCAAACGCGGAGCCACGTGGAAGAGGCGCGATGCCGCGCTTCAGGATCGGCGTGCCAACGCCGTCGAGGCCGGGAGGAAACGCGGCAACGTCGTCGCTGAACCCGCGGAGCGGCGCGCCATCGCCCGAGAAGGCCAGAGACTGGCCATATCCGTTTCCGTTGGGTCCGGATGCGCTCGCCACCACTACCTTCATGTCGCCGTTCCTGTCGCCGATTGATCGCCCCGGGATCGCCTTCATCATCGCGGCAAGCGGCGGCCCACAGCATGCCGTCACGGGCATAACCGGCTTTCCTCGCTGGCATGGATTGCCGGATGCCGATCTCTTTTGCGACACGCGGCGCCTCGGGCAAAGCCTGCATCGTTGCGGCGCAGCCCGCTACGAGGACCGCTACCGGGCAGACGCGCGGCCTCGCACCTTGCGTAGCGCTCGAACGAGGTCGTTATTCATTGCGCGGGCTTTCCGGCAAACAGAAATCGGCTGAGTGCGAGCAGCGGGAACAGCATGCCGACGACCGCGACCCAAGTCCAGCCGCCGTGCCTGTACAGCGTGCTCGCGATTGCGGAGCCGGCGGCGCCGCCGACGAAGACGCTCGTCATGTAGATCGAGTTCAGACGGTTGCGGCTCTTCGGATCGAGCAGGTAAATTTCGCGCTGTCCCAGGACCAGGTTCATCTGCACCGCAAAGTCGAGCAGCACGCCGGTGCCGACGAGCCCGAACACGCCGAGGCCCGGTAGCGTCAGTGCCAGCAGCACCGTGACGAGCGTCATCACGACTGCGCCGAAGCCGAATACCGCGCGCCACCCGAACTGCGCGGCGATGAAGCTCGAGATCGGACGCGAGAGCAGAATGCCGAGCACCAGCCCGCTCATGATCGTGCCGACCACGCGGCCACGCGTCTCGGCCGCCGCGAAATCTGCGCTGCGAGCCTCGTCGGTTGCCGAGTCGACGGCTGCGAGAATCGCCTTGGCGCGCTCGTAGAAGCGTCCACCGGGTTCGGTGACAGAGAGGTGTCGCGTCGTGCGATGCAGCACGACGGTCTGCAACTGCTGCTCCAGCGCCGTGACTGCGCGCGAAACCTGCGCAGCCGTCACGTTGTTTTCTTTCGCGACGGCGGTGAAGGATCCGGTTTCGACCACGCGGGCGAATATCCGCATACTGCTGACGATATCTGCCATTCTGTTCCCGGACGGTAAGACCACCCATTTTTCTCCGGAGCGCTGGCTTGGAGCCAACCTTTCTCAATGTGCTACCGCATCCTGGCGCAGTCTGACATCAGGCGTGGCGGGGGCGTTAGACGTCGTATGCCTGCCTGGAATGGATGTTATGCGTATCGAGGGTCTTCTACCAGCGTGACGCCGCGCGCATCATCTGCTCACCACGAATTTCCCGTTTGGAGAAGATCATGAGCACGTTCCCGTCATACACCATTGAGACCGCACCGGCCGCTTCGAAACCCGCCCTGGAAGACGCGAAAAAGACCTTTGGCTTTGTGCCGAATCTCCAGTCTCACATGGCCGAATCGCCTGAGCTCCTTGCCGGCTACTCCGCCCTCTGGGACCTCTTTGCCAGGAGTACGCTTACCTCGCATGAGCAGCAGGTCGTCTATCTGACCTCGAACTTCGAAAACAATTGCCATTACTGTATGGCCGGCCATTCGGCACTTGCCCGGATGATCAAGATGGATCCCGCTGTCATCGCCGCGCTGCGCGATGGAGAGCCGCTGCCTGATCCGAAGCTTGAAGCCCTGCATCGCTTCACGACGATTGTCGTACGCGAACGCGGCTTTGCTTCTGATGCGGATGTCGAGGCATTTCTCGCCGCCGGCTTCACGCGCCAGAATGTGCTTGAAGTGATACTCGGCGTTGCCACGAAGGTCATGAGCAACTATACGAACCACATCGTACATACGCAGTACGACCCGTTCATGAAGGGCAACGAGTGGACGAAGCCGGTAAAGTCCGCCGCCTGACCCGTGCGCTCGATGCGTCGATATCTTCTGGAGGTCTCGTAACATGACCAACACAACTGCAAGAAAGCCTGATGAGCGTGCTATCCCTTATCAGCTGCCTCAACCGCCTGACATGTCACCCGACATCGTGCACTTGGGCATACTCGATAAATGGCTGGAGGACGATAACCTTTGGGTGCCGATGACGCCGACTGTTTCGTTCAAGCCGCTGCTTCTCAGCGCCAGCCAGGGCTACTACGTCAATCTACTTAGAGTGCGCCAGTCCGGCGTGCTCTCGCGTCACCGTCATACCGGGCCTGTCCACGCGATCGTTCTGCGAGGCAGATGGTATTACCTCGAGCACGACTGGGTTGCGGAGCAGGGTGGCTACGCACACGAGCCGGCAGGCGAGACGCACACCCTGTACGTGCCCGAGGACGTAACTGAGATGATCACGTGGTTCCATGTTACGGGCGGGTACACCTACGTAGATCCCCAAGGCACAGCAGTGGGATACGAAGATGTGTTCACGAAAATCGAAGCGGCTCGCAGGCATTACGAAGAGATCGGCCTCGGCGCCGACTACGTAAAGCAGTTCATTCGCTAAGCGTATTCGTTATCTGCGGGCTTCGGATGCCGCGAAAGCACGAACGAAGATGTGCCCCATGCGCGGCGGAGGCCGCGCACCTCGATCGCCCGGCACAACGGGCTGCAACGGAGGATTTTCACCATGGAACGAAAAACTGTTGACGTGAATGGCGTACCGGTCAGCTACCTGAGCGCCGGTGACCCGGCAGGATCCGTCTTGTTGTTGCTGCACGGCACCTATTGGAGCCGCGTATGGCAGCCGGTACTCGACGATCTGGCCGCTGCCGGATTACGCCCCATCGCGGTAGATTTCCCTGGTTCCGGCCGCTCGGGTGGCGAGCTGACCATTGCGGATGCCTCGATTCCCGCTTTGGCGGGTTGGCTGCCGCGCTTCCTGGATGCGCTCGGTATCGCGGGACCGGTAGGCGTCGCCGGGCACGACATTGGCGGGGGCATTGCGCAGGAGGTGCTGGTCGATGGAACGATAGAGGTCAGCAAGCTGGCGCTCGTCAATGCAGTGATGTTCGATTCGTGGCCAGTGCCCGGCGTTGCCCGGTTCCGCGATCCGGCGGTGGCCGCTGCGACGACGACGGAGGATATCCTTGCTGCCCGTCGCAAGTCAGTCCTCACGGCACTGGCCAGGCCAACAACGGAAAGCGAAGTGGCCGAGTATCTCGAACCTTGGACGGACCCGCGCGTCGCACGGTCGTGGATCGCCTTGGCCGGTGCGGCGGACAATCGTTACACGATGGAGCTGTTGCCGCGCCTTCGCGCGTCGCAGACGCCAAAGCTGCTCGTCTGGGGCGAAGACGACAGCTTCCAGCTCGTCGAGCACGCGGAGCGCTTCGCCAAAGAGATCCCGAACACGCAGCTTGTCCGGATTCCCAAGGCGGGCCACATCCCCATGGAAAATGACGCTGTCGCAGTGGCTCGCGCGTTGGCTGGGTTCTTCATCTGACGCAGAGCAGCAGGCGGGAGTGGTTGTCGCTCGCCGGTCCTTTCACAGCTCGCGGATGGGACTCATGCAAGGTTCGGCAAGGTACTTGCCGGCCAGGCGTCCGGTCAATTGTGTGTGTTTCGAAAGCGAGGCGGCGAACTCTCGCGTTACTCCAGGGGGCTTGGTGAGAAGCCCTTCCACAGTATCTAGTGAAGTCGGCCCGCTGCAGACTGGCAGGGATAATTCAGTCAGTTCGGACATAGGAGAACATCATGCAAACGAATCTGGAAAACTATTTCACTGCCTACCGCAACCTGAAGTTGATGCGGGATGAGGACGGCGTGCTGGTCGTGCAATTCCATAGCAATGGCGGCCCGCTCACTTTCACGGCAGAGGCCCACACGGAGGTTGTTGATGCGTTCTACCGGATTTCGCAGGACCGGGCGAACAAGATCGTCATCCTCACGGGTGCAGGCGGGGACTTCATGACCGGGGTTGACTGGGCATCTTTCAAGGACGTCTCCGATCCCGACGTTTGGAGCCAGATCCATGACGAAGGCGTTCAGGTCCTGGAAAACATCGCCAATATACGCGTGCCAGTCATCGCGGCCATCGAGGGGCGTGCCCATATCCACTCGGAGTATGTTCTGCTGGCCAACGTCATCGTGGCAACAGAAGACGCATCCTTTCACGACATGGGCCACTATGCTGCGGGTGTCGTGCCTGGCGACGGTATCTTTACCACCTGGAGCTATCGCGCGGGAGCGGGACGGGCAGAAGCTTTCCTGCTCAACGCGCAGCCGATTACGGCGGCGGTCGCACGCGAGTGGGGGGTGGTTGCTGAGGTCGTGCCAGACGGCCAGGCGCTTGGCCGCGCACAGGAATTGGCGAGGCAGTATTTGAAAGCGCCGGAAGTGGCACGCCGCAACACGCGCGTACACTTTATTTGGCCCTTGAAGCAACGCATCGTGCAGGAAGTTGGCTATGGGTTGTCGCTCGAAGGCGCCTCCGCAGCCGCCCTTGTGAAAACAATGCAGGCGAAGAGCTGACCGCTACGAGCGGCACCTCTCGATTTGCGGAAATATGGGAAGGCGAGTGCGTTGTCGGGTACCGTTGTGGCGCACTTGCTCAGGCCCGAGATCGATCCCTACCGCGGCCTCGCACCGCGATTGATCCGGAGCTCATGATCCGCATGTTGAAGAGTAGAAAAGTTTGTGCTGTTCGCCGCCCATCATGACGAATCACTCCCGTCGATCGATGTCTTCCAGGATACCGAACAATCCGTACGTCGGCAGACTTTTTCCACAATCCGTTACTGAGCTGACGATGGGGGACTAGTCGGGGCGAACGGCAGCTTTGACTGTCGCCGAGGCCAACGGTGCGAGAGGCGCGCCTCGTTCGTATTCTACGTTCGATACCCGGGGGCGGCGTGGCGCACCTGGCCAATACTCGCAAGCAGTGGACGGCAGCGATCTGCCGGACTGGCAACGGACATTCGACACGAGAGCCACATGAAAGCGATTGAATTGCGTCAACTGCGCTACTTCTCGATTCTTGCGCGGGAACTCCATTTCGGCCGGGCGGCCGACCTCGCGTCGATAACGCAATCTGCGCTTAGCCAGCAGATTGCGAAACTGGAAGAACTGGTGGGCGCGCAATTACTGAACCGCGACCGGCGCGGCGTGACGCTGACCGCTTCGGGCGAGGCTCTGCGGAACAGCGCCGACGCCATCTTCGCTCAGGTTGAGCGCGCGTTGCGTGAAGCGCAGGATGCCGCAGGCAGTCGAGAATCCAGGCTCTCGATCGGTCTGGTCGAGTACGCGAATCTGCCGTTTATTCCGCCTGCGCTCATTCGTTTGCAGACACTATATCCGGACATAACGATAGAGCGCCACGAGATGAACACGGCGCAGCAGATCACCGCGCTGACCAAGAAACAGATCGACATCGGCTTCGGCGTATTGGTCGACACTGCACCAGACAACGACGACGTACTGGTTCAGCCGCTGTTCGAAGCAGACTGGGTCTTGTTGATGCGCAGCGATCACCGGCTGGCAAACGTCGACTGTCTGAACCTTTGCGATCTTGCGCAGGAGCGATTGATCGGCTCGGCACGTGCGGTCAATGCGCCGCTTTATGACTCGATGGTTGCTCAGTTCCAGCAAGCTGGCTTCACACCAAACTTCATCTATGAAACGACGCAGGTACAAGTTGGCGTCACGCTCATCGAACAAGGGCTCGGCGCAATGATCGGCACCACATACCTATTCTCGTCGCTTCCAAAAACTTTGCGCTACCGGCAGATCAACGGCCTCGAGCCCGTAACGGTCCAGATGCTGTCGCGCACAAACGAACGCAATTCACTGATACTTGACTTTCTCGATCTGGCGGCTGAAGAAGCGCGTTGCGCGCAAACCCGCGCTACTGCGCCTCGCGCCTCCAGTCGATAGGCAGCATTTAGGTGCGCCTGCTCAACCGTGATCGGCGTGAAGTAACGTTGACTCTGCCAAGCGAGCACTACGCGACAGCGTCGATGCCATCATCCGGCAGGTAGAGCAGGTGCTACGGATTATTCGGGAAGCGGCGGGCTATCAGAGTTTCAAGATCTCGGTTGGCCACATTGGAGATGCCAATCTGCCGTTCATCCCGCTCGTGTTGATTCGGTTTCGGGCGCTATATCTAGCCATCACGGTTGAGCGCCACGAGATGAACACGGCGCAGCAAATCGCCGCGCTAAAAAAACTGCATCGATTGGGGTTATCTTTGCCAGCAGGCAGCGTGCTCAACGATGCGGAGATTCTAACGGAGCCTCTGCTCGAATCGAACTGTGCGCTGCTGATGCGCAGCCACCACCGACTCGCGAACGTCGACTGCCTCAAACTTGTCGACCTTGTGCTGAGCGTCTGATCACCTCGGCGCGCGGGCAAATGCTCCTCTCTACCAATCGACCGTAGCGCATTTCTAAAGCACCGGCCTCAGGGCAAATTTCGTCTACGAAAACTTGCAGGCGCAAGCCGGAACTACGCTGATCGAACAGAGACCTGGAGTAGTGACCGGTGCGATCAACCCGTTCACGTCATTGCCGCAGACAATCAACTATAGGCTCATCAATGACATGGAGCCGATGTCGGTTCAAATGGTTCTCGCGTTTGAAAGAGCGCGATTCGCTGATTTTCGATTTCGTTGAAGTGATTACCGAAGAAGCGTGTCGCTTGCTTGCTTTGAACCTCCAGTCGGGCGCACCTCGCGATAAGTACGCGGTTCGCTTCACGTGTCGGATCGATTAGCGCTAGTAATCGGCCTTGCAAGTATTTCGAATTGGCTAATACCGATGATGTCATCCAAACTTCTCCTCAACGCACGAGCGGCTTGATGAATAGGTGGACCGCCGTCGAGATCATCCGCCGGCTTGCGTTCGTGTACCGTCTGATCGTGCGTATCGTGAGAATTCTGAAATGGATGTGACATCACGAGAACGCATGCGAGAGATTGCAACAAACCGCGCAATCGAAGTATTTCGCGCATTCCCAATCGACTGGAGTATTGAAGATGACCCAAGCACAAGCGAAGCCCGGAAAGACTCTTTTGTCCCCTAACGATCACACACTGATAATGATCGACCATCAGTCGCAGATGGCATTCGCGACGAAGTCGATCGATGCGGTTCTTCTGCGCAACAATGTCGCATTGGTCGCGAAGGCGGCCCGCGAGTTTAGCGTGTCGACGATTCTGACTACTGTCGCAGAAAAGGTCTTCTCCGGTCCGATTTTCGAAGAAATCAGCTCGACATTTCCTGGTCAGACGGCGATCGATCGGACTAACATGAATATGTGGGAGGACCCGCGCATCACAGCTCGCGTAAATGAAATCGGAAAATCACGCATCGTGATGGCGGGTCTCTGGACCAGCGTCTGTATCGTCGGGCCGGCGCTTTCAGCGCTTGATCAGGGGTTTGAGGTGTACGTGATCACTGATGCGTGCGGCGATGTTTCGGACGAAGCGCATCAACGTGCGCTAGATCGTCTCGTCCAACAGGGCGCACGCCCGATGACGTCGCTGCAGTATTTGCTCGAGTTGCAACGCGATTGGGCTCGGACCGAAACCTACAATGAAACAGTTAAAACCTCGGTTGCGCATGGCGGCGGTTACGGACTGGGTCTGATCTATGCGAAGACAATGTTCGGCGGTTCCGAGGGACACTGAACAAGATTTGTCATACCCGCTCGGCCTTGGTCGTTTATCGCCGGGGTGGAGCCGGTGGCGATAATCGAAGTGCGGGTTTGCCGGTGACAGCGATCAGCAACACGGTGATTGTTTTATAGTTAGCATAACGATATATATAACATTATTAACGTCGCGCAATTAAATCAGTTATCCGATTGTTTCTGTGAATAATCGTAGGTTGACGTGATCTGCAATTGGTGATGCGGCCAGTCGATCTCGCTCCTTTGCGTAATTAACTCGAGCGACTGGCGCGCTTCAATCCGATATTTCAACGTCAGGGCAGGACCAATGAAACTCTATCTGTTATCGCTGGGCGCCGGCATCCTGGTCGGCATTATCTATAGCCTGATCAATGTACGTTCGCCAGCACCTCCGCTTATCGCACTGCTGGGTCTGCTGGGCATGCTGATCGGCGAGCAGGCGATTCCTTCCGCGAGGCAGTTGTTGGGTTATTCGACGCCACCGGCGCTATCGCATCAGGCGAGCGGAACCGATCGTCTTTCCAGCACCCGGTCGGGTCATGCCGTGTTGCAGGCAGACCGGGGGCTTGATGGCAACGAGGAGGAACACTCATGAGCATTACCATTACTCAACCGGACCTGATCCTCTACAACGGCCGGGTGACGACGCTGGATCGTTCGAACCCCACGGCAACGGCTGTTGCGATCAAGGATGGCAAGTTTGCTGCGGTGGGCAGCGACGTCGAGGTTCTGCCGCTCGCAGGGTCATCAACCCGGGTGATCGACCTGACGGGGCGCAGAGTACTGCCCGGACTGATCGACAACCACATTCACATCATTCGCGGCGGACTGAACTTCAACATGGAGCTGCGTTGGGATGGCGTGCGCTCCCTTGCCACCGCGATGGACATGCTGCGCGAGCAGGTTGCCGTCACTCCGGCGCCGCAATGGGTGCGCGTGGTGGGTGGATTCACCGAGCATCAATTCGACGAGAAACGCTTGCCCACGATCGAAGAGCTGAATGCGGTTGCGCCCGATACACCCGTGTTCATTCTGCATTTGTACGATCGCGCGCTACTGAATGCGGCGGCTCTGCGCGTGGCGGGCTACACGAAGGACACGCCGGAGCCCCCGGGAGGACAGATCGTGCGAGACAGCGCCGGCAATCCGACCGGCCTGCTGCTCGCGCAGCCGAATGCATCGATCCTGTACGCGACGCTGGCAAAGGGTCCGAAGCTGCCGTTCGACTATCAGGTGAATTCGACACGCCACTTCATGCGCGAACTTAACCGGTTGGGCGTGACCGGTGCGATCGACGCGGGCGGCGGCTCCCAGAACTATCCGGACGATTACGAGGTGATCCAGAAACTGTCCGACGAGGGCCAACTGACGATCCGTCTCGCATACAACCTGTTCACGCAGAAGCCGAAGGCGGAGAAGGAAGACTTCCTGAACTGGACGAAGACGTCGAAGTACAAGCAGGGTAACGATTACTTCCGCCACAACGGCGCAGGCGAGAATCTGGTGTTCTCGGCGGCGGACTTCGAGGACTTCCGTGTCGCACGTCCGGATATGCCCCCGCAGATGGAGGGAGAGCTGGAAGAAGTTGTGCGCGTACTGGCGGAGAACCGTTGGCCGTGGCGTATGCATGCGACCTATGACGAAACGATAAGCCGCGCGCTCGACGTGTTCGAGAAGGTCAACAGGGACGTGCCGCTTGCCGGCATCAACTGGTTCTTCGATCACGCCGAGACGATTTCCGAGAAATCGATGGACCGAGTCGCTGCGCTGGGTGGTGGCGTCGCGGTGCAGCACCGGATGGCGTACCAGGGAGAGTACTTTGTAGAGCGCTACGGTGCGAAGGCCGCCGAGGCCACGCCGCCGGTTGCGAAGATGCTGGAGAAGGGAATCCGGACTTCGTCCGGTACGGACGCAACACGGGTCGCGTCGTACAACCCTTGGGTATCGCTGTCGTGGCTGGTGACGGGCAAGACGGTGGGTGGTCTGCGGATGTATCCGCAGCGGAACTGCCTTGATCGCGAAACAGCCCTGCGCATGTGGACCGAAAATGTGACCTGGTTCTCGAACGAGGAGGGCAAGAAAGGCCGGATCGAGGCAGGTCAGTTTGCAGACCTGATCGTCCCGGACCGCGACTTCTTTGCGTGCGCTGAGGGCGAGATTGCCGATACCACGTCGCTGCTGACCGTGGTGGGTGGCAAGGTGGTATACGGCACAGGCGAATTCGCGTCGTTCGACGACAGCGCACCGCCGCCCGCGATGCCGGACTGGTCACCGGTGCGTCGCTTTGGTGGTTTCGCCGGGTGGAAGAACGCGAGCGGCAACGGCGAAGCGGCGCTGCAGCAGGTCGCAGCGGCGTCGTGTGGTTGTGCGACGGCATGCGGTGTGCACGGTCACGCGCATGCCCGCGCGTGGACGGCCAATGCGCCGACCTCGGACCTGCATGGCTTCTGGGGCGCGCTCGGCTGCTCCTGCTGGGCGGTCTGACGTGAGGACAGGCGCGCTACAGGGAAATCCGTCGTGGGTGGCCGCGTTGCTGGCACGGTCGTGGGTGCTGCCGCTGGCGCGGCTCGCCCTCGTGTCTGCGTATCTGATCGGGGGCATCGACAAGCTCGCGCATTTCCATGACGCCATTCTGGAGCAGGAGCATTTCAGCCTGCATCCAGGGGCGCTGTGGGCGACGCTGGCGATTGTCGTCGAACTGGGCGGCTCCTTCTGCGTGGTTTTCAACCGGCTTGTCTGGCTGGGCGCAGGCGGGCTGTCCGCACTGACCGCCGTTGCCATGCTGGTCGCCAACAATTTCTGGAGTCTCTCTGGCAATGCACGTTTCATCGCATTGAACGGGTTTTTTGAGCACCTCGGGCTGATTGCCGCCTTTATTGCCGTGACGTATCTGGCGAGCGGCGCACACCGGTCCCGTGGCAAGACATAGCTAAACCGAAAGAGGAACTTTCACCATCATGCATAACAGAGGAACTTTCAACATCATGCGTAAATTCCGTTCCCTCGCTGTAACCGCGCTGGTCGCGGGCACGCTCGCCGTGGCCTCGTCGCTGGCACTAGCCAGCCCCCCGGTGCTAGCCAGGCCCACGGCGACGCCGTCGTTGGCCGTAGGGCCGCAGTACGACACGACACACGTCTACGTCGCGCCCGAGGACTTCGACAGGTTTACCGACAGCTTCGTCGCGACGTTTGGCGGCCATAAGTCGCAGCGGGGCGTCTTCCAGGTGACGCCGACGCCGAGCCGGACGATGTCGCAGCTCGTGTTCACGCCGGTCGGCACGTTGTCAGTATTTGGCTTCAAGACGCCGGTTCCGTACCCGTTCGGCAGTGAGCGCACCGGCTATCTCGTGACCGACATGGATGCGGCGGTGAAGTCGGCGATGGCGCATGGCGCGGATGTATATGTGGACACGTTCCCGGATCCGATCGGGCGTGATGCGCTGATCTCGTGGCCGGGTGGTGTGCACATGCAGCTGTACTGGCACAAGCAGGCGCCGTACTACGATCCGCTGGAGACGGTGCCGGAAAATCGCGTGTATGTGTCGCCGGAGCGCGCGAAAGCGCTCATCCACGATTTCGTCGTGTTCTCGCACGGCAAGGTCGTGTCCGATGACCGCAACGCACCGGGCATCGAGATTGGCCGGCCGGCCGACACGTATCGTCGGGTCCGGATCGAATCAGGCTTCGGCAAGATCACCGTCCTCGTGACAGACGGCCATCTGCCTTACCCGTTCGGGTACGAGTTGACCGGCTACGAGGTGAAGGATCTCGCCAACACGCTGAAGAAAGCGCAGGCGGCCGGCGCGACCGTACTCGTGCAGCCGTTCACCTCGGGTGGCCGCGACGCCGCGCTCGTGCAGTTCCCGGGCGGTTACATCGCCGAGCTTCACGCGGTCGCGCACTGAGCCAGGTCGGATGTACCGGCGGTCCCAGCCCGGGAAGAAGGCGGGGACGGGCTGGTTTCGTTTGATTGCCCGCCACGTCGCCGCCGGGAGGTCCCCGGGTCAGATGATTCCGGCGGCTGAGGCGCCGGAAACGGATTGCAGGCGACGGGTCCGATAGCGAGGCGACCATGCCCGGATTTTCCGCACAGGGTCTGCTGAAATCCGAAGATACTGTTCTGGCTGCGATTGCCGGTTATATCAACACACCGAGCTTTGTCGCGCTGTTCTCTGCTGGATAAACTTCGGCCTCAAACCATCGTCATGAGCCAAAACACGACTTTTTCAACACTATCGGCCGAACTGAGCCGCTCAAAATCACTTTGCAGGGTCTTCCCCGGCGGCGATAATTTAGGGGAGGGAATGACAGGCGCGAGGCCTGTCAGATATGAATTGCCACCATTGCTGATAGCAAATCTGTAGCACGCGACACTCCCCTTCTTAACGCGTCCGCCGACTTTTCCGCAGTCCAGGCTTGCTCGCACTCATCCGACGACAATTGACCAAAACCGTCGGTTGCGAACCTCACTGTCTCCCGTCGAAGTGGGAATCTCACCCGGTAATCGAACCAAAGTAGCACGCCATTTTGGGGATATTTTTGGGGTATTTAATATGGCCCTAAATTATTGGATTGTTCGCTGGTTTAGTTTTGCGCCAACTGTTCAAGTCCGGTCCCCGGCACCATGAAGTATTCCAGCAAGTTCCGATGAAATCCGTAAAGTCGCCGTGCCATTTAGTGAACTACCCCAAATCGTTGGACGGGTGTCCAACTTTTGGGGTGCAGTTCACGGTGCCCGAGGTTTTTTTAGTTTTTAGCGGCCGGCGCTCTGGCCGCCGTCGACGTGCAGGATTTCTCCCGTGATGAACGGTGCGGAATCAAGGAACAGAATCGCGTCGGCGATATCGCTCATCTCACCCATGCGCCCAAGCGGATGGAAGGCGCCCAGCGCTTCATGGGTTTCCGGCGCGTGCATCGGCGTCTTGATGATCCCCGGCGCGACGGCATTCACGCGAATACCTTTTCTGGCGTATTCAATCGCCAGCGACTTCGTAGCGGCGTTCAGTCCCCCCTTCGTCAGGGCCGCCAGTACCGAATGCACGCCGCTGATTGCAGCGTCAACGGCGCTGGAGGTCACGCTCACCACGTGGCCGCTCGAATGCCTTTCCATTTCGGCGATGGCGAGTTGCGTGATGTGATAGAAACCCGCGATATTCACATTCACAACCGCGGCGTAGTCTTCGGCGGTATGTTGGGTGAAGGGCTTCCCGATGTATATGCCGGCGTTGTTCACCAGCGTGTCGATCCGGCCAAATCGTGCAACACCTTCGGAAATGACACGCTGGGCGGTTGCCGGGTCACCAATATCGCCGGCGACGGTCAGGATGTTCGCGTCGTCCGACGGCTTGATCGAACGTGCCGTCGCAACAATGCGGTAGTCGAGCTTACGAAACGCCTTGACGACTTCGGCGCCTATACCTTGCGATGCGCCGGTAACGACGACAACCTTTTGTGACGTGCTCATGTTTTACCCAGAAAATTTTGTTCGGCTTCAACGCCCATCGGGCCGATGGCGCCGATCAAGTCAAATGTAGGCGCGTTGATTCAGATTTCGCACAAACCTGCAATCAACCCTTTTTAGCCTGCGCCAGCCACTGGTCGAGACTGACGCGGCCGATCCGCGCATCGCCGAGCGGCACGAGCGATTGCTCCTCGACACGGCCGCCGTAGTACAGCGCATCGCGATCCGTCACCACCGGGCGGGCGTCGCCTACCGATTTCAGATAACGGGTGACGATCTCCGCGAAGGGCGCGCGGTCCGGGCCGGCGATCTCGACCGTGCCGTTCAGCGGCGCGGCGAGCGCGATCTGCGCGAGGCTCGCCGCGACGTCGTCCGCGGCGATCGGCTGGAACAGGCCGTCGCCGACGCGCACCGTGCCGCCGACCGTGCTGAAATCCGCGATACCGCCGATGAACTCCATGAACTGGGTCGCGCGCACGATCGTGTACGGCACGCCCGCCGCTTCGATCACTTCTTCCTGTGCAACCTTGGCAACGAAATACGCGTTCTCCGGCGTGCGGTCGCAGCCGACGATTGATAGCGCGACGTGATGACGTACCCCTGCGGCCACTTCGGCTTTGCCGAGGTTACGGGCCGAGGTGCGGAAAAAGTCGAGCACCGCCTGCGGCTCCCACGATGGCGCGTTCGTCACATCCACTACGACGTCTGCGCCCACGAGCGCGTTGCTCAGGCCTTCGCCCGTAACGGCGTTTACGCCGGTGCGCGGCGACGCGGCAAGCGCCTCATGACCCGCTTCGCTGAGCAGCGTGACCACACGCGAGCCGATCAGGCCGGAACCACCGATTACGACGATCTTCATGGCAGATTCTCCAGATGAAAGTAACTGAACATGTGAGGCGCTGGCGGGCATCGTATTGCGTGAAAGTGTTCGCCGCCGTCGCATCGCGTGAGGCCATTGTGGAAGAATCATGCTCTATCTAAAAGTGCCAAGAATTGTCGATCCGACTAGTCCATGTCGATTGCCGCTCCCCTTGCCTGCGAGACCCTCATGACCGTACCGACTCCCGCATTGACCATCGAAATCGATCGGCGGCAGCAGTTGCCGATCTATCTGCAGATCTGCGAGCGTTTCAGGACCGCGATCGCCGCGGGGCATCTGCGTCCCGGCGATCGCGTGCCTGCGCTGCGCGGTCTCGCCACGCAACTGAGCACGGCGCGCGGCACGGTCGAGCTCGCCTACACGATCCTCGTCGACGAGGGCTACCTGCAGATGCGCGGCGCGGCGGGCACCTTCGTATCGACGTCGCTGCCGGCATCGGCGATACACTCGTCGCGTGCGCAAGGCGTTCAGGACGCGCGGGGCAGGCAGAGCACTGAATCGCGGTGCAGTTCGCCGAAGGCCCCGATGGCCCGGTCGACGATGTCGCCGTCGCCGCCTGCGCCCGCAAGGCGGGGCTCGCGGTGCTGCCGCTTTCGATCTGGTACGCGAACGGCCGCGCGCGGCGCACGCTGCGCGGCCTCGTGATGGGCTTCGCGAACATTGCCGATGCGCGTGAGGCGGCCGTCTCGCGCGAACGTTGCGCGCGTGTCTGGACGGCTGACGCGAGGGGCATGTGTCCAGATCCCGGAGAAGTGCGGCGCGGCATGCCTTTGCTCGATGCGACAGGGATGCTTTAAGCGTCTTGCGCAACCGTACCCGCCGGCGTGCTCGCGCTGCCGACCGCCTGTGCGGCGAGCGAGGCGAGCACCGCATCGCCGGTGAGTTGAACGCGCGCCGAATCGAGCGCCTCAGCTACCGTCGCTTCGCCCATCACAAGTCCCTGCAAGAGAAGAAACTGCACGCTGTGGATGCCGATCGAACCGAACGCGTCGCGCAGATAAGGTGTCAGGAAATCCGGCTGCCGCGCGCGTTCGCCGCTATTGGATGCGAAAGAGGGGCGAGTGGTTCGACGAAATGCATGCCTCGGGCGAGCAGCCCATTGCGAAAATAGAAGCGTTGCGCAAGCGGCATGTGCAGGCCCGTGTCGAGTACGAATTCCGCGCAGCCGGTATCATGCGCAATCTGCCGTACCGCGTCGAGCAGTTGGGCACCGATGCCGCCTCGCTGCAGCCTGCCATCGACAACCAGATCGTCGACATAGACAAAGCGGCCATACAGCAGATTGGTCAGCGTGCGATAACCGGCGAGGCCGACGATTTTGCCCGCGTCGGACGCAGCGAGCAGGCGATAGCCTTCGGCATGCTGCCTCGCCACCTGCGCGGCGAACGAGTGCGCGTCCGTCAGACGCGGGCGCAACTGACGCATGACGTCGAATGCGGACAGCAGCGAATCAGGCGTGTCGAGGTGAACGAAGCGAAGCGAGGCAGGCATGTGCGTCTCCACGAGGAACGACGCTCACGATACCCAGCGCACGGCTTGGTCGATAGAGCCAAGAATGTGCGATTCGACCAAGCCATCAGGCGGACGCAGTGTGTCGCTAGCCGAATTCGACGCAGTCACCGTGAAAAGCGGTGTCACCAATAGGCCATCGCGTTGCCCACGGGTACGAGCGATGGGCATTGGGGAGCCCGGTTCTCGGACCACGTGTGTTTGTTGCCGCCGATCGCAGGCAGATCATCCAGGCATGCTCGTCGAGCCCGGGCGATAGACCTTCGACGGACGCCAGGATTCACACTCCGCGGAGCTTGGCGTCTGTCGCCCGCTTTCTGACCGGCTGCTCCACCCATGATGCCTTCCTTTGAGCAAACCTTGGCCGCGTCAATCTTACCTCGGGCTATGACGACTCTCGCGCTACAGAGGATCTACTAAACAAAGACACTGAACTCTCTATAGCGCAATGATTGTCTGGCTCGATGGATCGTCGGCACGTTCTCCGAGCATCTCCTTCAGATCGCGCTCAATGATGCTGCACAGCGTTGAAATGGGAACGTCATTTGCGCCGCCTTCAAACGGATTCTCCGTGCTTTCCCCAACCTGTTCGAGCGACGTGTACATCCACGATACTGCGACACTGCATGGCACCACCAGCCATACCATGTTGCCATGCATGAAGCCACTCACTCCATCATTCAGCTTATCGAATTCGTGAAGCAGCCCGAATGGGAAAAGCAAACAAAAAAACCTCACGAATAGCGAACTGACTGTTGCATATTGACGTGGATAGGGAAAATTCTTGAAACGTTCCGATCTTGACTGGAGATCAATGAAATCCCCAACCGCCCGTTGAAGCTCCATGTAGAAACTTGAATTCAGGTGCCCCGCAATGTGAAGCATCTTGAGCGAAGCGCCTTGCAGGCTCAGCACGAATGTAGCGATAGAAGTGGAGGAAAGCGCTTGCGTTGTTTCCGACGGAGACAAATATTCTGGCAATAATTCGCTAATGTCTCTTTCCCACTCCGGCACGCGATAGAACCGACGATATTCAGCGTTGGAACGCTTGCTCGTGCTTTCCCAGATACGGGGTCGACGTAGCTCATATCGCAGCGCGGTCAGCCAGGCAAGGTGTCGATACACCAGTTTTCGGGAAATGTCTTCGTCTTTGACAAGATCGCGTGCGATTTGGCCCCAGCGACGGCTTCTGCTCAATATGTCAATCCAGATGTCGAGGGCGTCCATTGCTCTGTTGTATGTCTGAACGTTTTTGAAGCCAACGATAAACGACGTCGCGGTTCCGAGCAGAACCACAATCGTCAGAGGTACCGACAGCCATGTAAGAGCGAAAAACTTGTACAGAGCGACCGGTACGGAACCGCAAACGAGAAGTCCGTAGATCTGTCGTCGAGTCCAGATCAAGAACTCCAATAGCTTATAGGATTTTCCAAGATGCATTTTGTGTGTCTTAGGCTACCGCAGGTGAGTAATGAAAAAAGACGCGGACAACGTGCGCACCCAGTGCCACGTTCTGCGCCCAATTGACACTGACCGGACCGCTCCTCCCCTAAGACGTTGCACGCTCGACTTTTGTGACATATGACCGAAAAATCTTCCGTCAGACTTCATGCTAAACGGTTGACTCAAGTTGTGATTGTTGTTCTTCAGACAACACGGAAGCGCCCGTTTTTGGTCTTATGTTGAGGACAAGACATGCATATGATGACGGCCAGGTTCGATTCCGGCACCGCATTATGCTCGGACCATCCGGCCAACGACGTCTCACACGACGATCTCAATTCCATGCGTGGCAATATCCTGGTGTCAGAGAGTTGTCGGACTGGCGCTCATGTATTCACACGGCTGGAGAGATCTGTTCATGAACGACGACGCGCGTGCCTTCAATGGGCTTCGCCCTCGGCTTCACAAGATTGCGTATCGGATGCTGGGGTCAATTGCCGAGGCCGAGGATATCGTGCAGGACGTCTGGCTGCGCTGGCATGCGGCGCCGCGGGAGGCCATCGAAAATGCTGAAGCGTGGCTTGTCGCAGTTGCGACGCGCCTGTGCATCGACCGTCTTCGCGCGGTAAAAATTCAGCGTGAACACTATTCGGGTATATGGTTGCCGGAACCTGAAATGACTGACCCGTCTGCTACGCCAGAAGGGGTCAGGGAACGCGCCGACGACGTATCCGTGGCCTTTCTGATGCTGCTCGAGCGGCTGACTCCGGAGGCACGCGCAGCGTTCCTGCTACGCGAGGTATTCGACGCGGACTATGATGAGGTCGCTGAAGCCATCGGCAAGACGGAGGCCGCGTGCCGCCAACTGGTCAGCCGCGCCAAAGCGCAACTACGCGAAGAACGGGCACGCTATGCTGTGCCGCGCGAAACCCATCTCCGCCTGCTGCAGACCTTCGCACAGGCGCTGGAGCGCGGCGATTTCACTGCGATCAATGCCTTGCTGGCTGACGACGCGATGCTGATCGGCGACGGCGGCGGCAAGGTGCCGAGCTTCCCGAAACCGATGGTTGGCGGCCGGCGCATCGCACAGCTTTTCTATGCTGCTTGCCGGCGCTACGGCAGCGAACTCAGCATCAAGCTCGTGATGCTCAACGGTCAATGGGCGCTGCTGCGATTTGTCGAAGGCAAGCTCGAATCGGCGCAGTCGTTCGAAACAGACGGCGCGCGCATCGTCCGTATTCTCGTGCAGCGCAATCCCGACAAGCTGGCGCGTATCGCCGCGGCACACTGCAACACCTGAACGCTGATATTTCTCCGGCCTGCCTGCGCTAGGTTGCGTTTGATTGGTGCCAAAGGGACAACACCGTGAGCCCGTTTGCGGGCCTACCGCGCTACGCCACGGCGGCCTACGATGACTTCGTGCGGCGCATTGCCGCTAACGACATCCGCTAAGCGCGAGTGTTCACCAGGAGAAGTCCATGACACAGCGTATCAACTACATTCAGCAATCGCCGGAGTTGTTCAAGAAACTCCTTGAATTCAGCAATCAACTGAAGGACAGCGCAATCGAAGAATCGATCCGCGATCTCATTTCGATCCGGGCGTCGCAGATCAATGGCTGTGGGTTTTGCGTCGACATGCACGTAAAGGAAGCACGCCTGCACGGCGAGCGTGAACTGCGTCTCCATCACCTGGCAATCTGGCGCGAATCGACGCTCTTCGCGCCGCGCGAGCGCGCCGCACTGGCGTGGACTGAAGCGTTGACCAAGCTTGCCGAGCCTGGCGTGCCCGACGATATCTACGAACATGTACGTACGCAGTTCTCAGAGAAGGAACTGTCTGACCTGACGTACGAAGTCATGTCCATCAACGCCTGGAACCGCGCGAACGTAGCGTTCAGGACCGTGCCGGGTTCGGCCGACAAGGCATTCGGCCTCGACAAGACGAATCTCGCCTGAACCGTCTGGTTCTTCCATTCCTTTCCACCTTCGTCCCGCATGTGCGGGACGCGTTATTTGGCAGGCAGACCATGTTTTCACTAAAGAACACCGCAATCGCAATGCTCGTCGTCGCGGGCGCACATATCGGCGTGGCTTGTGCGGCGGCTCCCGAAGCCGTTGTGACACCGCTGATGACAAAGCCGCTCGACGACTATCCCGGCAAGGAAGCGCTGATGATCACCGTGACCTATCCACCGGGTTCTGTCGATCCAGTTCATCGGCATCACGCGCACGCCTTCGTCTATGTGCTGGAGGGATCGATCGTGATGCAGGTCAAGGGCGGCAAGGAAGTCACGCTCACGCCTGGGCAGACCTTCTATGAAGGTCCCAACGATGTACACACCGTCGGGCGTAACGCGAGCCAGACCCAACCGGCGAAGTTCATCGTGCTTCTTCTGAAGGACAAAGGCGCGCCTGTTCTCGTGCCGGAGAAATAAGCACGCTCGTGTGGCGACGCTCTGGTTTTACCTGTTTGGCTTGGCGCTGGCATCAGTGTTTGGGTCTTGGCTGGCCGATTCCAGTTCCGGCGGATCTGCGCAGCGAAAGCGGGCCCAGATGCATATGCCGCAGAGAAACGGAAGCATTCAGACGTTGCCATAAGCGGCGGCAACACGCGCCAGCTTGCCTCGGTTGAGCTGCTCATGTGCTCTCGCGTAAGGCCGCGACCATGCGTTGCGCGGCCCGGTCCATTTCATCCTCACTAAAGGGCGCGAAACCCATCACCAGACCTTGGCCCACGCTATGGCGCCGAGTGTATCGGCCCAACGGCGCCGCGTCGACACCGGCCAACTTCAATCTTCGAACGGCAGTGCGCTCATCGAGCTGCGGCAGGCGGCCCACAACGTCCAGACCGGCTGAAGCCGGCGGGAAGTCGATCAAGCCCTGCCAGTGTTTCAGAGCCGTGTGTTCGAACGCCTGTGCGCGAGTCGCATAGATCTTTCTGGTGCGACGCATGTGCTTATCGAAATGTCCGTCGCCGAAAAAGTCCGCCATGACGGCCTGTGTCAAGCCGTTAGCACTTCGGTCAGTGACTGGCGTCGCCCGGATAAACGGCTCGACGAGACGCGGGGGTAAAACGACAAAGGCAAGCCGTAGCGAGGGAAACATCAGCTTACTGAATGTTCCCGCCAATACTACGCGGGAATCGGCGCCCGGCAGACTCCGGAGCGCTGGAAGTGGTCTTGAGAGAAAGCAGTACTCGCTGTCGTAGTCGTCCTCGAAAATGATTGCATCATTCGAAGCCGCCCAGCGAAGCAAGGCAGAACGCCGTTCTGCGGACAACGGCATGCCCAGCGGAGCCTGTCGCGACGGAGTGACATAGGCGAGGACAGCCGACGGCGCCATGTGTATGCCCTCCTGCACGCGGAGGCCGTCCCGGTCAACGGGCACATCAACCACCCGAACGCCGCTCGCATGCATGATCTGTCGCGCGCCCATATATCCGGGGTCCTCCATCCAGACGGAATCCCCAGGCTTGCTCAGCAGGCGCATGCAAAGGTCGAGAGCCTGTTGCACACCGCCCACAATGACGATCTGGTCCGGCGACACTCTCACTGCGCGCGCGATCGCCAGATGTTCCGCGATGGCGAATCTCAACGCGGGCAAACCGCCAGGACTTGTGTCGTTGAGCGTAAGCAGGCGCGACGGGCGCAATTGCCGTACATGAAGTTGCCGCCATAGATCGACTGGGAACAGGCGAATATCGCCACGGTGCGGAAAGAATGGCTGCGGTAGTGAGTTCGCTCCAGAGAGCGGAAAGGGGGGATCATGCTCCCTGAGCCGCTTGATCCATGGAACGTGTAGTTCCTTTGCTGGTTCGTCGCCGGCGACAGTTTGCCGTGAAGCCACTGCGTTACACGGAAATGTGTGGTCGGGCAATGCGGTGCTCACCCGAGTACCGCTTCCGGTGCGGGCCACCAGATAACCTTCCGACAGCAATTGTTCGTACGCTCCGGCGACTGTGCCCCTGGCAAGACCGTACTGTTGTGCCAGTGTGCGCGTACCCGGGAGGAGAGCGCCTTGGGGCAAGCGGCCAGTGATGATCGCCTGGCTTAATGCCTTGTATAACCACTGCTGCAAATTTTCGTTTGCATTGGGCGCCCCCAAAGGAAGAGACCATACGACGGTGGATCGCTCGCGTCTGCGCCTTCCCGTTGGAGCTTCACATCTACCGGTCATGACGTTGGAATCTATCAGTTCTTCTTTTGCGATACGGAGTTCATGATGTGCGCACGATCGCCGTCGCAAGCAACGATTGCCTGTTAATTCAGCCTCGCCAACGAGTCCCGAGAAGTGACACGTATCGCAACCCCGAAAATTGCCGCGTCATTCACGCACCGCGACCACAGTCGAAACCATATTCAAGGCGGCGATGTAAATATTGGTCGTGTAAGGCTCGCAATGGACGAGCGCCAGACACGCGCTCCCGACGCGGAGCCGAAAATCAGAGCATCGTTCTTTCCGGCGCAGTTGAACGAACCGGAACCGACGCCCGCAAAGAACAAGCACTCAACCGTGCCCTTAACTACGGTTCACGGCGATCCAACTGAATTGAACGGCTTCGAGACGTGTCTCGTGTGCGTCAATGAATGGAATGTCGACTTCGCCGCTCCCTGCTTCGTGGCGCAGAGGCCTGATAGTCAGGGAATCATTGATACGTTGTCGTTGTCCGTGACAACCATGGAAGTGACTGAAAAAAGCAACGGGTTCTTATGAGGTGTACGCGACCTCGGGTTCGTCATTGACTCCAGTCGGTCCGAACCCGGCAGGCGATCTGGGAGCAATCACGTTTGACAATTCGGGCCGCCTGACTTCGCCTGGCGCTTCCAACCTTAGCTTCACCATCCCTAACGGTGCGGACGGTGGGGTCACGACGCAATCCTTGTCGCTGGATTTAACAGGTACGACGCAGTACGGCGGGAAGAACGGCGTAATCAGTTTGCAGCCAGACGGCAATAGTTCAGGGCAACTCACGTCGTTCTCCGTTGGTCCTGACGGCGTATTGACCGGCTCGTTTTCGAACGGCACCACGCTTGCCCTTGGCCAGGTGGTGCTCGCGACCTTCGCCAATGCGAATGGTCTCGTGAATCTCGGAAACAACGCGTATGCGCAGACGTCTGAATCTGGCGTTGCTCAAATCTCCACTCCCGGTTCAACCAATCATGGGGTGCTGCAAGGCGGTGAGACCGAAGACTCAAACGTGGACCTGACGGCGGAGCTTGTTCATTTGATTACGGCGCAGCGCGACTACCAGGCAAATGCACAGACGATCAAGACTCAGCAGACGGTCGATCAGACGCTCATCAACATATAGTTGATACGTTATCCATCAGCAATAGCCCGCGATGCCGGCGGTACAGGGGGGCGTGCCCGGTGGCCTGTCTGCCATCGGGGTTCGTGTGAGAGCCCTATGAGCAAGCCACAGATAGCAAAGGAGAACCACCGCGACGATGCCCAACAATGGCATCTGCCATCCAGATTGATGGAGGTGTGCGAACAATGGGGCGAGTCGACCGGGCAGAAACGCGCCCGCGAGGAGGCCAGCGCATGCCCATATGCTTACGCTGGCGCAGTCGTGCAATAGAAAGGAACGCGTTTTGATCGCCATCGCTCCGCAAAGAGGAACGGCGATCAGCGAAAGCCCGGGCACAAAGCGGACAATCATCAACGCACGCGCACCACGTCGAGAAAGGAAGTACTCGAATCTTGTAACACATCGTTGCCCCGTGAACGACAGTTTGCATACCAACTGGAGGGTGCGTCTGCCGTAGCGTTTGCCGCCTTGAAACCAGAGAAAATCGCCAAGAACACCACCGGAAACGGCGGCACCGAGCAGAATGACGAAGTGAAGCAGCGTACGCGCGAGGTCATATCTCGCACTGGCGATGCTCGCGCCGATCGTCATTAGCGTCGTGATGGAAGGAAACGGCAGACCGAGCGATGAGGCAAGCACGCTGAAGAATACGATCAACGCTCCATACTGAGAAAGCAGCTCATGGGAAAACATTTTATGATCCTGAGAAAATGATTTCGTCGTGGTCGTAACACTCGAGCGGGAAAGACCTGCATGAGGTTTGTCAGTGCCCTTTTCCTGGTGATTCAGAAATCGTCTGCGCTGATGGCGCACGAAGCGAATCTGAACGCTATCGTATGCGTATCTTGTTCGGCATAGAAGACTGCGCACTGCGGTTTTCATGTTGCCTGAAAAGCAACAAACGACGGGTGATCGCATGAACCTTCTGGCATGAAGTGTGATGGAACAGATCGCGCAAGTATCTCCTGAATACGTCGACCGCTGACACGCTGGTCACGGAACTCATGGAACTCGCCAAGTCGCGATTGGAACTCGCCGCAGCCCCGATGGCTCGCTTCGATAGTCCTACTCGGCGCAAATAGCTTTAGAGCGCTCCAGCCAGCCACAGCGCGACGTTGACCGAGTAACGGTGGATGTCCCGCAGAGCTTGCCGCTCGGTCTGCATCCCGTTCCCAGGAGGTTCGGTCACAAAGCTCGGACAACCAAGTCGCGAGTCCCAGTTGTAGTCGGCAAAATGATGAAAGGTACTTTGGGCGACTGCGGGACCTCCCCGGACCGAAGGTTCGAATGCGACTGCAAGATTGAAACTCTTTCCTGTTACTTTGCTTTTGCCTCGTGCGATCACTCGAGCTGGTTCGTCGTCAGGAGCGTCAACGGCGCCCTCATGGGGGTGTGCGGGCAGGAACCGGATTGCGCCGCAAGGAGAGTCAGGGTCCGCCAATACGGGATGTGTGGGTCCAACGATCGTGACTTCCTGAAAGTCTCCGTTTGTGCCCGAGTGAAAATTGGGCCAGGAGATGTGGGTTGAGAACGGGTCGTCGGCCACACGTCTGGATCGGTCGGGATCTAGATTGCGCGTGTGAAAGTGGTGTGCCTTGCCCACGCCGCCCAAACTGCACAGCGAACTGCCCAGATCCATGTGATCCCTGGTGACCAACAAACCACGACCTGCCCGTCGGAATCGCGTGATCCCCTCGCAATCTTCGGAGGTCAGACCGTCGCCTTCGTCAACGGCAAACAGCCACAACTCGTCGAACCCGGTTTCATCGAGACGAGAAAGAATCGGGTCCGGTTGCCCGAGCCGCTCGCGGTCCCGAGCAACGACATTGAACGTCACGCGCCCTTCGGAAGCTTGATGCGTTCGCAGTAGTTCTGCCAGGCGGCTGAACCGCGCAATCGACCAGTCGTCGTCGTTAGGCAGGATGGTCGTTTGAAGCAGAATCTGGATGGTACGCATGATGGTCAGTTGGTCGCTTAGAAATCTGGGTCTTATCGCGGCTGAGTCGATCTGATCCGCGACCTCCCCCTCTCGACGTGCACTTTAGTGACCGGCGCTCGGGCTGCTTTGAGACAGATGGCTACAGATAGCTGGCGCTGTGCGACGCACTGTCCGTCGTGCAACGGGTTCCCGGCGCGCGGCCATACTCGGTGTTGCCGGTCGGAGGTACCCTGAGCATGCGCCAGGCTCGTTAAAGCACATCGTCATCGTAGGCGTGCGGCACCTGTTGCGGTAGACACGCAAACAGACACGCGGTGTTGCCCGCCCGGCACCAATCGAAGGCAGGCTCAAGGGCTTTCACCCAGTGGAAAGTGCCGCCCTTTTGCAGCACACGCGATCTGCGGACACTAGTCTGCACGCGCGCTCGGACATTCGAACGTCGGCGCAGGCCCGAACTGCAGGAGGTCCTCGCGCTGCGCGGCAATCACGATAGAAAGGCTGGATGGGCGGGCACGGTGAATTGAACGACCGCGCCGCTGGGTTGGTTTGCGCTCGCCCACAATCGACCGCCATGCGCGTCGATGATCGAACGGCAGATCGACAGCCCCATCCCCAAACCCGTAGGCTTCGTGGTGTAGAAGGGGGCGAAGACGCTCTCGGCGGTGTGCGGAGCAAAGCCCGGTCCCGAATCGCGTACTGTCACGAGCACGCAGTTCGAATCGGCTTTTCCTGTGCCGATAAGCAATTGCCGTACGCCATCACTGACACCACTCATCGCGTCGATCGCGTTGACGATCAGGTTGAGGAGCACTTGTTGCAATTCGACACGGTCTCCTTCGATGAATGGCAAACCTTCAGCGAGTTGAGTTTGCACTGAGGCGCCGCTCTTCGTGGCTTCGCCACGGGTAAGCTCGATCACCTCGCGGATCGCTTCGTTGATGTCCACAGGTTCCTTCTGCGGCGGCGTCTTCCTGATCAGCCCACGGATCCGCCCGAGCACGTCCCCCGCCCGATTGGCATCCTTGATAATGCGGCTGAGCACCTGCTCGACCTCGTCGATGTCAGGAGGTTGTGCGCCCAACCACCGCAGCGCAGCCTGAGCGTTGGTCACTGTCGCGGCGATTGGCTGATTGACTTCGTGAGCGATCGAGGCAGTAAGTTGCCCCATGGTTGCCACGCGGTTCGCGTGCGCCAGCGCCGTCTGCACCTCGCGATAGCGCCGCTCGCTCTCGTGGACCTTTTCCTCCGCCTGCTTGCGCTCGGTCAGATCGAGCACGAAGGCGACGCCTTCCTTCCGGCTCGCCTCGAAAGTGGCCGCGCCGACCATGACAGGCACACGGCTGCCATCCTTTCTGATGTATTCCTTCTCGAAGGGCTGCGCGCGCCCTGTCTGCATGGCCTCTGCCAGGGCTTGTTCATCGCCTTGATGCAATTCCGGCGGTGTCAGATTCCTCCAGCGTACGCGACCGGAGACAAGATCGTCCCGCTCGTATCCCACCATGTGAAGAAATGCGTCATTGGCTTCAAGAATGTCACCATCGGCATTCCAGACGATGATTCCGATGATGTTGGCGTCGACGAGACGCCGGATCTTCGCTTCACGTTCTGCGAGGTCGCGATACAAACGGGCATTTTCCAGCGAAATTGCGGCCTGCGAGGCCAGCAGCTTCAGTACGGCGATCCGGGCCGGGCTGAACGCGCGGGCTGCCAGATTGTTTTCGAGGTAGAGCGCGCCCGTGAGCTTCGCCTGATTCATTAGGGGCATGCAGAGAATGGAACGGCCGCCATGCGCACGGATGTAGGGATCTGCAGAAAACGACGACTCGGCTGCGGCATCGTCGATGAAGATGCTCTCCCCGGTGCGCAAGACATGGTAGACGATCGACTCCGGCAGCATCGCCGCGCTCACCGGCACATCGCGCAGTTGCAACTGGGTCGCTTCAGCGCCTGTCGTCGCTTCTGCCGCTATCCGTTGTTCGCCGCCGTCCGACAGAACCAGCAGACCTCGTTCCGCGCCCGCCTGTTCAATTGCCGTACGCATGACCATGTCGATCAGCTTTTCCAGAACGATGTCGCCCGAGGCGGCCTTCGACACCTTGATCACGGTCGCGAGGTCGAGGTGTTCAACGGACGCTGCGATCGTGGTCGTCGGCCCGGGCGTGGGCTCTTCCGTCGCCAGGTACGGATACCTCTCCTCGAGTTGCCTTACCTTTCCGTCTGCTCCCCAACGCAGGTAGCCGTAGCGGGCGTCCTGTAAATACACACGGGCAATCTTCTCGAGACCGCGTGCCGCGTAAAATCGGGACGCGAGTTCGTTGGCGAGCGCCTCGTTATGGGCAAAGCCGCTTTCCTGTGCCGAGCGGATGGCCTGCTCGTAGAACTGCTCGGCGTCGATCACGCGGCCTTCGATGCGGGCAATCTCGGCACTGACCAGTGCGGCGCGGTTCTCGAAATTGTCCGGGCAATTCTCCGCCCAGATCTTCAGTTGCCTGTGATGCGCCGCTACAGCGTCCAGGTGCTGTGGGTGCTCGCCGACCGGGACGGAGTCGCACAACGCGGCGTGGGCCAGCGCACCGTAAAAGTGATATTCGGCTTCCTCAAAAAACGAGGATGAGGTCCAGAGCAGGGGTTGCGCCTTCGATGCGGCATCCATGGCAACCGAATAGTCGCCTGCAAGATAGCGTGCCTGCAATTTCCGGATCCAGTACCAACACGCAGCGATCGCCAGTTCCGGATTTTCTGAAAAACGACGCTCGATCCGAAGTTCATCAAACTGCTCATCGTCAAGGCAGCCAAATTGCGGCGTGAGTCCCCGGAGAGTCCGGATCAGCGAGCGTTGCGTGGTGATGATGTCAATGACAAGACCGAACCGTGCCTTCTCGGCGAACGCGAGGCCATTTTCGGCTTCGCCTTGCACCTCAGGCAGCGGCTCGCCGGCGAAGAGGAGGTCCGAATTCAGATTGTTGCACGCGTAGGCCCCAGACGTGAGGTCTCCGATGCGGTTCGCCGCTTCGAACGCGCGGCGCAGCAGATCACGGCAAGCCCGCACGTGTTTCATCCAGCGCACGACGAAAGCGGAAAAGCAAGCGTACGTTCTCGCCTCAAGATGTTTTAGCCCGCGTCGCTCGACCAGTTCGTAGCCGAGCTGTCCGAGTCGGAATCCGGCCTGGTAGTCGCCGAAACGCGGTCCGGCTATCTTGCCGAGCATGACATAGGCGAAACAGGACGCATCGCAGTTGCCACGCTCGAGGCTGAGACTGACCGCCTTGCAGCTCATGAGGGCAGCCAGGTTCGCATCGGTATACAAGGCCGGCGAGAAACCCTTACTCAGAACACCGGCAGTCCCGAGGGATGCCGGATCATCCATC
Organism: Paraburkholderia sp. GAS32; assembly: GCF_050434225.1. Taxonomy (NCBI): domain Bacteria; kingdom Pseudomonadati; phylum Pseudomonadota; class Betaproteobacteria; order Burkholderiales; family Burkholderiaceae; genus Paraburkholderia; species Paraburkholderia sp. GAS32. Next base: position 8,878 of record NZ_JBNPVS010000020.1, on the reverse strand, counting down.
GGCGGCAAATCGATGAGTTCCTCGATGGTCCGGCCTGCAAGCAGCGACCAGATGCGATCGTACTCGCGCCGCACCTCCTCGTCGGTCGGATGGGGCGGCCACTCGATGCTGACGCGCCGGAGGAAGGCGAGACAAACAGCGATCGCGCGGTCGCTTTGATCGAGGGTCGTGCAGACATCGATGTGCAGGCTCGCGACGAGGGCTTGTTCGACCGTTGTCGTGGCGCGATTCGACAGCGCCGTGAGGCGCTCGTCTGCGACCGATAACTGCCCGGTCAAAAATTCGCATTCGGCCCGATTCAGTTCCAGCGCGAAGATCTCTCCATGCCGGCGCTCCCAGCAATCGTTGTTCAATAGTTCCGCACCGGTGACGAGATAGGTGAGCGCCGAGGCATAGGCTGTCGACGCCTTGGCGCGCTGGCCTGCGAGCAGGTTGAAACCGGCCAGTTGCTCCCGTTCGTCCTGCTCGGTGATCAGCGCGGCGCCGCGATTGAGCTGACCCACGATCTCGAAGATCGACTCCTCCTGCTTTTCCGGGGGCGTCTGCGCAGCGAGCAGCCGCCCGATCCGCAAATGGGCCTCGGCGCGCGAGGCTTCGGGGATCAGCGAATAGGCGGCTTCCTGAATCCGGTCGTGAACAAACGCGCAGGATCCGTCCAGCCGCTCGACCAGCTCATGACGGAGCGCCTCCCACAACGCCGCGTGGAGCTGCGCCTCCGGGATGCCGAGAACGGTCGAAAGATTCGTGATCCCGGCGACGTTGCCGAGACAGGCAAGCTGCTGCAACGCCTGCTGCGTCTCCGCCGGCAGGCGGGTCAGCTTGCCAACCATCAGGTCCACGACATTGTCGGTGTAACCCTTGGCACGAATGCGATCGAGATCCCAGGACCAGCACGCCGCGTCATGGTCGAAGTGGAACAAGCCCTCCTCGGCAAGCGAATAGAGAAACTGAATCACGAAGAACGGATTGCCGGTGGTTTTGTCATGCACCAGTTGAGCCAGGGGCTCGATGCGTTTCGGCTCTCTGTGAAGCGCGTCCGCGATCAACTGTCTGACATGCGAACTGGCGAGCGGCGCCAGTGCAATTTCATCGATCTTGACGCCCGCGTTCCTGATGGCCTGAAGCTTGACCGCTAGCGGATGCGCGGCTTCGACCTCGTTGTCGCGATAAGCGCCGATCAGCATCAGGTACTGCACGTCCGCCTGAGTCAATAGATCTTCGAGCAGGTCGAGTGTCGCCGCGTCGAGCCACTGCAGATCGTCGAGAAAGAGCGCAAGTGGATGTTCCGCCCGGGCAAATACGCTGATGAATCGGCGGAACACGAACTGGAAACGGCTTTGCGCCTGCTGCGGATCAAGCGCCGGGATCGGCGGCTGGTCACCGATAATAAGCTTTAGTTCAGGAATGAGGTCGGTCATGAGCCGCGCATTCGGGCCCAGCGCCTCCAGAAACGCACCGCGCCAGATCGCCAGCTCAGCGTCGCTCTTGCCGAGCAGCGGCCGTACCAGGCTTTGAATAGCCTGCACCAGCGTCGAATAGGGGATGTCTCGCTTGTACTGGTCGAACTTGCCGGATGCGAAGAGCCCCCGCGGCGGCACCAGCACCTTGTGCAGTTCATTGACGACCGAGGATTTGCCGATGCCTGAATAGCCGGAGACGAGCACTAGTTCCGGCGCGCCGCTCCTGACGATCCGGTCGAACGCGGCGATCAGGGTGTCGACCTCGCGCTCCCGCCCGTACAGCTTTTCGGGAATCAGCAGCCGGTCAGGCATGTCGTGTTTGCCTAGTGGGAAGGCATCGACGCGGCGCTGACGCTGCCAGTCGGCCAGGCAGTGCTGCAGATCACGCTCGACACCGGCGGCAGTCTGGTAGCGCTCCTCGGCCGTCTTGGCGAGCAGCTTCATGACAATGTGGGAGACCGCGGCGGGTACGGTCTCCATCCGCGTGCTGGGTGGCACCGGCTTTCTGGCGATATGGCAGTGCACCCACTCCATGGGGTCGGCGGCCGTAAACGGCAGTGCGCCGGTCAGCATCCGGTAAAGCGTGACGCCGAAAGCGTAGAGGTCGCTGCGCGAATCGATCGAACGATTCATCCGTCCGGTCTGCTCGGGTGCCATGTAGGCGAGCGTCCCGGCGATGGTTTCGGGCGGCTCGGGCGGTTGCCGCTCGCGTAGTAGCCGCGAGGCGAGACCGAATCCGGTGAGCCGCGCCTGTGTGTCGGCGCAGTTCACCAGGATATGAGTGGGCTTGAGATCCTTATGGACAAGGCCTTGCTGGTGGAGCTTGCCCAGCGCCGCGCTGATGCTCACGGCAAGCCGTAAAAAAATTCCCATTTCCATGGGTGCGCCGAGCAGCCGCGCAAGCGGCTCACCGCCGGGGTCCTCGAGCACGAGCAGGGTCTGGCCGCCTTCGCGCACCAGTTCCAGCGGCCGCACCGCCCATGCGTCATCGAGTTCGTCTTTCAGGCCGAACTCGTGAGTGAGGCGATCAAGGCTGGCCGGTAGTGGATGTTCGGCGGCGGGCCGCACAAGCAGGATGTTTTGGCCGTCGCCCTTGCCCGGGCGCTGCCCGCGGCAGAAAACGCGCTCGCCATCGTCCCACAAGGTCTGGAGTAGGTTACCCATTGGCGCCGGAAACAAATGTAGGCCTTCATCTGCCGCACACTGCTACCCGACATTGGTCTGGACGCTACATCCGTCCGCATGATCGGCGCGGGGTACGCTCCGAAATCGATTTACAGCATGGCATCTCATCGATTACCAACGCTGCAGGTGCAGGAATTCCGGCATGATACACCTCGACGACCGAGGCGCCATTGAGTGTGGTCGGATGAACGTGGCAAAGGCGGCCGAGACTCCCGGGCGCGGAGCAGACACGTCACACATCCCCGATGACAGCGCTACGTCCGTCAGCAATCGCGGAAACACGCGTCCAGCGCGTGGGAGGCCAGCGTCGCGAACGACGCCTGGAGGATGATCGCGCCGGCCGCGCACAGCGACGACGCCAGATTCACGCCGCCATCTTACCTGCGGAAGTCTCGATGTCATCCCCGTTGAACACGGTCAGGTAATTCAGGTCGAGCGCCCGAATCTCTTCCGTCATGAAATCGACAAACACGCGAATGCGTGACGGCAAGTGTTGTCGGCAAAGATAGCAGATGTAGTGGCCCCGGTCGTCCGGCACATGCTGCCTTAGAGCCATGACAAGCTCGTTGCGTGCAATGTAATCGCATATCTGATATCCGGGCATCTGGGCGATTCCACGACCATCCAGGACTGCCGTCAACACCAGGTCTGCGTCACTGAAAGTCAATCTGGCGGTCGGCAGATACTTTCGCACATGGCCTTCTACCTTGAACTCCCACTCGAAGACGCGACCGCTGGAGAACCTGAAGTTGATACAGTCATGCTGACCCAGCTCTTCGAGCGTCGATGGCAGTCCCCGCTCTTCAGCGTAGGCACGGGATGCGCAGAGTACCATCTGCATGGGAATCAACTGCTTCGCAATGATGCTGGAGTCCTCGATGCACCCGTCGCGAAACGCGACATCGATCTGTTCTGCAGCGAAATCGGCTGGCCTGTCATCCAGAAGCAGGTCGACGGCGATATCTGGGTAGGCCTTGGAAAACCGGGAAAGCAACGGGGCAACCACCTTGCGTCCAAATCCAACCGTTGAACTGATGCGAAGCAAGCCGCGAGGCGGACCCTCGCGGAGATCCAGCATGTCGTTCATCGCCTCGACGATATGGGTCACACCCTGATTGCAGTTCTCGAAGAACCTCTCGCCCTCTTGCGTCAGGCTTGTTGTCCTTGTCGTTCGGAGAAACAGGCGAGTGCTTAGCTGCATTTCAAGCTTCTGAACATTTCGACAGACAGCCGAGCGTCCAACCCCCAATCGTTCCCCGGCTTTGGCGAAGCTTCCCTCCGTAGCGACCGCCATGAACGCGATGATCCCCGCGTAGCTCGTCGCGAAACAGGTAGACAAGGCGTCAGCGCTACTGGGCAAGCCCACGCGAAGGCCGCGCTGCAATGTATCCGATTGATCCATTGATGTCTCCCGCTTCCTTCACCGTATTCGTTTGAGCTTTGCGTTGCATCCGTTACTGCAAGCAAATACGATGCAGATCCACTGCTCGCCGATATACGTTTCTGCCAGGCCACCTACGAACGTGTACTCGTCGCATGCATTTCCACCGATCAGGATGCGGTTGTGCAGTCCGTTGAACATGGTTTTTCCCTTCGAGACTGGTCGCCAAGCTTCGCTGGGTTGCGAGCGCACCGGCCGTGAGACAAGGGTAGGCGCGCGGTCGTCACAAAACCATTCTACGGACGGGTGGCGCTGCCTGTACATAGGCTTCGAACACTCATACAAACGTATAACCCGCGGGACGGGGACACCCCCCGCAAGGTGTCGGCGAGCTTCAGGCACGGATCGTCCGACGCCCCATTTTCGAGCATCTATTGCGAGCAGTGGTGCTGGAACCTGCATCAACGGTTGCTTCCGTCCATGGGGCAACGCCGTAAGCGCTGCGCAGATCCGGGTTGTCGACGGGCACGCAATGGATAAGGCAGTCTCGCAACTCCACACGGCGCGCATTTGCCTGTGTCATGCGCGTGTCGATCCGAATGTGGAGCGATCCCGTCACACGGTTCGATGCACGGTACGCGGTCATATTGAAGTATGAGGTTGCCGTCGCAGCGGACCCACAGGCCTTACCTGGCCTGGACGACCTTGAAGCACGATTGAGCGATGTGCTTGCGGCGCATTAACACGTTTGTATGATTCTCGGTCATCGGTACGAGAATTACGCTGGGTATCGTAGAAGCACGCGGTGGCGTTCTTGCAGAGCGCGGCGGTGTTTTGGCTACGTGCACTCCCTATTCTAAAAGTCGAGGCTGGTCTTGTGTTCCGCTCAGGTAGTTTCGATTGTCGACGACGACGAGGCCGTCCGCCTTGCGATGGCGACTCTCGTGCGCTCGTTCGGTAGGCATACACGCCTGTTCGCGTCGGCGGAGGAATTTCTGCAATCCGGCTACATAGCGGAGACGTCATGCCTGATCTCCGACGTCATGATGCCAGGCATGTCGGGGGTCGAGATGCGCGACCGCATACTGGTACTCGGATATGCGCCGCCGACGATATTCATCACGGCGTTCCCGGCGGCCGACCTGAAGGCGAAGGCCATGACGAATGGTGCACTGGCTGTACTCGACAAGCCGGTTGATGCCGACGCCTTTGCGCATTGGCTCAGCGTCGCGCTGGATCTGCCGTAGCGGACCGACGACATGCCGGAACGGCGCTCCCGATGTCGCCTGTCAAGACGACTTCTGGGGCTGTGGATTGACGCCCAGCGATTCCGATTTTCTGACGAGATCAGCGACGGATCGCGCTGCCATCTTTTTCATGGCCTGGCCACGGTGAATCTTCACGGTGATCTCACTGAGATTCATCTCGGCGGCAATCTGCTTGTTCATCAGTCCGGCCACGACGAACCCCATGACTTCTCGCTCGCGCGGCGTCAGCGATTCGTAGGCGGCACGAACCGCCGCGGTCGATTGTTCGGCCGCGAGGCGCTCACTGTCGCGCGCCAACGCATTGGTAACCGCATCCAGCATGTCCTGGTCGCGAAACGGCTTCGCGAAGAAATCGACTGCCCCGGCTTTCATCGCCTTGACCGTCATTGCGATATCGCCATGCCCTGTCATGAAGACGATCGGCATACGCACGCCGCTCTTCGCAATCTGTTCCTGAACGGCAAGGCCGCTTTCGCCGCGCAGCCTGACATCGAGAACCAGGCAACTCGGGGAGTCGCCCTTCGGGAACGCGAGAAAGTCCCGCGACGATTCGAATGTCTCCACCCGTAGCCCGACTGAGCGCAGCAGACCGCCGAGGGCGAAGCGAATCGACTCGTCGTCGTCGACCACATAGACCACGGGCTCCTTGCGGGTGCTTGAACCTTGGGAAGATGTCGAATGCGACCCCAAACTCATCTCTCCTCCTTTCTCCGGACCGGCGGTGCACGCGACGGCGTCGAGTCCGATGATGCCGGCCATGCTACCACGCACAAAACAACGAGCCGGCTTTGGTGAATCCGTTCTTTGTACAGATGTCCATCCACGCCCAGTTACGCGGCCGTCGGCCACGTGCTCACGAGTGTTTCCGCACTGCCATGCGTTTCGTCTGGCGGTTGCACGTCGCATCGGTGTTCTTCCTGGCCATTCGAGCGGCGACTTCGGACAGGCTGCGGATCTTCATGCGCAAAGAGATATTCGTTGATTGTTGTCGTCGAGGCAACATGGTGAGTTCGCTCACGGGGCTACTGGCCCTCGATGTCCGAGTCTACGATCCACCCTGACGGTGCCGCGCAAGCGATGTCTGTGATGTCGATTGGGCTTGCGGCCACCATCGTTCTCCGAGTCCGGGAATCATGCTCAGTCATCTCGGAACTCGCCGATGAACAAACCAGGCACCTGTTGCTATGAGTTCGGTGCTTATCATCGACTTCGTAATTTTCCAACCGAAGGCAATAATCATGTCGCAGAAAATCTTGATAGTAGGTGCCGGCTTCGCTGGAGTGTGGGGCGCACTAGGCGCAGCTCGTGTGCTCGATGGTGCCGGTGTAAGGAACAGTGACGTTGAAATCACCTTGATCTCCCCGAAACCGGAATTGCAGATCCGTCCGCGGCTATACGAAAGCGAGCCGCAGCGGATGGCCGCACCGCTGCGTTCGCTGCTGGACGCCGTGGGCGTGAATTTTCTGGAAGGCAGTGTCGAAGAGATATCCGTTCATGACAAGACGGTAAATGTCGTATCGGCCAACGGGTCAACGCGTTCGCTCGCCTATGACCGGTTGCTGTTGACCAGTGGCAGCAGGTTGAACAAGCCACCGGTTCCAGGTCTGGCGGAGTACGCATTCTCTGTCGATCGCATTGAGGACGCGGTAGCGCTCGACAATCACTTCGCAGAGCTGGTGAAACTGCCGGATTCGCCAGCACGCAACACTGTCGCAGTCGTCGGATGTGGCTTTACGGGTATCGAGGTCGCTACTGAATTGCCAAAGCGAATGCGCGAGCTATTTGGTGCTGACGCGGCGGTTCGTGTCGTCGTGATCGGATCGCAGGACGACATTGGTCCCGATCTAGGTCCCAATCCTCGGCCGTATGTATCTGAAGCCTTTGACTCGCTGGGCGTCGAGGCGGTACTTGGATCTGGCGTAGTGTCGGTCGATGCGGACGGGGTTCACACTGCGTCGGGTACCCGGATCGAAGCCATGACCGTGATCTGGGCGGGCGGAATGCGTGCCAGCTCACTGACAGCGCAAGTTTCCTCGCATCTTGACCCACTTGGGCGCGTCGAGGTGACACCTGATCTTCGCGTGGCCGAAGCGCCCGATGTGTTTGTAGCGGGCGATGTGGCGCGAGCCCGAAGCGACGATGACGGGCACTATGCATTGATGTCCTGTCAACACGCTATCGTGATGGGGCAATTCGGCGGGCACAACGTGGCTGCAGACCTGATCGGTGTACCGACACTGGAATACAGACAGCCGTTCTATGCGACTTGCCTCGACCTTGGCGAATGGGGTGCCGTTTACTCGGAAGGCTGGGATCGACAGATCAAGCTGACGCACGCCGAAGGAAAGGTGCGCAAACAGATGATCAACACGCAGTGGATCTACCCGCCCGCGCCGAACCGTACCGAAGCGTTGGCAGCGGGCAACCCGCAGGCTTCCCTCGGCTAACCGGTAGGCGTCACCAAAGCTGTTGCGGTGAGCAGAGTGGGTCAGCGATGTGTGGCGACGGTGGCAATGAACGTCTTCAACAGACGATCACACGCCACCGTCGCTTGGGTCAGCCAATAACGTCAGCCAACGACGGTCACGATATTGACGGTCCCTTGTCTGGCCATCTTTGCATACGGGCACAAGCGCTCGGCAGCTCGAACCATCTCTTCCGCTACGCGTCGGTCAACGCCGGGCATCCGGACCCGGACGTCGATGACCAATGCATAGCCTCCGTCCATGGGATCACGACCAAACGAAACCTGCACCTCCACAACAGTCTCGTTGATCTCCATGGCGGCGCGTTTCCCGAGCAGGTTCAGTGCGCCGTGAAAGCACGCGGCAAAGCCCGCCGCGAACAGCTGCTCGGGATTGGTCCCGTTACCGGGTCCACCGAACTCAGCGGGCAGCCGCAGTTCAACAACAAGATTTCCGTCATCTGAACGAGCCACTCCAGATGCGCGGCCGTGTCCCGTCTCGCCGCCCGAAACGGTGACAGTCGTTGTGTACAGTGGATGAAAATCCCGGCCTCGATACCTGTCGAGGAGGGAGAGCGGGGGGGCTTCCAGCTTGTTGTTGTCCATGGTGCACTCTCGAGGTCCGTGACGCGCGCTCCGATTCCTGGTTAGCCTACGAGGCAACGCCGCTTCAATGGTAGATGAGCGCAGAGGGTGACGGTAGGGTGGTACAGGTACACACGGTGTTTCCAGTTTGGCGACAATCTAAATAGTCAGATGAAACCGGAGCGCCCCGTCGAAACTGTTGATTCCAATGCAGATGGTACTCCGCGCATCCCGTGCCTATGCCGAAAAGCACGGACTGCCATCGACACTGGAAGAGCTGGATCAGCACGACTGTATCGACTTCAGGTTCTCCAGTGGCCGGCCGGCTTTGGCGAACTGCGTTTCCGGATCGACACAAGTCTCGATACCCACGCGGCGTTACTCTCATTGGCTTGCGCGATCATCTTCTCAAGCTTCCTTGCGCAGTTTTGTTTGCGATACCTAGTCTTACTGTGTCAATAAAAAGCGATACCTGGTAGTATGAAGTAATAGAGACTGCGGGCGATCGCAATGACAGAAGAGATCGATGAATTTG